>CALWOR010000072.1 GCA_944383205.1 uncultured Oscillospiraceae bacterium | reverse complement strand
TCCAGGGTGGGAACACGCATGGACATACCGGTCAGCTTGCCGTTCAGCTCGGGAATGACCTTGCCCACGGCCTTGGCGGCGCCGGTGGAGGAGGGGATGATGTTGCCGGTGGCAGCGCGGCCGCCGCGCCAATCCTTCAGGGAAGGACCGTCAACGGTCTTCTGGGTGGCGGTGACGGAGTGCACGGTGGTCATCAGACCCTCGGTGATGCCCCAGTTGTCGTTCAGGACCTTGGCGATGGGAGCCAGGCAGTTGGTGGTGCAGGAGGCGTTGGACACGAAGTTCATGTCGGTGGTGTACTTGTCCAGGTTCACGCCGCAGACGAACATGGGGGTGTCGTCCTTGGAGGGAGCGGACATAATGACCTTCTTGGCGCCGGCGTCCAGGTGGCCCTGAGCCTTCTCCTTGGTCAGGAACAGGCCGGTGGACTCAACAACATACTCAGCGCCCAGCTTGGCCCAGGGCAGGTCGGCGGGGTTGCGCTCGGCGGAGACAGGGATCTCCTTGCCATTGACCACGATGGCGTTCTCGGTGCTGCCGATCTCGGCCTCGCACTTGCCATGCATGGTATCGTACTTCAGCATATAAGCCAGATACTCAGCGGGACACAGGTCGTTGATGCCAACGATCTCGATCTCGGGGTGATTCAGGCTGGCGCGGAACACCATACGGCCGATACGGCCAAAGCCATTGATGCCAACTTTGATGCTCATATGAATTACTCCTTCTTCCATTTGATTCGTGTTAACCCACGATTGCAGGGTCTATTATACCCTTTTTTATTCTTTTTTCATAGTGTATTTTTTCATAGTTTTCCTGGTAAATTTAAATGAAAATTGTCTATCGATTGATAAATTTTTTCAATTCAACTCAAAAGCCCCCTTTTTTTAATATTTTGAGATTTCTTCTATTGTCCCTCTTGGCAAATTTTGATATACTGAATTAAGTGTTGTTTTGCTTACCGCGGCGCATGATAGAAATAAATTTTACCGCACAGGCCGCTTTTCCGGCCGGAGGATACCGCTATGCTTGAATCTATCCAGTCTCTGCTGGACAATTTTCCCGAAGGGATCGTTCACATTCGTCAAAATCTGGTTTTGTCCGCCAACGCCATGGCCAAGCATTACCTGCCCCAGCTGACGGAAGGGGCTCCTGTGCCCGACTGCGTGGTGCTCCCTAAAAACGCCCCCTCCGGGGCGGGCTGCTTTACTTCCGGTGCCGCCAGTTATACTTTCAGCTGCTCCCTGGCAGAGGGGGACCAGCTTCTCTTCTTCCGCCCCGCCCCCCAGTCGTCCCTGACGGACCGGCAGCTGGAGGGCGCGTTGGAACAACTTCGTGGATTGCTGGGAGAATTTTTGGCAGAGGTGGGCCCCCTGACGCAGGAAGACGACCCTTCTCTCTCCCTGCCCTCCTCCGCCTTCTCCAAGAGCTTTCACCGGGTCTTCCGCCTGGTGGGGAACCTGGAGTATATGCAGCAGAGCGCCTCGGGCCGCGTTTCCTTTCAAAGCACTGTTCTGGACCTGGACGGTCTGTGCCGTCAGGTGGTGGAGAGGGCCCGTGTTCTGTTGGAACAGGCAAATATCGCCCTTGATTACGAGGGTGAGGGCAACGGCCTCCTCATTCCCGGCGATGCCGGGCTTTTGGAGCGTCTGCTGCTGGGCCTGATCGCCAACTCCGCGCGGGCCACCCGGGAAGGTCGGATCACCCTTGCCCTGCGCCGTTCCGGCAGCCGGGCCCTGCTGTCACTGTCCGACAACGGGCCCCTCCCCTCTGAGCAGCAGCTGGAGGGACTGTTCCAACAGGGCAGCGGCGATGAGATCTCTCTGCCCAGCCAGGGGGCGGGCCTTGGTCTGTCCATTGTCCGGGATATCGTTGCCCTTCACCGCGGCTCCCTTCTGGTGCAGTGGGGACAGTCTTCCCCCACAGTGGTGATCTCCCTTCCCACCGGACCGCTGGAAAGCCGGACTTCCGTCCATGTACCCCGCGTTCAGCGCAACGGCGGTCTCGACCCCGTTCTGGTGGAACTCTCCGATGTTCTTCCGGCCCAGTTGTTTTCTCTGGAGGGGCTCGATTGACGGGAAGAAGGGCTTGACGCTCCCCTGATTCCGGGGGTAAAATGTGAAGCGAATTTTAGCAGAAACTGGAGATAAAGGGGAGACTGGAAATGTCCAAGGTGGGCTTTGACAATCAAAAATACCTGACCACTCAGTCCCAGCACATTCGGGACCGAATCAGTCAGTTCGGCGGGAAGCTGTATCTGGAATTCGGAGGCAAGCTGTTTGACGACTATCATGCCTCCCGGGTCCTGCCCGGGTTTGAGCCGGACAGCAAAATCAGAATGCTGGAACAGCTGAAGGACAAGGCCGAGATCATCATTGTCATCAACGCCGGAGACATTGAGAAAAACAAGGTGCGGGGCGATTTGGGCATCACCTATGACAGCGATGTCCTTCGCCTCATTGATGTGTTCCGGGGCCGTGGACTGCTGGTGGACAGCGTGGTGGTCTCCCAGTATAAGGGGCAGCCCACTGCCGACGCCTTCCAGGCCCGGCTGGAGGAGCTGGGCCTGAAGGTCTATCGCCACTATACCATTGACGGCTACCCCCACAATATCTCCAAAATCGTCAGCGACGAGGGTTTTGGGAAAAATGAATACATCCACACTACCCGCCCCCTGGTGGTGGTCACCGCCCCCGGGCCGGGCAGCGGCAAAATGGCCACCTGCCTCTCCCAGCTCTACCACGAGCATAAGCGGGGCATTGTGGCCGGCTATGCCAAATTTGAGACCTTCCCCATCTGGAACCTGCCCCTCAAGCATCCGGTGAACCTGGCTTATGAGGCAGCTACCGCCGATCTGGACGATGTAAACATGATCGATCCCTTCCACCTCCAGGCCTACGGAGTGACCACGGTAAACTATAACCGGGATGTGGAGGTCTTCCCCGTCCTGTCGGCTATTTTTGAAAAAATCACCGGCAACTGCCCCTACAAGTCTCCCACTGACATGGGAGTCAATATGGCTGGCAACTGCATCACCGACGACGAGGCCTGTCAGGCCGCCGCCCGACAGGAGATTATCCGCCGATATTACGACGCCCTGTGCGATCGCCGTCAGGGGAAAGGCTCGGAGTGTACGGTATATAAGCTGGAGCTTCTCATGCAGCAGGCCGGCATCACCGCCGAGATCCGTCCTGTCATTGCCGAGGCCAACCAGCTTGCTGAAAAGACGGGTGAGCCTGCCATGGCCATCGAGCTGCCCGACGGCTCCATCGTCACCGGCAAGACCTCTGAGCTAATGGGCTGCTCTGCCGCCGCCCTGCTCAACGCCCTGAAAAAGCTCTCCAATGCGGGAGGCCACGGGGTACATCTGATTGCCCAGAGCGCCATCGAGCCCATTCAGACCGTCAAGGTCAAACATCTGGGCTCCACCAATCCTCGCCTTCACAGCGATGAGATCCTCATCGCCCTGGCCTCCTCCGCCAATGCGGTGCCCAAGGCCGCCCAGGCTCTGGAACAGCTGGCCGCTCTAAAGGGCTGTCAGGCCCACTGTTCGGTGATCCTCTCCCCCGCCGACGAGGGGACTTACCGCAAGCTGGGCATCCAGCTTACCTGCGAGCCCCAGTATCAGACCAACAAGCTCTATCACCGATAAAAGATGAAAAGCCGTCCCCAGAGCTTTTGCTCCGGGGACGGCTTTATTTTATCTGTTTTTTACCGAAAGCGCACCGCGGTACCGTAGGCGATAACCTCTGCGGCCCCCTGCATCACGGCGGAGGAGCCGTAGCGGATGTTCACCACGGCATCGGCCCCCAGCCCCTCGGCCTCGTCCACCATCCGCTTCATGGCGATCTGGCGGGCCTCGTTAAGCATCTCGGTGTACCCGGTGATCTCACCGCCCACCAAAGTCTTCATGCCTGCCATAAAGTCCTTGCCGAAGTTTTTGGACTGGACCACAGTGCCCTTCACCAGGCCCAGTACCTCAAATTCCTTTCCAGGGATATAATCAATGTTTACCAGCAGCATCGTTGTTTCCTCCTTAAAAATATAGTTATCATTCACTTTTGTCAGTTCTCTCCACCGTGCTCTGAGCGCAGCCATGGCCGGCAGCACCAGCAGGGCACACAGTGCGGCCAGAGCATAAAACAGGATCCGTGCCCATCGGGGCAGCTCAGGGATCCATGACAGAGCAGCAAAGGAGATCACGCAGGCGGCCTGAAGCAGGCAGAAGAGCAGAAACCCTACTGCCGCTCCCCTCTTTTCCCGCCTGCACCATTCAGTACTTTCGTGCTTCATCCATTTCCCCCCGTTCGATTTCCCGCAGCCGCTGCCGCAGTACCACAAAAGAGAAGGGGATGGTAATCAGATCCATCACCGCCACAATCAGCAGCAGATTATCAAGCCACACCCGAACGGTGAGGCATCGAAGGCCCAGCAGCGCAGCCGCCGACAGAAGCTGAACCACTACATGGGCCGCTGTCTCCCGGATGGCCTCCCCCCGCTCTCTGCGCTTGGCGGGCTCAATATTTTTTCGCCTCGTCCTCCTCACCTCCCCGAATCTCTTTCCAACGCTGGAAAAGGGCTGCAATGACGCCCACCGCCACCGCCAGATACAAAAAGGCACAGAAGAAAACAATGGCTGTGGCAAGTCCATCGGTGTCTCCTCCAAAATAGCCCACCACCAGCGCGCCCGTCAACAGCATCATAAAGGCCGCCACCAGTATCGTGACGATCACCGCTCCGGCAAAGCCCTTTCCCTTAATAGTTTTTCGCATCGTTTTCCTCTCCTCTCTGGATTTCCTTGATTCTCTGAATGAGGGCCAGAATCACGCCAAGTATCACCGCCGCCGGAATGGCCATAAGCACCACGAGCAGGGGAAGAGGGGGCGCGTCCTTGGGCTCTATGGCAAAAGCCCAAGCCATCAAGGCGATGATCCCTGCCATCAGAGCAGTCATCAGCACTGCCACTACGATAGCTCCTGCATAGCGGATGGGTCTGGTATCTCCCTGCTGTTTATCCTTAAAGGTCGTCCCGGTCTTTTCCATCCGGTCCATTTCCTCCAGCAGTTCTCCCGCATCCAGGGACTCCAGCCTCTCCTCCCGGTCTTTCAGTCCCCGGCAAAACTCGATAGATTGCTCCAAACTGCGGCGCTCCCGCTCCAGGGTGACAAGGTGACGGCGCATCCCGTCTCCAATGGTGCTGCTCCCCGTCTGCATCCGTCGGATCTCCTCCAGAGGTACACCCAGCTTTCGCAGCAGCTTGATTTGCCGCAGCGCCTCCACCTCCTCCGGGCCATAGTCCCGGTAGCCGTTCTCGCTGTTGCGCCGGGGCGTCAAAAGGCCCTGTGCCTCGTAAAATCGAATATTCTTTTTTGTGATGCCCACCTGGGCCTCTACCTCATTGATTTTCACCGGGCATCCCTCCCTTTTCAAGCCCAGCGTACACCTTCCACCAGGGGGAAAGTCAAGTCCATTTAATCAAATTATTGTTTCCACCTGGTGGAAAGTCCGCTTGCTTCTGCAAAATACATGCCCCCGGCCATGACCGGGGGCATGTTTCACAGCTTGATAAACTGCTCCATTTCCAGCACGAAGACCGTAGCTCCACCCACCTCAATCTTGATGGGGGTGCACCCCAGGTTCCATGCGGGCACTCCTCCCGTCCCGTGAGGTGCAATGATTTCCGTCTCGGTACGCTTGGCGCAGTTTTCCCGAAGAATCTCCAGCACATGGTCCACCTGGTCGTTTTCCGCGCCGATCATCAGGGTGGTGTTTCCATCTCGCAGAAAGCCACCGGTACTGGCCAGCTTGGTTACACCGATATGGGACTGAGCCAGTCCCTCGATGGCCATATTGGCGTCCTTATCCCGAATCACCGCGAAAATCAACTTCATGTAGAACTCCTCCTTTTTCCTCTGTGGGCTCCGGAGGTGCGCCCCGGAAGCCATGCCTTCTCCCGAACCGCTGTACTGTCCGGGTCATATCGTACCATATTCCTTTTTAGGTGGTATGAACTTTCTATTAAGCTTTTCCTAAGATTATCTCCAATACCTCCAGCCGCTCTCCTTCCACCCGGAAGCGGATCTCCCACTGTCCGAAGGCCATTCCATAGACCCGCTGGGGATCGTGCTGGTATTGCGGTCGGGGGTCCTGTGCCAGAACGCCTCGCAGCGCCGCCCGCTTCTCCTCCGGGATCAGCTCCAGACACTGTTGTGGGATCTCCACCGTCAGACTGGACTCCTTGGGCTGGGCGGCAAAGCCTCCCACAGCCTCAGGCTTACAGTCGGCATAGGGCAGGTAGGGCTTGATGTCGTAAATTGGAGTCCCGTCCATAAGGTCGGCCCCCGCCACCGTCAACACCGGCCCCAACTCCCGGTCCTGCTCCAGTCCCACCAGACGGACACAGGACAGCCCGATGGGATTCGGACGAAAGGGGGAGCGGGTGGCAAAGACCCCCAAACGGGTATTTCCCCCCAGCCGCGGCGGCCGCACTGTGGGGGACCACTCCTTTCCCCTGGTCTTGGAAAACTCCCAGATGAGCCATAGATGAGAAAATCCCTCCAGGCCCCGAAAGGCACTGGGCTGCCGGTACTCCGGTTCAAATACGATTCTGGCTGTCAGCTCATCTACCAGGCCGCTCTGTCTGGGGATCCCAAACTTTTCGGGGAAATCACTGCGGATGTGGGCAATCGTTTTCATCTCCACTGGCTCCATGTCCTTTCCCTTTCACGCAATGATGATTTAAATTAGTATACCATTCTTCTCCCGACCGGTCAAGGTGTGGATCCCCTTCTCTCCTTCTCCTAAAAAAAAGGCCGGCGCTTTGCGCCGGCCCCTTGATCTTCACGATCGTCAATTTAGAATTCCAGCTTTCCCTGGGCAATACACTTGCCGCTCTTCCGGTCAAAAAGCATGATATGCTCCCCGGCGATAGACAGGGGTACCTTTGTCCCGATGGTAAAAAGTGAACTTCCGAAAATCACACCGGTAAGCAGGAAGTCGTCAATGCGCACCTTGATGGTGGACTCCATTCCAGTGGGCATGGCGCCGTAGATCTCGCCCTCCAACGCTCCGCTGTCAACAATATCCAGAAACTCCGGACGGATACCCAGCACCAGATCCTCATTGGTCAGTACCGGCTCCTCCTGAAGGGAGTCGTCCTCCTCCACCACTTTGGCCACATGGTAGCGGAAGGTCTCATCCTTGTTGCCCTTCTCCACATAGGATTTGTCTGCCGCCTTCTTTCGGTGCTCCTCTGCCGCCGCGGCGGCCTGGGCATCCCGCTCCCGGAACCACTGCGCCAGGTCCAAAGGTGCGCTGGGACGGAAGGTGGCGTTTCGGTTGTCAAACACCGTCAGAGACAGGGTCCCGTCGGAATTCTGTCCGCCCTTGGCCTCCACAAAGTTGATAGAGGGGTTGCCCACAAAGTCGGCTACAAAGAGGTTGGCAGGGCGGTTATAGACAGTGAGCGGGGCGTCATATTGCTGAAGAACCCCATTGTTGATAAGACAGATCTGGGTGGCCAGGGTCATAGCCTCCATCTGGTCGTGGGTCACATAGACAAAGGTAGACCCTGTCTCCACATGAAGGCGCTGAAGCTCATAGCGCATCTCCAGACGCAGCTTGGCGTCCAGATTGGAAAGAGGCTCATCCATGAAGAGGACCGAGGGCTCAGGGGCCAGAGTACGGGCGATGGCCACACGCTGCTGCTGGCCGCCGGAGAGCTCCGCTGGGTAGCGGTCCATAAACATGCCGATTTTCACGATCCTGGACACCCGGCGCACCGACAGGTCGATTTCCTCCTTGGTGAGCTTCCGGGTCTCCATGACCACCTGACCGTTCTGAACCACCTCAAAGCGCTCGTTGAGGTTCTGACTCTTCCGGGCCGCATCCGCCTTGGACTGAAGGGCCTTGATCTCTCCGGACAGATCTTTGCCCTCCTCCAGGTGGTACCCAAAGAGCTTTTTGGCTGTGTAAATGGAGATGGTAAAGGCATCGATGAGCTTAATGTAGGCCTTCTTCTCATCGATCTTTCCCTTCTTGTCCCGGCAGTCCTCCAGAATCTTTACCACCTCGCCGGGATTTTGAAGGATTTCAGCCAGACGGGCGGCGTTTTTCGCCTCAAAGTCCACTTTGGGCATGGGCTCCTTCACATTGGACAATCCAAAGGAAATATTGTCATACACCGTCATATTGGGCCACAGGGCATAGTTCTGGAACAGGAAGCCCACCTTGCGCTTGTTGGCGGGGACATTGATGCCCAGGTCGCTGTCAAAAACCACCTGGTCCCCGATGGTGATCCGCCCGCTGGTGGGGGTCTCCAGGCCTGCAATCATCCGCAGGGTGGTGGTCTTGCCGCAGCCGGAGGGTCCCAGCAGGGTGACGAAGGAGTTGTCCTCAATGACCAGGTCCAGGTCGTCCACAGCGTAGAACTTCCCCCAGCGCTTGGTCACATGTTCTAATTTGATTTC
>CALWOR010000071.1 GCA_944383205.1 uncultured Oscillospiraceae bacterium | reverse complement strand
GAGGCTATGGCCAAGGCCGGCATCAAGACCCTGGATACCCTGGTGAGCAAAGAGGGCCTGGGCCTGACCAACGGCACCTGCGCCATGACCTCCGTGGGCTCCCTGGCCCTGTATGACACCATTTGTGCCGCTCAGCTGGGCGATGTGATCGGCTCCCTGGCCTTTGAGGGCCTGACCGGTCTGCGCAACGCCTTTGATCCCCGTATCCATGCCGTCCGCGGCCAGAAGGGCCAGATGCTGGTGGCCAAGAACATGAAGATGCTGCTGGAGGGCTCCGAGATCCTGGATAACTGCCAGAGCGATCGTGTTCAGGACGCCTATGCTCTGCGCTGCATCCCCCAGCTCCACGGCGCCGTCCGCGATGCGCTGGACTATGTTCTGGACAAGGTGGAGATCGAGCTCAACGCCGTCACTGATAACCCCCTGATGTTCCTGGAGGACGAGGCTGTCATCTCCGGCGGCAACTTCCACGGCGAGCCCATGGCCATTCCCTTCGATACTCTGGGCATTGCCTGTTCCGAGATCGCCGACGCTTCCGAGCGCCGTACCGAGCGTATGGTCAACGCCGCTCTGTCCAACGGCCTGACCCCCTTCCTCACCACCGAGGGCGGTGTGAACTCCGGCTACATGATCGTTCAGTATGCCGCCGCCTCCATGGTGTCTGAGAACAAGGTCTTTGCCCACCCCGCCTCCGTGGACTCCATCCCCTCCTCTGCCAACCAGGAGGACATCGTGTCCATGGGTACCACCGCGGGCCGCAAGGCTGGCATGATCGTGCAGAACACTCTGTCCGTGCTGGCTCTGGAGCTGATGACCGCCTGCCAGGCCATTGACATCCGCCGTCGCCTGAATACCCATGGCCAGGGGATCACCCCCCTCCATGAGGCTCTGTATAAGCATGTCCGTGAGAAGGTCGACTTCTTTGAGCTGGACCGTGAGATCTGGCCCGACATTGCCGAGGTGGAGAAGATGGTCCGCAGCGGCGAACTGCTGGAGATCGTCAGGGAGTACCTGCCTGACTTCCAGTAAGATCTAAGCAAAACACCCCCGGAGATGAGGGACTTGAGCCCCTTCTCTCCGGGGGCTTGCTTTAAAGGAGAAACTGAGATGAAAATTAAAATTTTGCGGGCAAATCCGGCGGGCAACATTACCCTGTTCGTGTTGGACCCTGTTCCAAAGGAACAGCGACCCAGCATTGCGGGGCGGCTGATGGAGATTCCTGAGCTCCAGGCGGAACAGGTAGGGTTTCTCTGCCCCCCGATTCAAGGCTGTGTCAGCCGGATGGAGATGGCGGGAGGCGAATTTTGCGGAAATGCCACCCGCGCTTTTGGAATGCTGACTGCCCGGGAGCAGGGCGGGCTGTCCAAGGTACAGGTAGAGGTCAGCGGCTGTGACCATCCGGTGGATGTGGATGTAAATCTAGCCGAAGGGACGGCCCGGGCAGAAATGCCGGTGCCGGTGTGGGTAAAAACCGTAACGGTGGGAACGACTGCTGGGACTTTGGTGCACCTGGGAGGCATTGCCCATCTGGTGGTAGAAGGAGTCGAACCGAGTCAGGAGTTTTTTGATCGGGCGGAGCCCCTGTTTCGGGACATCCCGGGGCTGGATGCCTACGGGGTCATCTTCCTGGAACCGGAAACAGGAAAAATGACGCCGCTGGTAAAAGTTCCGGCGGCCAACACCCTGGTTTGGGAGGGCAGCTGCGGCTCCGGCTCTCTGGCCTGTGCTGTGGCCCAGAGTCAGACGCTGCCGGACGGAGAGTTTGCCCGGGACTATATCCAGCCTGCCGGTGTGGTGAGAGCGACCGCTGTACGGAAAAACGGCGCCGTGATAAAGGCCTACATCGGAGGGCCGGTGTCATTAGACCCACCTGTAGATGTGGAAGTATAATAAATAAAAGCCCCCCTGCCAGTATGATAACTGGCAGGGGGGCAATTTTTTACGATCATATGAAGGGAAAATTCTTCAAGGATTGCTGTTCCTCTTCCGCCCGCTGCTCCGGCTTGAGGCGATCCAGTACCATCTGATAGCCGCCGGAGCCATAACGCAGTTCTGTGTTGATGCGGGTAATGGTCGAGTAGCTGGTGGGAACCTTTTCCCGGACCCCATCGTAGGTACTGCCTCTTGCCAAAAGCTCTGCTACTTGAAACCGCTGGGCGAAAGCGGAGAGCTCCTGTACGGTGAACAAATCACCAAAAAATCGATAGCACTCGTCAATATCCCGCAGAGTCAGGATTCCTCTGAAGAGCTGGTCAATTGCCTGACTGCGATTATTGTCGACATTGGACATGGTGCATACGACCTCCCCAACAAATTCCTTGTCACTATTTTAACATAAAGCGTTGGAAAAGTCACTTTAAATTATTCGGTGAAGTGCCCTGCGGTTGGTGAAATATACTGAACTATCATTGGTCTACATGGGGCCGAATTTTTCCAAAGGCCAGAGGGCAAAGACGACCTTGCCCAGAATATAGTCCTCGTCAATAGGGCCTACCATTTCATGGCGGCTGTCAGTGGAACGGTTGCGGTTGTCGCCCATAACAAAGACAGACCCCTCGGGGATCTCCCAGTGTGTGTTATACATGGCGGGATTGGCGGGAAGATACATCTCTTCTCTGATATAGGGCTCATCCAGAGGAGTTCCGTCCACATAGACGGTGCCGGTGGTATAGTCGATGTCCACCACCTGGCCGCCAGTGGCAATGACGCGCTTGACAATGGCCTTACCGCCCAGAAGCTGCTTGGTAATCTCGTCCGTCTTGTTGAGCACAACGATGTCACCTTGTTCCGGGGTATAGCCCAGGGACCAGATGAGCATCATCTCTCCGTCCTTCAATGTATTGTCCATGGAGTTTCCGTCTACCCGGGTCAGACGGGCAAAGCAGTTGAACAGGACTACCGCTGCCAGGACACAGCCCATAAGCAGCTGCAGCCATTCAAAGAGGTCGCTGCCTCTGCGGCGAGAAGGTTTTTCTTCCTCGGCCAGCGGGAAATCGTTCCTTTCATCCATCAATGGGTCCTCCTTATGTGGATCGCAAATTATGATAAGGGCTATTATACCCGCTTCCCTCTGGGAATGCAACCGTCAAAGGGAGAGCTGGGTGATGCCGGAGACACCATTCAACAGTGCTTGTTCTCTGCGGTGGCAGGAGAAAAGAAGCAGCTGCTGCTCTCTGCCCAATTCCTCAAGCAGGTTCAGAGCCAGTGAGAGCCGCTGGTCATCAAAAGCGGCCAGGGCGTCGTCCAGGAAAAGAGGAGGACGACCAGGAAGACACAGTCTGCAAATCGCCAAGCGAACGGCCAGATAAAGCTGGTCAGCCGTCCCCCGGGACAGATAGAGAGCGCTGTGAGGCAGTACATCATCCACCCCTCTTACAGAGCCCTCCAGTTCCCGAGTCAGTGCCACGGATTGATAACGACCGGCGGTGAGACGGCCCAAGTATTCTCCGGCCAGGCGGTTCAGTTCTGGAGAGAAGCGCTGCTGAAGCTGGGCGTTTGCCTGCTGCATGGTCTCCATGGCCAGAGAGAGGGCGGCATACTCCAGATTCCGGCGGGACAGAAGCTCGGAAAGCCTGTCCCTGCGGGCGGAGAGGACGGCAGGATCACCCAGGGAGCGCAGTTGTCCCCGGGCCTGATTGAGACGGGCCCGAGTGCTCTCCAGGCGGTGGGCAGTATCCTCCATATCGAGCTGTGTCTGTTGAGGGGTGCGTACTGGCGCCGTTACGGCAAAAAACGGCGGCAGCTGAGGATCTTCCAGACTGGACAGCTTGCCCTTGGCTTGGTTCAGGGCCTGGGAGATCTCATCCAGCCGGCGGCTTGTCTGAGTCAGAGCCTGTCGGGTTTCTTCCGGAGAATACCGGGGGGTGGAAAGGGGATGGATTTCCTTTGGAGTCTGGCCGCCCTGAGCGGCCAGATCATCCAGCCGGCGGCGGCGTTCCTCCACCCGCTCCTGTGCTGCTGCCAGTTCATGTTCCAGGTTGAGCGCCCGGGACAGGGCGGCAGAGCAGCCGAATTCATTTTGTACCTCGGGAGAAAAGGTGTGGACGAAATTCAGCAAATCGCTCCAGCTGTTGTCCCGTCGGGCCTTGCGGTCGTTGAGGGTTCCGCGAATAGTTTTGGCTTGTTGGGCAGCCTCCTCCGCCTGCTGGCAGCGGGCGGTGTAGTTACGGACCAGGGCGGTCAGCTCTTCCTGGGATTGGACCTGATAGCGGTCAAATACCGTCTGAAGCCCCCGGGAACCCTTCCTGCTCTGCCCCAGAGAATAGATCCCAAACAGAGCCAGGATGACTGCAAGAATGGGCAGACCATAAGAAAACCACCAGATGCTGGGGCGAACCACTCCGTTGGCGTAAAAAAAGATTTGAAATCCAATTACAAGGGCGGCGGTCAAAACAAAGGACAAAATGCCCCGCACCTGCCAGGCTTTGGCCTTGGACCGGGCCTGTTCTCCTGCACGAAGCTGACGCTGAGCCTGCTGTTCGGCTTCCATTCCGGTGAGACCGGCAAACCGCTCATCCCGGGCGGCAATTTGGGCCTGAATATAGGCCTCCTCGGCTTCGCGCAGGGCCTCTTCCCCACTTTTGATCTCTTCATCCAGTACCTTCAGATATTGAAGTTCTCCTTGAGCCCGCTTTAGAAGCTCTTTTGAGGGGAGAGCGCCGAACCGGGCGGATTCCTGCTCCAGGGAAGCCAGCTGCTGGCGCGCGGAAGTAAATTCTTCGCTGGCCAATGCGTATCTGCGGTTCAGTGCCTGCTGGGCCAGTTGGCTGTGGATGGCTTCCTCGTTCTGAAGAAGGGTCTTTTCCTCTGAAAGCGTGTGCTGCTGCCCTTCCAAAGAGGAAATCTCCTCCTGCAGGGCGGCCCGGGCGCATGCCTGATGTGCGAGCTGCTCCTGTTTCAGCGTATCCAGCTCTTCTTCCAGCTCCCTCTTTATCAGATCCAGCCGGGATACCTCTGCTTCTGCGGCTTCCAGCTGTTCCAGATTCTGAAGGGTCTGGGTCAACTCTCCCTCCAAGCGGGGAATTTCTCCCACGCTTTTATTTACTTTCCTCTTGTTCAGCCAATCCTTCAGGCGGTTTTGCACTTGAGAAAAGGAGACCGTTTCCTCGCCGGTGGTCACCAGAGCGGCGATACGCTGTTCCAGTTCAGGGGCAGAGGAGAGGGCCAGATGGTCCGCGCCGAGAAATGCGGAGCGGGAAAAGACAGATAAGCTAGCCCCGGTGAGAAGTTCCCCGCAGTTGGCTGCGGTGAGGCCGGGGACTGCCTCCTCTGTCCCGGTATAGACGGCGGTAAAGGAGCCGAAAGGGGTGTTTCCCCTGGGGCCCCGGCGGATGGTGATCCTCCGTCCTTCCCACTCCAGCTCTACCTCTCCGGCCATGGGAGCGCCGGACCAGGGCTGATAGCGGTTTTTGTCCGCCAGATAGCCTTTTTTGTCTCGATCCCGAGTATCGATGCCATAGAGCATGGCCTTCCAAAAGGCGGCCCAGGTGGATTTGCCCCCTTCATTGGGCGCGTAGATCAGGTTCAGTCCGTCCCCTGGTTCCAGCCGGGCATTCTCCAGCTTGCCGAAGGTAGCGGTCATAGACAGGATCTTCACAAGGCACCCCCCTCTCTGTTTTCCAGGGCGGCAAGACCATAGCGAACACACAGCTGATAAAGTTCGTTGTCAGGTTCCTGCTGACACTTGTCCCACATGGCCCGGAGAAAAAGTCCGGTCAGGGAGTCCTCCTCTCTCCGGGCCCATAAGTCCTGGGGCAGATGGGTGTGGTCCCGGAGCGTGAGACCATAGCAGAAGGGAGCCAGAGACTGTTCCAGAAGGGAGAGATCGGGCTGCTCCCCCTCGCCGGTAAGGAGGATCCGGAAAATGTGCTTCTCACTGTCTGAAGGCAGGGCGGAACGGACAGCAGTCAGAACATCATCAGCATTGGTAATATCCACCGGCAGGATCTCATATTTTCTGGCACAAAGAGGAATAAATTCTTCCTTCACCTGTTCCGGCTCTGCCTGAAGGAACAGTACACCCCTCTCTCCGGTTTCATCAAATCCCCTCCCCTCGGGACATCCGGGGTAGGCCCAGAAAGTGTTTCCCTCCCGCTGCAGACCGCTGTATTGGTGGATGTGGCCCAGAGCCAGATAGGTCAGGCCGCTGTCGGCAATTTCCTCCCTGGTGAGGGGACCGTATCTGCTTTGAAGAGAGAAATCCCCGTGAAAGCAGCCCAGATGAAGGCGTCCATCCTGGGGGACACAGAGACCGTCCAGCGGTGAGCGCTCCAGGTGTGGAGAGAGAAATGCGCTGCCCCATACAGTGCAGTTCAATTCTGAAAACTCCACTTTTTCCGGAGATTGTGTGGAAAAGATATGGACATTGTTTGGCCAGTCCGTGGAGGCATATATGGACTGGCGGGACCAGGGGTCGTGGTTGCCCGGGGCGATGAGCACCGGGCAGGGGATGGAGCCCAGAGCCCGACAGAGAGTCTGAACGGTCTCCTGATAGATATGCTGGCCGTCCAGCAGATCACCGGAGAGAAGGACCAGATGGGCCTTCCGTTCCCGGGCCAGGTCAGCCAGGCGCAGGGGAAGTTGGCGCAGTTCTTCCCGGCGCTGCACGGCCCGCTGAGCGGGGAGACCGGAGAAGGGGCTGTCCAGATGGAAGTCGGCCCCGTGTATGATATTCAGCACAGTTATTACTCCTCTATGTCAGTCCGGTTGACGGCAACACATTTTTTCTTCTCTGTATCAATGGTAAAGAGACAGGCGTTAAGCTTGCAGCTGCCCTCGGCTTCCTCGTATCGGCGGGGAAGTCCCCCTAAAAACAGATTGATGGAATGGTCGGGTTTGATACCCAGGACGGAGCGTTTTGGTCCGGTCATCCCAAGGTCGGTGACGAAACCAGTGCCTTTGGGCAGGATCTGGCAGTCGGAGGTGGGTACATGGGTGTGGGTCCCCCACACCGCGGCAGTCCGGCCGTCCAGATACCAGGCCATGGCGCCCTTTTCACTGGTGGCCTCGGCGTGAAAGTCCACGACAGCCAGGTCATATTTGCCCCGGTTCAGCAGCCAGTCGGCGGATTTGAAGGGGCTGTCCAGGTTGGAATTCAGCTCCAGACGGCCCATTAGATTGAGCACCGCGATGCGCAGCCCCTGACAGGAGTAGATGCCAAGTCCCCGGCCCGGAACCCGTCCGGCGTAGTTGGCGGGACGAAGAATGCGGGGCTCTTTGTCCAGGTAATCGCCGATCTGGATGCGGTTCCAGGTGTGGTTGCCCAGGGTGATCACATCCGCTCCGGCATCCAGAATGCGCCGGGCCTGGGCGGGGGTGATGCCCACGCCGGAGGCGTTTTCTCCGTTGACCACGGCAAAATGGGCCCCTGTCTCCTCCCGAAGACCGGACAGACGGCGGGACAGGATGTCCTGTCCCCCCTCCCCTACCACATCGCCTACGGCCAATAGCTTCAGAAGCATAGTCAAATTCCTCCTTGGGGTTGCGTTTGTTCTATTATAGAGGATAGGGAAAAAATACGCAACCTGACAAAAAACCAGGGGACGGTTTTGACCGTCCCCTGGAATATAGGATCAGAAAATTACTTGATAGGCTCGCCGGCCTCTTTCTTGGCCTTGATCTCCCGCAGGGCGTCCTTGTAGGAGAGGTTCACGCGGCCCTTGTCGTCGATATCGGTGACCTTGACCCAGATCATGTCGCCGATGTTGACAACATCCTCCACCTTCTCTACCCGGTGCTCGGCCAGCTTGGAGATGTGGACCATGCCGTCCTTGCCGGGAGCCAGTTCTACGAAGGCACCAAACTGAAGAATGCGAACCACCTTGCCGTAGTACAGCTCGCCCACCTGGGGGACAAAGACGATGGTGTCGATCATCTTCTTGGCGGCGTCGCAGGCCTCGGCGTTGGGGGAGGCAATGTGGATGGTGCCGTCGTCCTCGATGTCCACGGTGGCGCCGGAGTCGGCGGTGATTTTCTGAATGACGGAGCCGCCCTTACCAATGACCTCACGAATCTTGTCGGGGTCGATCTTCATGGTAATCATCTTGGGAGCATACTTGCTCACCTCGGCGCGGGGAGCGGAGATGCAGGGGAGCATGATCTCGTCCAGGATGGCAAAGCGGGCGTCACGGGTGATGTCCAGAGCCTCCTTGATGATCTCGTGGGTCAGACCGTCGTTCTTCAGGTCCATCTGGATGGCGGTGATGCCGGACTTGGTACCGGCCACCTTGAAGTCCATCTCGCCGTGGAAGTCCTCCACGCCCTGAATGTCGATGAAGGTCTGGAAGGAGCCGTCATCGTCCTGAATGAGGCCGCAGGAGATGCCGGCCACGGGGGCCTTGATGGGCACGCCGGCGTCCATCAGAGCCAGAGTGGAGCCGCAGATGGAGCCCTGGGAGGTGGAGCCGTTGGAACTGAGTACCTCAGAAACCACACGGATGGCGTAGGGGAACTCCTCCACGCTGGGCAGCACGGGCACCAGAGCCCGTTCGGCCAGGGCGCCGTGGCCGTACTCCCGGCGGTTGGTGGAACGGGGAGCGCGGGCCTCACCCACGGAGTAGGGGGGGAAGTTGTAGTGGTGCATATACCGCTTCTCGTCCTCTTCCCAGATGGTGTCCAGCTTCTGGCAGGCGGCCAGGGTATTCAGGGTACATACGGACAGCACCTGAGTCTGGCCGCGGGTGAACAGGCCGGAGCCGTGGACCCGGGGCAGCACGCCCACCTCGGCGGCCAGGGGCCGGATCTCGTTCTTGGCGCGGCCGTC
>CALWOR010000070.1 GCA_944383205.1 uncultured Oscillospiraceae bacterium | reverse complement strand
CTCCACACCCTCCACGGGCATAGCGTTGTAGATGCTGGCGCGCATACCGACCACCTTCCGGTGCCCCTTCAGGTTGACAAAGCCGGCGGCGGTGGCCTCCTGGACGAACTTGGCGTCCAGCTCCTCGCTGCCGGTGCGGAAGGTCACGTTCATGCCGGAGCGGGAGCCCTTCTCGGCGTGGCACCGGAAGAGGCGGGAGCTGTCCAGTGTCTCATAGAGCATGTTGGCCCGCTGCCACTTCAGAAGCTCCATACCCTTGAGACCGCCCTGCTCCGCTACCCAGTCCAGGGTCAGGCCCAGCATATAGATGCACCAGCAGGGGGGAGTATTGTACATGGAGTCCTTGTCGATCATAGTCTGATAGTTCATCATCAGGGGGGTGTAGGGCAGCTCCTGGCCGGCCAGCTCCTCCTTGATAATAACCACGGTGAGGCCGGAGGGGGCCATGTTCTTCTGGGCCCCGGCATAGATGATACCATACTTGGACACATCCACGGGCATGGAGAGGATATCGGAGGACATGTCGCATACCAGGGGCACATCACCGGTCTGAGGGACATAGTCCCACTCGGTGCCGTAGATGGTGTTGTTGGCGCAGTAGTAGAAGTAGCTGGCCTCAGGGTCCAGCTTGATCTGTTCCTGGCGGGGGATGTAGCAGTGGTCACGGTCGGCAGAGGAGACAGCCAGGTTAATCTGGCCGTACTTCTGTGCCTCTTTATAAGCAAGGTTGGAGAAGTTGCCGGTGACGGCGTAATCCGCCTTTCCGGTCTTGCTGATGAGGTTGAGAGGGATCATGGAGAACTGACCGGAGGCTCCGGTCTGCAGAAACAGGATCTTGTATCCCTCCGGCACATTCATCAGCCGGCGCAGCTTATCCTGGGTCTCCTCGAAGATCTTCAGAAAGACCTTAGAGCGGTGACTCATCTCCATCACTGACATGCCGCTGCCACGGTAGTTGGTGATTTCTGACCCGGCACGCTCCAGTGCGGACAGAGGGAGCATGGAAGGGCCTGCGGAGAAGTTGTAAACACGCTGGTCGCTCATTTGGGAGAACCCCTTTCAAAATATAGTATTGCCCCACTCCACAAGGGGGTGGGGCACTTTCATATTATAGAGTGGAAAAGGATGGGTGTCAATGGGCAGAAGTTGTGGGAACTTCCGAAGAAAATGGACTATCTTGCCCAACTTTGGTCATAATGAATTGGAACTGGAAATATCTGGGCTGTTCGCCCACCGGAAACAGGTATCCATTGGTGACGATATAGCCCTCATAATCCGCCGTCAAAGTAATGTCCCAGCCGTTCATAGTCCAGTGATACGCATCCTGGGAAAAGGGGGAGGAAAAGGCCTGTAGGATGTCCCGCCGCTCCCCGAGGAAGAGGATGGACTCCTTGCCCAGCAGGGCGTTGACGGTATGGGCGGCCTGGAGGGAGGGCGGGGTGACGGGACGGTTCTGCCCCTGTGCGGAGAGGGAGAAGCTGACCTGGGTGATGAGACCGTCCTCTGTCTCAAACTGTGGCTGGGCCAGGCTGTCGTCGTAAAAGTCGATGATGATCTCGCCTGTCTGGCGCTTTTCCCACCGGCCCTCCTCGTTCAGATAGTAGAGAGGCTGTTCCGGAGCGGAGGAAAAGCGATTTAGGTGGTTGTAGTTTTCAGCGAACTGGGCCACGGTCAGCTCTCCCTTATTTGGCGGGGTGGAGGCGTAGACGGCGCAGCCCAGGCCGCCTAGAAGCACCAGCACCCATGTCCCCACATACCTGGCCGCCCGCTTGGCCGCTCCGGGGGTGTCCCAGAAGCCGGTACGGCCGTCGGTGCCGTCGCTCCAGACCTCGTCCTCCAGGGACCAGAGGTGGGGTATTTCCTTGCGGCAGCAGTAGTAGCCGTAAATGGCGGTGATCGTAGAAAATACGGGGAACATAAGCCCAAGGCCCATAAGAATGACCCCCAGGGTCCGATAAAACGCCTCCATCCACCCCAGAAAGCTCCCGTCGGAGCGGGTGAGGCGCAGTCCCAGCAGGGCCTTGCCCGGGGTGGCGCCGAAGCGGTGGAGGAAGCAGGGCTCCAGGACCAGCATAAGGGCCAGGACGGCCCCTGTGTCCAGGACAGTTTCGCCCAGGCTCCGCTCCAGGATGTTCACCCGGAAGCATAGGGCAAGAAAAGCGTCCCAGAGGGCGGCGTACAGCAGTCCGTCCATACACCGGGCCAGATAACGCCGCCAGGGGATGCGAAAGCGGATGTCCACCGTCTCCGGGACCGCGGGGCCGGGGGACTGGGCCAGATAGGTCTCGGGGCAGATGGTGTCCCACTCCACCCGGTCCTCCCACAGCCGGCGGCACAGCTGCCCCGTCTGGGCCAGTTCCGCCTGGGCGGCCTCCAGCTGGGCCAGACGGTCCCGGAGGACGCTGTCCATGGAGCGGCTGCCGGCCTGGAGGGCGCGGATCTCCTCCAGGGAACAGCCCGCCTGCCGCAGCAGCTTGATTTTCAAAAGGGTCTGGCAGTCCCCCTCGCTGTAGTCCCGGTAGCCGTTTTCACCCCGGCTGGGGGAGAGAAATCCCTCACGCTCATAAAAGCGGACGCTGGCCCGGGGAAGGCCGGTGCGGGTTTCAATTTCCTTGATGGTCATAGCTCTGCTCCTTTCCAGATGGGGGAAGCGTTTCTGATCCAAGGCCAGTATAAGGGGTGAAGTCGGTTTACAGTCAAGAGGAATCTGTAAATTTCTGTTACTTTTATTATATCCTGTAGGGGAAAATAGGCAAGAAAAACCGCCCGGGAAGGCCGGGCGGCAGATTTATTTCAATACCCACTGCATCATCAGCAGAAGACCGAAGCCTGGAACTCCCAGAACACCAAGCACCAGGGCGTTGACCAGATTGACTCCAAGGGATACGCCGATCAGTTGCCCCGCCTGGGAAAACAGGGCCAAAACAGCCAGCCCCACCCCCGAACGCAAGGTCAGGCGTACCAGCCAGGCCAGAGGCCGACGGAGAAGAAACAAAGCGGCGCACAGCACCAAACCGGCCAGACACCAGGCGGCATAGGCGGGCAAAGTGCTCATGTGGCTCCCTCCAGTTCTTTGAAACGGCGGAGCAGGTAGTTGTACCGGGCCTGGAGGGAGTTGATCTCAAAGACATAGGATTCTATAAGATCCCCGTCGCTGGCGCAGTTGAAGCCGCCGTAGGCCTGATGGATGAGGGCCTGGGTGTGGGAGAGAGAGTTGAGCAGGTCGCGCCGTTCCTCCTCCCGGGCCCGCCGGAGGGCCTTTTGCTGTGGCAGGATCATAGGGGATACACTCCTTCCCTTGGTTTGCTGTTACTATTCTATGGATAGTCTGGACAAATATGCCAGGGGTTAAACAGGAAAATAAAAAACTGCCGCCTCTTTGTGGCGGCAGCAGTTTGTCGAAAAGCCCTCCTGCAAGGAGTTCCGGCGTCCGCAGACGACGGAATAAATTTTAATCCGTCATTTCCGGCGACATGTGCGTCGGAAATGACACTTCTCACGCAAGATGGGCCGACTTTTCTCTGGGGACCCATAAAACCTATGGTTTTATGGGAGAGGAGGAGCAGCGAAGTGAATGAGCATTCCCATTTATGGGGATGCGAACGATACGGAGCTTGTGACGACGAAATCGAGGCCCGGCTTGCGTGCTATCCCTCTCGAAAAAGTGGCTCGGCCACTTTTTCGACAGTCTCAACTGCCGCCTCAAAGAGGCGGCAGAAAGGAAAATCGTGTTCAGCGCAGGGAAAAGACCGTATCGTAGGCGTAGAGCACCATTGCCATCTCACTGCGGGTAACGCTGGCGCTGGGATTTAGCATATTGTCGGAGGCAATGGGTAAAAGCCCGTTGCCCACGGCCCACTCCATCCCCTGCTTGGCCCAGACGGAGACGCTTCCTCCATCTGGATAGCGGGAGAGGTCAGCCTGACGGTCTGAGCGGATGCCGGAGTATTTGGCGTACTGGAAAAGAATCAGGGACATCTGCTGCCGAGACAGGGGGGCGTTGGGAGCAAAGGAGCTGGTGGACAGTCCGGTCATGATCCCATTTTGACAGCACCAGGATATGGCGTCATAATACCATTCATTGGCATCTACATCGGGGAAGGAATAGCCCCCGGACACCAGGCTTCCACCCATGCGCCAGAGGATCTGAGCCAGCTGTGCCCGGGTAAAATATCCGTCAGGCTGGAAGGATCCATCATCCATACCGGCAAAATAGCCCTGAGAGAGGACATATTCCACTGCCTCATAATAGTCGGCGTCGGGGGAGACATCAGTGGGCAGGAGGATCTGGCCGTAGAGCTTCACATAGTAGGACTGGGTCTGTTCCTGACCGCCGTCTGGGGTATAGTGGAGGCGGACCAGACACAGAGGGAAATCCTGAACACTGCCCGACATTCCAAGGTAGGCCGCATTTCCGCTCTGGGTGCGGGCTTTCGCCGCCTGCTGACTGCCTTCGCGAAGGGTCTGGGCGGAGAGCACATAGGTCTGCCCCGCGTTCAGTTTTTGAGACTGACTGGAGCTCTGAAGGGAGAGAGAGGACTGGGGAGAGAAGGTGTCCCACACAGGAGAGCTCCCGCCGTTGGGCAGCTCGTAAACGCCGTCTCCATTCAAATCGGTGAGGTAGTCCACTGTTACCCAGACTCCGCTGGTTTTGGGCTGGATGTAAAAGCTGGCGTCCTCAGTGACCTGGTTGAGAGAGCAGGTGATCTGATAGACCTCTCCAGCTCGGAGCTTCCCGCTGCTGTCCCGTTCATAGGGCTGAATGGACAAAGACTGCTGGGGAAAGGCCATGTCGGAGGCGTCGATGAAAAAAGAGGAAAAAGCCGTCTCTTGCGCAGAGGAAGGGAAGACGGCGGACACTGCCAGCAGGGCAGTGAGGATCAGAGAGATCCATCGTCTTTGTCGTTTCATGGGGGGCTCCTTTCTTGGGAAGGACTCCTGGCTGCATTAAAAAGGTTGATAACAAATATATTATATCCCCCTGCAGGAGGATTTTCAAGGGAAAAACAGAACTGGTAATTTTAACCTGCCGTAGCGGATTCCTCCGTGGAGACGCTTACTGGGAAGAGATTGGTATCCCACACATAGCCAAGCTCAGACAGCTCCTTGTCTGTGTAAAGGGAAAAGCCTTGGTCCCCTTCCACGGTAAGGTCCAGATGGCGCCAACCGGAGTGGGTCTGGATCATCACCCAAAAGTGGGGCTGACCGGCCAAAGTGCCTTCCACGACCCTGGAGGAGAGACCCAGATACTGATAAAGAGCAGCTGTGGCAAGGGAAATTCCTTCACTGTTTGCCCGACCGGTCTCCAAAAGAGAATCTACACTGACTCCCCCTGACGGATCGTAGCTGCCGGCGGAGCGAATAGTCTGGGCGGCATCCAGATAGCGGGCGTCTCCCGCCAGAACGGTGAGAGAGGCAGACATCTCGTCCAGCCATTGGGACAGGGCGGCGCTTCGCCGCTCCAGCTCTCTTTGGTCATAGGGGTAGGTAAGCTGGATTTCCACGATCCGCTGCTGGCCGCTGTCGGGATAAAGGGATACCTGGAGCTCCGGCATGCCAAAAGCGGAGGCGGGGGCGTTGTAATAGGCCTGACGGGCCAGGCTGCGAATAAAGTCCTCATCTTCCTCAAAGTAGCTGATGCGCAGTACACACTCAGAGTTGAATACCGACATGGCTG
Source organism: uncultured Oscillospiraceae bacterium (assembly GCA_944383205.1). Classification (GTDB taxonomy): domain Bacteria; phylum Bacillota; class Clostridia; order Oscillospirales; family Oscillospiraceae; genus Lawsonibacter. Next base: position 3,257 of record CALWOR010000070.1, on the reverse strand, counting down.
CAGCCAGTTCACTGCGGATGGCGGTGGTACCGGTGGCCTTGACAATGGAGGACACCTGCTCCTTGGTACGGCGGTAGGTGATGTTCACTGTGGCCTCGGAATAGGCTACTACAGAGCTGAGACCATAGGTGATGTACTCCACCGCATAGGCTCCCAGGGGGTCCTCCTGCACTTCCAGACAGGCGGCATCCAGGCTGGCGTTCAGATCCTGATCGTCCATATAGAGGCGGATGGTGCCCCGCTCCATCCCAGCGCCGATGAGATAGATCAGGGCGTTGACCAACTCCTGATAGCTGTCCGCCCGAAGGGTGGATGGGTCGCCCTCAGTGGTGGGGGCGGCATTGTGAGGAGTGATATGGGTATATTCCTGCTCCAGCAGGGAGGAGCACCCCGTCAGCATCAGGGTGGCGGCGGTGAACAGAGCCAGAGCGCGGGGAAAATGTCTCATGGGGCGCGCCTCCTTTCCGGGGGAAGATGATAAGCGAAATTCAGTAGCCCAGGGATTCGTCCACCAGGACGACCTCCACCCGTTCCGCTCCGCCGGGCTTTTCCCACAGCACCGACAGGGCCCGGCAGATGCGCTCGGGGCTCTGGCAGTCGTAGCACCGGTCCCCATTCACGGCGCAGGGGGTCTTCTTCCCCAGACGCTGGGCATTTTTGGGGGAGGCAATGTTTCGGGCCCGCCAGAGGGCGGCGTCATAATCGGGGGCGATCTTGTTGGAGCCTACCACGAAGTAGACCCGCTTGTGGCCGTAGATGGTGGCGGCTACCCGGTTGCCTGTGCCGTCGATGTTGATGATCTCTCCGGTTTCGGCCAGGCCGTTGGCGGAAGTGATGTACACCTCGGTGCCCATGGCCTCTTCCAGAGTGCCTCCTTCCCAGTGCCAGATGACACGATTGTGCCGGGACAGAATGGGGTAGAGGTCCAGCTCCTTCAGGGTCATGGAGCCGCCGAAGGCCACGGTAGTGCCGCTGATCTGGCTGTCCAGATAGGCCGCCGCCTCCCGGGCGGTGGCGAAGCGGGAGACCTGAAAGCCCCTCTGCTCCAGATTCTTGGTGAGTTTTTCAAAGTCTGCCATGGGTCATCTCTCCTTTGTTCCATTAAATATCGTTTTTCTGATACCGCCGAAAACCGAGACCCAGTACCTCATGGGCGTTGCAGACGATCATGAAGGCCTCGGGGTCCGAGCAGTGGATGAGCTCTTTGAGGACCACGATCTGCCGCTGTTTGAAGGCGCACATAAGCACCGGCCGATCCTCCCCGGACCAGGCGCCCTCCCCCTTGAGGACGGTCACCCCCCGGTCCAGCTCATGGAGGACGGCGTCGGCAACTGCCCGGGGCTCCCGGGTGATGATATAGGCCACCTTGGAGGAGTCCATGCCGTAGAGTACCCAGTCGGTGACCACCGAGGAGATATACAGGGCGATGAGGCCGTACAGGGCGCTCTCCATGCTGCCAAAGACCAGGGACACCAGACCCAGCAGTACCAGGTCCACCCCCAGCAGCAGCTTGCCCATAGGCAGCCAGCCGAAGGGAAGCTTTAAAAGTCGTGCAATGAGATCGGTACCCCCGGTGGTGGCCCCCTGGGCAAAGATGACCCCCAGGGACAGGCCAATGAGGACTCCGCCGAAGATGCTGGCTAAAATGGGTTCCATAGGGGAAAAGGTGAACAGCACATCAAAAAGATCCACCAGAATGGAGGTAGCCGCCATAGCATACAGGGAGGAGATGAGTACGCTTCCCCCTAAAAATTTCCACCCCAGCAGGAACAGGGGAATGTTGGCCACCAGCACTACTGTGCCCACAGGCACGGCGGGAAAGAGGTGATTCACTGTTTGGCCAAGGGCGGTCATTCCTCCAAGGCCGATGCTGTTGGGGACAAACAGCCAGTCAAATCCCAGAGCGAACAAGACGGAAAACAGGGTAATGAGACCATAGCGGCGCAAAAGAGAGAGATCCATGGGAAAAACCTCCTTTCCGGCACGGAAGCAACAGGGAGTTTTGCTTTGCTGAGTTGCAGTGTTACAATAAAGTCATTTGCTCCTCACCCCGGTCCTCTTCCTTCAAGAGAGCTCCGGCAATGGGCAGGGAACGGGCCCGGTACCTGGACACATTGACAATGGAGGTTTCACTGAGGGGCAGCACCTTTTCCACCTGGTATTTGGGCTTCAGGGTCATCACATTGACACCCTGGGTATTTCGTGTGGTCTTGGGGTTCAGGCTGGCGGTGTGGAAGATCATGCATCGGCCCTCGGTGGAGATGACGGCGGCCTCAAAGTCCTCCTTCAACAGGAAGGCGCTTACCAGAGGAGATTTGTCCGAGTAGGCGCCGGTGAGTTTTTTCCGTCGGGTCTGGGTCTGATAGGCGGAAAGCTCCACCCGGGCGGCCTTTCCGTTTTCAAAGAAAAACAGCAGCTGCCCCGAGTAGTCCCCGGGGAGGCAGGCCCACAGGGCTTTTTCTTCAGGCTCCATCCCCAGCTTGGTGGGGAGATAGTCCCCCAGGGTGCTGGCTTTGGTGTCGTCAAAGTCGGAAAGGCGGGTCTTGTAGCACTGCTGCTTGTCGGTAAACACCAGCAGCTCATCCTTATTGGCGGCCTCCCACTGGAGGAAGGGGCCATCCCCCTCCTTGTACTTCTGGTCGCTGGCCATACGAAGGGACTGGGGAGTGATCTTCTTCAGATAGCCCTCCCGGGAGAAGAACAGGTGCACAGGGTAGTCTGGCACATCCTCCTCCGGCGCTGCCAGCTCCTCCAGCTGATGGTCGTAGATGATGTCGGTACGACGGGGAGCGGCATATTTCTTTTTGACCTCCTCCAGCTCACCGATGATGATTTTCTGGATGCGCTTGGGGGAATTGACGGTGTCCTCCAGATCGGCAATCTCATCCTGAAGGGCGTCCACCTCCTGGGTGCGCTTGAGGATGTACTCCTTGTTGATGTTGCGCAGACGGATGTCGGCCACATACTCCGCCTGGACCTGGTCGATGCCGAAGCCGATCATCAGATTGGGGATGACCTCGGCGTCCTCTTCCGTGTCCCGAATGATTTTGATGGCTCGGTCGATGTCCAGAAGGATACGGCGCAGACCTTTGAGCAGGTGGAGCTTCTCCTTCTTCTTGTTCATGGAGTAGTACACCCGTCGGCGCACCGAGTCCATGCGCCAGGCCGTCCACTCCTCCAAAATCTCCCGCACCCCCAGCACCCGGGGCATGCCGGCGATGAGGATGTTGAAGTTGCAGGACTGGCTGTCCAGCAGG
>CALWOR010000069.1 GCA_944383205.1 uncultured Oscillospiraceae bacterium | reverse complement strand
CCTTCAAAAACTCCGAAAGGATGGGGCAAACCACATTTTCCGTGGGGAAGTGGCCCGCATCCATCAGATTGATCCCCAGGCAGCGAGCCTGAAGGAAGGTATCGTACTTCACATCGGCGGTGACAAAGGTGTCGCAGCCCAATTTCATGGCATCCTCCAGCATGGAGCCGCAGGAGCCGCCCCCCACCGCCACTCTGGACACAGGCTTTCCTCCGTCCACATACCGCACCGAGGCCGCCCCCAGACGATCCTTCACATAGGCGGCATAGCTGCCCGCGGACAGTCCTTCTTTATGGGCCTGTCCCACCCGGCCGATACCGTAGGGGGAACCGTCGGGAAGGGCGCCGTCCTGGTGAAGCTGCTCCAGATCCCCCAATTCCAGGGCCCGGGCCAGACAGTCATTGACGCCACCCTGGGCAGCATCCAGGTTGGTGTGAGCACAGATGGCGGCTACACCCCCCTCAATGAGGGCAAGCAGGGTCTGTCCGGTGGGGTCCCCGTCGGTCACCGACCGGGTGGGATGAAAGATCACCGGGTGGTGGGACACAATGAGCTGTGCCCCCCATTCCGCCGCCTCCCGTGCCACCTCAGGAGTGATGTCCAGAGAGACCAGAATTTTTGTGACCTCCCGGTCCCCGTGGCCCACCAGAAAACCCGCATTATCAAAATCCAGCTGAATGCCGAAGGGGGCCCAGCTGTCCAGCGCCTCATAAATATCTTTTACTGCTGCCATGCGCTCCACTCCTTTCTCATTTCCAGAAGCCCCTCCCGCACCTGGGAGAGCAGGTTCTTCTTATCTGTCAGTCGCTCGTCCTGAGAGCGCTCCATTCCCGACAGGGCGCGCTCTGTCCGGGCCAGCCACTGATCCAGCCACGCCCCCCGGAGAGGATCATGTCGGTTTTTTCCCGCCCACAGCTCCGCCGGGGTCATGGGGCCCATCTCCCCCGCCCGCACCAGCATAGCGGTATAAAGGGTATCTCCTTCCCGGCACAGCTTTTCCGTGACGATCTGGTACCCGTGCTCGCCCAGCCAGCTTCGCAGGTCGGACATGGAGGACATGGGCTGAAGGATCAGCGGGATGTCCTGCTCCCTGGTCCAGGAAGCTGCGGCCAGAATGGCGGCTATGGTCTCGCCCCCCATTCCGGCGACTGCCACCGCGTCCACCTCCTCCGGGCGGATCCCCCTCAGCCCGTCACACAGGCGAAAGGCCACCTTTCCCTCCAGGCCGGAGCGGCGCACCGTGTTCCGGGCAGAGGCCAGAGGGCCCTGCCGCAGGTCGGCGGCGATGGCAAACGGGATCTTCCCCTCCACCAGAAGGGCGGCGGGAAGATAGGCGTGGTCGGTGCCCACATCGGCCAGTCTGACTCCCTGAGGCACCAGGTCCGCCACCATCCGCAGACGGGGGGACAGGTCATTGGTCATATTCATAGTTCATCCACCTTGATTGCCAGGTGGAGGGCCCGGGCAAAATCCCTCACCTCCACGATTTTCTCCTCGTCCAAAAAGGATACGCTCCGCCCCAGGTCCCGGCGGCAGAACATACCCATGTACTCCATTTTGCTGTGGCGGCACACCCGCTTCAGCCCCGCCTCCCACAGGTCCGCCCCCTTCTCCGCCGGGTAGCCGCAGGTGACGATGGACGCCGCCCTCTTCCCCTCCAGCAGAGCGGGACCCTTTCGGACGCCGTAATTTTTATTCCCGGCGTACACCACCCGGTCCAGCAGAGCCTTCATGGGTGCGGTGCAGTACCAGGCGTAGATGGGTGTGGCAAAGAGAATCACATCCGCCCCGGACATGGCGGAAAACACAGGCTCCAATCCATCCTGCTGGACACAGCCAAGACTGTCAAACCGCTCTTGACAAGCCATGCATCCCAGGCAGGGATTGATGGGGTGGTCATAGAGCCAGAGGATCTCCCCCTCCTGGCCCAGTTCCTCCCACTGACTCAGAAACTCTCCTACCAGAGAGGCGGTGTTTCCCTCTCTCCGGGGGCTTCCCATGAGCACACAGAGCTTCATCACAAGTCCCTCCACTTTTCGAACATTTGTATCTATTTTACCACAACACCCGGCCTGTGTAAACAGAAAAAGGGGAACGGACCGTCCGCTCCCCTCTCTCCTGTTCAATTTGCCGTTACTGGGCGGCGATCATGGCGTTGACCTTGGCCAGCAGCTCGTCAGGGTCCACCCCGTGGACCATGCAGGCCTGCTCCACCGTCTCCCCACGGGAGGCGGGACAGCCCAGACAGTGCATCCCGATGTCCATGAACAGAGGGGCAGTCTGAGGCGCGATGGTCAGAATATCGCCGATAATGGTATCTTTGGTGATGGTCATAGCAGGATTCCTCCAGTTACTCTTAGGATGATGATAGTATATCCCAGTTTGCGCCATTTTGCAACGGATTTTTCTTAAAGAGCGAATAAAGGGCGCCCATCTGGGCGCCCTTTTGGTTCGGCTATTTTATTAGCCCTGCTGCTCACGCATCTTGGCGAAGCAGTCGCTGCAGTAGACGGGACGGTCAGACTTGGGCTCGAAAGGAACCTTGGCCTCACCGCCACAGGCGGCGCACACGGCGGTGAAATACTCACGGGGGCCGCGGGCGGCGTTCTTGCGGGCATCACGGCAGGGCTTGCAGCGCTGGGGCTCGTTCTGGAAGCCGCGCTCAGCGTAAAACTCCTGCTCACCGGCGGTAAAGACGAACTCGTTGCCGCACTCTTTGCATACCAGGATCTTGTCTTCGTACATTGGAATTCCCTCTCTTTGACTCTTTGCCCGGTCATTTCCACGCCGGGCGGTTGTAATATTGCGATCAGCTCTCGCTGGATACGCCGGAAGAAAAGCTGCGGGCCATTTTGCGGCGGATGCGCTGAATGGCGTTGTCCACCGACTTTCGGGAGCGGCCCACCCGCCGGGCGATCTCTCCACAGGAGAGGCCGCTGAGATAGGGGGTCAAAATTTGTGCTTCAAGCTCTGACAGTTGGCCTTTCAGAGCGTCCAGACGCTCCTTCAATTCCTCTCTGCCGATCACCACATCCTCTGGGCTTTCGGCGCTGGAAAACAGGTGCGCACTGGTTCCGTCAAAAAGAGGTGGCTCATATGAAATACTGTGATTCAAAGGGGCGTGCTTGCCGCCCTGGGCCGCCCGCACGGCGGTGAGCAGACGGCTTTTGATGCAGATCTCCGCATAGGTGCGGAAGCTGGCATCCCGTTCCGGGTCATAGCTTCGAATGGCGGTAAGCAGACCGAGCATTCCTTCCTGAATCAGATCCTCACTGTCGCCCCCCGCCAGAAACAGGGGACGGGCACAGGCCCGGACCATGCGGCCATACCGCCGGACAAGTTCAGTCTCAGAAGCGGGGTCGCCCTGGGCTGCCCTTCGGCACAGCTCTTCATCAGTCAGGTCATCACCCGGCCAATGCTCCAAATTGACACATTGATTGTTATTCATAATAAACAAATTGTTCAGTTTTGTCAAGGGTTTTCAGGAAATATTCTGTGAAAAACTCCAGACTTCCAATTTTCCCCTTATAATTTTTCGATCAAATCAGCCAGACGGCGTGCCGTCTCCTGTGCCAGGTCCTCCGTCTTGGCTTCCACCATCACCCGCATGAGGGCCTCAGTACCCGAGGGACGCACCAAGATCCGCCCTTCCCCGTTAAGGGCGGCCTCCTCCCGCTGGATGGCCTGGGCCAGCAAGGGATTTGCCATGACAGCCTTTTTCACATCGTTGTCCGCCACCGGGATGTTGATGAGCACCTGGGGATACCGGGGGCAGGTACCGAAGAGCTCAGAGGCCTTCTTGCCGCTCTCCTTCAGCAGAGCCAGCATCTGCAGGGCGGTAAGCTGTCCGTCGCCGGTGGTGGCGTGCTCCAGGAAGATCATATGGCCGGACTGCTCCCCGCCGATGGCGTAGCCCTTCTCCAGCATGCGCTCCAGCACATTCCGGTCGCCCACATCGGTGCACTCCAGCTTCATGCCCTGCTCTTTGGCGTAGAGATGCAGGCCCAGATTGGACATGACGGTGGCTACAATCGTGCTGCCGGGCAGTCTCCCCTTGGCCTTCAGGTCCAGGCCGCAGGCGGCCATGATCTGGTCCCCGTCAATGAGGTTTCCCAGCTCATCCACTGCCAGGCATCGGTCCGCGTCCCCGTCAAAGGCGATGCCGATATCATATCCACCGGCCTTTACCATGGCGGCCAGGCCGTCAATGTGGGTGGAGCCGCACTTTTCATTGATGTTCACCCCGTCTGGGTCGGCATTGATCACATCAGTGCGCAGCTTGGAGAATCGGTCGAAAAGCCGGGCGGCGGTGGCGGAAGCGGCGCCGTTGGCACAGTCCACCAGAATGCGCAGGCCGCCCAGTGTGGAGTCGATGGTCCCCTCCAGGTGGTCGATGTAGTCCTCAGAGGCCTTGGGGGCCACATAGCTCACTTTGCCGATGTCCCCGCCGGTCTTCCGGTGAACATCGTTGTGGCCGAAGAGGACAATGTCCTCGATCTTCTCTTCCAGCTCATCGGAAAGCTTGAAGCCCTGGCCGTTGAAGATTTTGATGCCGTTGTGCTCAAAGGGGTTATGGCTGGCGGAGATGACGATACCGGCGTCCGCCCCCTCGTCCACAGTGACCCAGGCCACACCGGGAGTAGGCAGGGTGCCCAGATCCAGCACATCGGCCCCGGCGGTGCACAGCCCGGCGATGAGAGAGCCCTTCAGCAGGTCTCCGGAGATGCGGGTGTCCTTGCCGATGGTGACCAGGGGCTTCTCCCCCGGCTTTTTGCCCTTGGAGAGCACCGTGGCGGCGGCCAGGCCCACCTTATAGGCCAGGTCTGCGTCCAGCCCGGCGTTTACTACGCCGCGAATTCCGTCCGTTCCAAAGAGTTTACCCATATTTCAATTACCTCTTTCTTCCAAATTGGTCAAAATTTTGTTTCAAAGCCCGTTCCACAGGGATAATCGTGAAAAATATCACAGTCACCTGGATCGTAACAATCCCCAAGCTCCACATACCCATTGTCTCCACTGAAGAACCAAGTAAGAGCAGTTCTGCTAAAAGGCTGGGTGCCAGCATCCTAACGCCAGTCTTTTTCCATAGCCGACCGCAGATATTGTGGGCGTAGTTCCAGGCCTCCTGACTGGCCATGGAGCGTCTGGTGCGGTAGCCGTGCACCCTGTTGATTGTTCCGGGGCAGCGAAGAAAGTCGTTTCCGAAAAACATCATGGTCCCAGGGATCAGCAACACCATGACCAATGTAAAAATCCAAAAGAATATCTTCATATCAGCCCCTCCTATCCCTGTCTTCTTTCTTTGGAATGGGTAGGGTTAAAAATGCCATTCCAATCCCCAGGACACACAGAGAAAGCCCGGTGGTGGATACACCAGCCATTAACCGATCCGCAAGCCAGAATGCGGCTATGGTAAATAAACTGTCCATTGGAATATAAAGTAAGTTTCCTTGTCGACGGTCTACTTTTTCCATTCGGTACAATGCCCGAGACAAAGCCGTACTGATCAGGTCCAGAGGCAGACCGATCACTTCCCCAAGCAAAAAGTAGAGCAGCAACTGCCCCACGCTGTCATAGTGAAATCCGAACAGACGCATCACATTACCGCTGACCAGAGCCACCACTGTAACTACCCCAAACACGATCAAAACCATGATGCTGCTGCCCAACAGACCTGTCAGCCATTCTTTCAGTTTTTCCTTCATGAATGGACGCCTCCGGGGTCAGAAGCTCAGCTGGTCCAGCCCTCCACTTTCCCCACCGGGGACAGGCAGTCCCAGGTGCTGATAAGCCTTGGGGGTGACGCAGCGGCCTCTGGGGGTGCGGGTGAGAAAGCCCAGCTGCATGAGGTAGGGCTCATACACATCCTCCAGGGTCACCGCCTCCTCGTTGATGGTGGCGGCCAGGGTCTCCAGGCCCACAGGGCCTCCCCGGTAATTCTCGATGATGGAGCGAAGCATCCGGTGGTCAATAGAGTCCAGTCCCAGATGGTCGATTTCTAAGGCGGTGAGAGCCTCATCGGCCACCTTTTTGGTAATGACGCCCCCGGCTTTCACCTGGGCAAAATCCCTCACCCGTCGGAGCATACGGTTGGCGATTCGGGGCGTGCCCCGGCTGCGGCGGGCAATTTCCATGGCCCCGTCGTCCTCAATGGGCACCTCCAGAATTCCCGCCGACCGCTTGACGATCATAGCCAGCTCCTCCGGGGTGTAGAGCTCCAGCCTTAAAGTCACGCCAAACCGGTCCCGGAGAGGGGCGGACAGCTGCCCGGCCCGGGTCGTAGCCCCAATCAAAGTGAATTTGGGCAGGTCCAGACGGATAGAGTTGGCCGAAGGACCCTTGCCGATGATGATGTCAATGGCATAGTCCTCCATGGCTGGATACAGAACTTCCTCCACCGAGCGGTTGAGGCGGTGGATCTCGTCCACGAAGAGAATATCATTTTCGTTGAGGTTGGTAAGCAGGGCCGCCAAGTCCCCCGCCTTCTCAATGGCGGGGCCGGAGGTGATGCGCACATTCACTCCCATCTCGTTGGCGATGATGCCACTGAGGGTGGTCTTGCCCAGGCCGGGCGGGCCGTGGAGGAGCACATGGTCCAGGGGCTCATGGCGCATTTTGGCCGCCTGGATAAAGACCTCCAGGTTGCCCTTGGCCTTCTCCTGGCCGATGTACTCCCGCAGGGTCTTGGGCCGCAGGGAGTACTCCCCCTCGTCCTCCCGGGTGAGGGAGGTGGTCACCAGGGGCTCCAGCTCCTCGCTGTCAAAATCCGAATTGGAAAAGTCGATTGCCATGGGGTTTACTCCTTTGCACCTACCAAAGTTTGGCAGGTAATTCCTCGATCATCAGGCCCATCTGCTGGCAGATCACCTTCAACTCCGGACGAAATGCCCGGCTGCGCAGATCTGTCAGATGTTCGTTACAGTAGGGCTCATTACTGTCTTGGGATACACTTTTTTCTATTTGATCCCGTTCTGTAAAGATACTTCCCTTTACGCCCCAGTTTTGGAATTTATCACAGTATGGAGGCGGCTCAGCCCCCTCCAGCTCCCGGTAGACGGGGCCGCACTGGAATATCACGGTGGGCGTCTTCCGCCATGGGACAGCCTTGCCATATCGGATGGGATGGTCCGCCTCCCCCGCCTCCAGAGGCAGACTGCCCACAATGGGATAGTCCCCCACCGCCAAATGGAAATCCTCCATATAGAAAGAGGGCATGAGAGGCAGCTTCCGCAGTTCTTCCGGAGTCAGATCCGGGTCCTGGGTGAGGACGCGGCATGGCGCCACAAGCAAAGGCCGTGTCCCCTGGAGCACATCCCAAAACGGTTTTTTGGCCTTAATCCAGGCCCGCACATCCTGTAAGATGCGGCCATAGCCAAACTCCCGCCGCCCCAGCGGGAAGCGAAAGAAATCCCCCTCCCGGCAGGACTGCTTTTGAGCCCCGCTCCGGAGCAGCGCGGCCAGCTCCGCCCGGTCAGTCGAGGTGGTCTCCGCCTCCCAGCGGGCGGCCCATGCCAGGAAATCAGGCAGATCTCTAGGGATCCCATTGCGGTCCAGAGCGGCGTCGTAGTAGGTCCGCTTGGTGGGGATGTGCTCCAGAAACAGCTGGTGCTGCCCATCCCAGAAGCGCAGGTACATTCCAAGGGGCTTGCGCTCCAGATCATAGAGGGCGATGGGCCGTGGCTTGCCTTTTCCGCTGCGGGGCAAGATCTTGCTGCGTCCCTCCAGGGTCTGCTCCTCCATCTCCCGTTCCTCATAGATCGTGGGCGAATATACCAGAACCTTGCGCAGGATATCCCCCTGAAAGGCGGCCCAGTACTCTGTTTCCGGGGCGCTGTCCACGCCGGAGAGCCGTCCCCACTCCCAGTCCTCCCCCACCGGCAGAAGTCCCATGGCAGAGCGCTGGCTGTTGGTCAGCTGAACCGAAGGGATCCCGGCAGAAAAGTCGATTGCCATAGGTTCACTTCCCCGTGTTTTATAGTCTCACATCCATTTAAGATGTGGTTCTGTTCCCCACCATGAAGCCCCTGATTTCCCAGCGGCTCAGCCGGGGTAGCGCTCCGCCAGCTTCCGAAGGGTGTCCAGAAAGGCCTCCTCCCCCCAGGTGTTGATCTTGAACAGCAGCCCCTGGCTGCCCCCGGCGGTGATGGCGGAGAGGAACAGGTTATCTCCATCCCCCACCAGGGTAAAAGTCATGGACAGGCGGTTGCCGCCGCTCCAGCTGTAGCGCTCATACACCCGGACGCAGCAGCGCACCCCGGCATACTGGACATAGCTCTCCTCCTCAAAGCTGGCGGACATGCTGCCCTCCAGGATGCCGTTGTGAAAATACTCCAGGGCCTGATCAAAGCTGCCACGGAGCTCACGCTCATACTTGGCCACAAGACCGCCTCCTCTATGTCTTCTTTTTCTCAAAGCGATGGCCGGTGTTCATATACACCCCCCCGCCGATACACACCGCAAAAAACAGCCCCAGGCCCAGCCAAAGCAGCCACATCCGGTCCAGCAGGGCACTCAGGGTCATGGGAACCCAGGTCGCCGCCAGAGCGAACATCATCTTGCCCATAAAGCGGCACAGGGCCTGCTCATCGTACTTCTCTTTCTCCCGCTTGGGGGCGGTGTTGTACCCGGCAATGAGGAAGGCACCCTTCCCCCGGGAAAAGACCAGCCCCAGGAGCAGAAACACCAAAATCATGCCGGAGTGGACGGCCAACAGCATTCCAATTCTCCTTTGTATCAGCACGAAACTTATATGTCTCTCCCGTTTACCCCTTCATCATCCTTTTCAAAGCCTGCTTGATGATCTCCTCCAGGGTCAGGCTGTCCAGGTCGATGCCCTTCAGGGCCAGGTTGATCTCCCCCTGGGTGTAGCCCAGCACCGCCAGGGCGGCCCCGGCCTCGGAGAGCTTGTTTTCCGGGATGACGGTGACCCCGGTGCCCCCGTAGGTCTCCCCCGCCCCGTTGATGGTCTGGCCCTTGGCCAGCTTGTCCTTGAGCTCCAGGATCACCCGCTGGGCGATTTTCTTGCCGATGCCCTGGGCGCAGGTGAGGGCCTTCTCGTCCCCGGTGATGATGGAGAGGGCCAGGTTGGCC
>CALWOR010000068.1 GCA_944383205.1 uncultured Oscillospiraceae bacterium | reverse complement strand
TGGAGCGCCTGAAGGCCGCCGGCATCCGCGCCGAGATGGACGATTCCGACCAGTCTATGGGCTGGAAGGCCGCTGAGTATGAGATGAAGGGTGTTCCCCTGCGTGTGGAGATCGGCCCCAAGGACATGGAGAAGGGTCAGTGCTGTATCTGCCGCCGGGACAGCGGCGAGAAGGTCTTTGTTCCCCTGGAGAAGCTGGAGGACACCGTCCGGGAGCTGCTGGACGCTGTCCACCAGGGTCTCTATGATCGGGCCAAGAAGAACCTGGAGGACCACACCAAGGTGTGCATGACTCTGGACGAGGTCAAGGAGTTTATGGAGACCGAGGGGGGCTTCGCCAAGACCATGTGGTGCGGCGATCTGGAGTGTGAGCTGAAGATGAAGGAGCAGGCCGGCGTGTCCTCCCGGTGCATGCCTTTTGCCCAGGAAAAGGTGTCCGACACCTGTGTGTGCTGCGGCAAGCCCGCCAAGCACATGATCTACTGGGGCGTAGCCTATTAAAAGATCAAATGAGCAGCCCTGCCATGCGGCAGGGCTGCTTTTCTATGTGCGCTTGTCGATACGCACCACGAGGGCGGTGCGGTCATCGGTGGCTTCCTGAGGGCTGTGGGTAATAAGCTCACGGGCCAGATCCCTGGGACTGAGCCCGTCAAATTGCTTCAGACGCTCTTTCAGCCATTGGTCATCACCTGAAGCACAGATCCCGTCACTGATCATGAGCACACAGTCGCCCGGGGAGAGACGGAGGGTGAAATGATCCAGAGCGGAGGGGTCTCCCTCCGCAAGGCCGGCAGGGAGGGAGGAGCCGGACAGCCGTTGGACAGAGGAGCCCTTTTTAACATAGGTCGGGGCGGCTCCCAGCTTAAAAAGTTCTCCTTCACCGGTAAATAAATCGATTTGCAGCAGGTCCACAGTGGTAAAGCCTCCAGTGTCCTCCCCGCGGAGGGCCAAAGCAGAGGCCAGGGTGGACAGGGCGTGACGAGTGCTCACGCCTGCCTGGAGCAGCTGTTCCAGCAGACGCACCGCCAGAGAGCTCTCTCGGTTGGCCTCCGGGCCGCTGCCCATCCCGTCGCACAGCAGCAGGTAGAGTTTTCCATCCGGGCGCTTGAAGTAAGTGCCTGCATCACCGCTGACTGTTTCGCCGCTTTTCTTTTGGGCAGCCACTCCGGCCAGGGCCATGAGTGGTTCCTGCTGCAGCAGGGAGAGGGTGGCCTCGCCCTCCTCCTCTACACGAAGGGGGACCCCAAGGGAGAGAGACAGCTCGGACAACCGGCTGGGGCGGGCCAGCTCCCGGCAGTCGGGGCCCTCCGCCTCTACCCGAAGAAGCCCCCGGCCATCCCGATAGACTGCCGTGCGGGCATCGATACCCAACTGGGCCAGATATTGTCGGACCCGCCTGTCGCCGATGGTGTCGGGGGCCAGTTCACGGCTCATTTCGGACGCAGCTTCTCCCAGGAGATCGGAGAGCTGAGCATATTGACGGCAGACTGCTGCCCGGCTTTCACGGATGCGGGCGTTATACTGTCGGCGGTAAAAAAGGGCGGTGAGTTCCTCGTTCACTGTGGACACAAAGTCGGAAAAATGGATGCAGCGGTCGGCAAAGTGCCGGGGAAAATCCCCGCTCGCTGCCTTGCCCCGTTCCACCATGGCGGAGGTGGCGTCGTTCAGGGCGTTGAAGGTGGTGTTGTACTCCTGCTGCCAGCAGCGGCTGCGCAGGGCACAGCTCCGGCACAGACGGCTGGCTGTGCGGTCAAAAACGGTGGCGATGTCGTTGTCATTTTCCGGGGGCCGGAAGGCGGTACGAAGACAATCACACAGGGAGCGGAATGCCTTGGAGGTCTGTTCCAGCTTTTGCTGGACCATTCGCTGGGCCCTCAGGTCCACTGGCCCCGCCAGCGGGGGAGACAGCCAGACTCCCAGCTGCCGCATAGGTTTGTCCGGGATCAGGAGAAAACAGAGACAGGCAAAGAGTACTTCGTAAAGAATGGACAGATCAAGCCCGCGGTCCCAGATCCAAAGGACCGCTCCGGCATTTGCGGCGGCATAGACCAGAGCGGTGCCGGCCCTTCCCTTTCCCCGCCGCAGTCCTGCCATCAGACCGGACAGACCATAGGCCATGGTGTACATGGGCATACCCTGGGCGGACAGATCCATGGAAATGCCCAGAGAGACCCCGGCCACGGCGCCGGTGGCCATTCCCCCCTGCCAGGAGGCGGCCAGTACCGCTGTGACAGCCAGAATTCTTCCCAGGGAAATTCCCTTGTACAGATAAAGAGGGGCCAGAGCCACAAGACAGGCGCAGAGCAGGGCCAGAAGACCTGCTCTGCCTGCGGGGGAGGCGAGCCTGTCCTCCGTACGGCGGCCCATGGGTGTCAAAGCCTGGTGAAAGGCCCAGACTGCGGCGGCTGTCAGGGCGGTCTCTAAAACGAACCAGATGACATCCGCAGATTTCCAACCCGTCTGAGATTGGGTAATAAAGCCGGTAAAGGCGTTGAGTGCTGCGGCGAGAAAGGGGATTGTCCAGGGGCGGCGCAGAGACTTCCAGTCATAAAAGGCAAAGCACACTGCAAAAGTGAGGATGGAGGCGGAAATATAGCGAAGTGCACTGGAAAAATTCAGGTTGGTGAGATAGCCAAAACAAGCGCCGATCAGGGCCGCACCGCCGCATAGGCCGGAGCCGGCCGCACCCACCATGGCCACACCGAAGGGGGCTCGGTCTTGAAAAATACATGCGCCTGACAGGACGGCCGCCAGCAGCAGGCAGATTCCGGCTTGTGTTCCAAAGGCCAAAGCTGTGGCGGAAATCTTTACCTGTCCGGTACGCTGCGACTGCTGGCGAAGCTGGTTGAGTTTGGCGCGGATGATCTTCCTGGCTGTCATGCCCGACTCCTCCTAAGTAGAACCCGGCAGGGGGCCGGGCTGGCTTTATGCTTCTCATTATATTCCAATATCTGGAAAATAACTGTCGAAGCAAGGAGGGTGAAAATGGCCCTTAATGGTGGGGGAGAATAAAGTTAGGTCTTGTATTTTCAGGCAAAATCGAATACAATAAATAAGAGTATGAGTACGAAACTCCCTATCCTCAGTGAAAGGAAGGTAATCCCATGAAACTGCAAACAGAACTGGGTGAGATCCGCATCAGCAGCGAGGTCTTCACCACTGTCACCGGCAGCGCAGCTACCAACTGCTACGGCGTCAAGGGTATGGCGGTGCGCTCCACCACGGACGGTCTGGTCCATCTGCTGAAGCGGGAATCCATGGCCAAGGGTGTCAAGGTATACTATAACGAGGATGGCACTGTCTCCATTGAACTGCATATTATCGTGGAGAACGGAGTAAATCTGATGGCCGTATGCCGTTCCATCATGAGCGAGGTGCGCTATGTGGTCAGCAAGACCACCGGAGTGGAGGTCGCTTCGGTGGATGTGTGCGTGGACTCTATGCGCTTCTGATCATTCGTAGAAAGGAATTTTGCCGACTATGGTACAGATTATTGACGCGGCGGCATTTCAGCGGATGGTCATCCACGCGCATGCCGCCATCAACGCCCAGAAGCAGTTGATCAACGACCTGAATGTATTCCCTGTGCCCGATGGAGATACCGGTACCAACATGACGCTGAGCATTGGCGCCGCCTCCAAAGAGATGAAAAAGAATCAGTACCAGACCGTGGGGCAGGCTGCTCAGGGGACCGCTTCCGCCCTGCTGCGTGGGGCCCGGGGCAACTCCGGCGTCATACTCTCCCTCCTGTTCCGGGGCTTTGCCAAGGCGATGAAGGAGAAGGAGACCATGGATGGCCGGGATTTGGCCATCGCCCTGGATTTCGGTGTGGCCGCCGCCTATAAGGCGGTGATGAAGCCTGCCGAGGGCACCATTCTCACGGTTTCCCGTTTGGCCGCCGCCCGGGCTGCGGGCCGTGCCCGGGAAGAAGACAGCGTGGAGGCCGTGCTGGAGGCTGCCATTGAAGAGGGCACTGAAGCGCTGGAGAACACCATCAATCAAAACCCTGTGCTGAAAAAGGCCGGCGTAGTGGATGCAGGCGGCAAGGGTTTTATCGTCATCCTCCAGGGGATGCTGGACGAGCTGCGGGGGGTGCCCATACCTGAGGGCGGCGAGGATGCCGCTCCCGCTGAGAAGGCGGACTTTGTGGCCATGGCCGCCGAGGAGATTACATTTGCCTTTGACACGGTGTTTATCGTGCGCAAGCAGAAGGAAAATGTCAATCTGGACCCCTTCCGCAAATATTTGAACAGCATTGGTGACAGTCTGGTCATCGGAGAGGACGACGAGGCGTTCAAGGTCCATGTCCACACCAATATTCCCGGCGCCGCCCTTACGGAAGCCCAAAAGTACGGTACCTTGGAACTGGCTAAAATCGAGAATATGCGCACCCAGGCCGACGATCTGGCGGCGGGCAAGCATGTTCAGAGCACCGACGATCTGGAGGCGGTGGAGGCTGAGCTGGAGGCGGGCTATGACAGCACCCCGGAAAAGGCTGCCCCCGAGAAGAAATACGGCTATGTGGCGGTGTGTGCCGGAGCCGGGCTGGAGGCCGTATTTCGGGATCTGGGAGTGGACGGCCTGGTGGGGGGCGGTCAGACCATGAATCCCTCCACCGAGGATATTTTGAAGGAGATTGACCGGACTCCTGCGGAAATTGTCTATGTTCTGCCTAATAACAAGAACATTATCATGGCTGCCGAGCAGTGCATCCGCCTGTGCGAGGACAAGAAAGTCGTGGTCCTGCCCACCAAGACAGTGCCCCAGGGCATTTCCGCCATGCTGGCAGTAGATCCGGATGCCAGTGAGGAGGAAAACACTCAGGCCATGCTGGAGGGCTTTGCCCATGTGCATACCAGTGAGGTCACCTATGCCGCCCGGGACTCCGACTTTGACGGCTTTGCCATCAAGCAGGGGGATTATCTGGCTCTGGAGGAGCATCAGCTCTTCGGCACAGATCAGGATCTGAACACGATCCTGGACCGCCTAGCTCACTCGGACAACCATCAGGGGGCGGAGTTCATCTCCATCTTCTACGGGGAGGATGTGACTGAGGAACAGGCCCAGGAGGCTGAGAAGATCTTTGCCGCTGCCTGTCCCAATGCGGAAGTGACACTTCTTCCGGGTGGTCAGCCGGTATACTACTATATGATTTCTGCAGAATGATAAAAAGAGGAGGTCCATCCGTGGGATGGACCTCCTGCTTTATGGGGGAAATTTGTTATTCAATGGCAATCCGGGTGGAAGTTTCCAAAGCCTTGGGTGCCTGCTTGGGCAGAGTCAGCTTCAAAACGCCGAATTCGTATTTGCACTGTACATCTTCAGGGCGGATATCACCCACATAAAAGCTTCTGGAACAGGCGCCTGCGTAGCGCTCCTGGCGGATAAACCGGCCGTCCTTGTCTTCCTCGTCCTTGTCCAGGCCCTTGGCGGCACTGACGGTGAGGTAGCCGTCCTTCAGTTCCACGCTGACCTCGTCTTTCTTGAAGCCGGGCAGATCGATGGCCAGTTTATAACTGGTTTCGGTTTCCTTTACATCGGTCTTCATCAGGTTCTTGGCGTGCTTACCGTACAAGGGGTTACTGCCGCCAAAGAAATTCTTCTCAAAGGTATTATCAAAGAAATCATCAAACAGGTTTTCAGTAAAAATGCTGGGCAACATAAGTCGTTCCTCCATTCAAATATTCATCTGGTGCCATGGCGGAGGCCCGTTTGGTCTTCTTCCAGGTACGAGTATAGTATAGCACATAAATTAGCGCTTGCAATAGGAGAGTGCTAATGTTTACAAAAAGATAACAACTTATCTAAAGAATGTACATAATTTTAGCTGGAATCTCAACTTTTTGGGGGAGAAATAATTGTGTTTCTTCTTTGTGGCCTTTTTGCTATAATTAGGAGAGCATAAAAGGTAGGCGGGATGTAATATGCCGATCTCATTGGTACCATCATTTTTGGCTTATTGCTATATCGGAGCAATTACACCGGGTCCGGCAAATCTGTGTTCATTGTCGGCGGCCCTGAGATATGGAAAAGGGCCGGCGCTGAAGCAGTGGCGGGGCCTGTTTGTGGGATATTTCCTGGATTCTATGGGAGCGGTTCTGGTCACCTGGCTGTTGGGGACGATTTTGAACGACTATGTGGGATACCTGTCCTGGGTAGGAGCGGCCTATCTTCTGTGGCTGGCCTGGCATATGATGCGTTCTGCCGGAGACAGCCTGGGAGAGGACGATCCGGCATATCCTTCTTTTCGTAATGGTGTGCTGGTCCAGATCACCAATGTAAAGGTGATTATTTACTGCCTGACCTCCCTGTCAGCCTATGTACTGCCTTATACCAGGTCCTTTTGGTATCTGCTGGGGGTGGGCGTGTTTTTGCCGCTGACAGGTCCCCTGGCCAATCTGGTCTGGCTGTTTGCGGGGGCTTCGCTGCAAAAGTTGTTCTCCGATCACCGGAAGGTTGTGGATCTTGTGCTGGCCGCCTCGCTGGCTCTGTGCGCTGTCACTCTTGTATGGCCACATTGAAAGAACCCGCCGTTCTTCCATGATTCATGGAAGAACGGCGGGTTTACGAATGTATTTTAAAGCCCTAGCCAGGCGTGAAGAGCAGGGAGGTCTTTTGCGATATAATCGGGAGAGAAACCGTCAAAGGCTTCGGCAGGGGTGGTGCCGTTTAGAACAGCGGCAAAGTGACAGCCGGCGTTTTGCGCCGCCCCGGCGTCCAGAACGGTGTCTCCGCAGAAAAGTGTGTCCTCAGGCTTTACGCCCATACGCTCCATGGCCAGCAGGAGACCCTCCGGGTCGGGCTTCGGGCGGCGGACATCGGCACTGCCGATAACAGTCTCCAGCTCCTGCAGCAGTCCGAATCGCTCCATGATGATTTCAAGGGTATCTCCCTTTTTGGTGCTGACAAGAGCGATTTTGACCCCTCGGGATTTCAGACCCCGGAGAAGCTCCGAAGCGCCGGGGAACAGGGCAGCTTCCCTGCGCTGAAGCTCCTGGGCCACCTCCAGAAAAAGAGGGCGAAATTTGGCCCTGTTTTCCGGATTCTTATCCCCAGTGAGCATGGTATATGCGTCCTCCAGCAGATAGCCGATGGTGGCGCGGATGGCTTCCCGGTCCGGGGCGGGCCAGCCCATGGCGGTCAGTCCGTGCTGAAAGCCGGCTACAATGGAGTCGGTACAGTCTCCGAGAGTATAGTCAAAGTCAAAGCATACAGCTTGAAACATAGGGGGCCTCCTGAGTGACGATATAGAATCATCATATCACAGCTTTTCTCTCCCTGCAAGAAACCGGGAGCAGGGGACGGTTGCGCAAACGCATGTTTTGTGTTACCATCAAAGGGAAAGCGGATGGGAATGGGGATCTCTGGAGGAGCGAAATATGGACATTGCGGAATATTTTCCCATATGGGAGCAGTTGACGGAGGAAGAGCGGGAAACGATTTCCAGAACCGCCAGCTGGCAGGCGGTGAAAAAGGGAACGATTCTGCATAATGGTTCCGCCGACTGTACCGGCCTTTTGCTGATTTGCTCCGGCCAGCTGAGAGCGTACAGCCTTTCTTCAGAAGGGCGTGAGATCACACTTTACCGGCTGTTTGAAATGGACATCTGCCTGTTTTCGGCCTCCTGTATGATGCACAGTATCCAATTTGAGATGACCATCGAAGCGGAGAAAGACACAGAGTTCTGGATGATCCCAACAGAGGTCTATAAACGGTTGATGGAACATTCCGCTCCTCTGGCCAACTACACCAATGAGATTATGGCCAGCCGTTTTTCCGAGGTTATGTGGCTGATGGAACAGGTGATGTGGAAGAGCTTTGACAAGCGGCTGGCCGCTTTTTTAGTGGAGGAGACATCACTGGAGGGGAGCCGTCAGCTGAAAATCACCCACGAGATGATCGGCAATCATCTGGGATCTGCCCGGGAGGTGGTGACCCGGATGCTGCGCTACTTTCAGAGTGAAGGGATGGTCAGACTGAGCCGGGGGACGGTGGAAGTGACCGACGAAAAGAAATTGGAAGAACTGTCCAGGTCATAAATTCCGTCAAAAATTATTCCTTGCAGCTTGAAAAGAAATCAAAAGGCAGGAAGCATATGAGAGCTTCCTGCCTTTTTGTATCATCGGGACAGCAGCTTTTTCATGCCATCTTCGAGGCCCTCCACGGTCAGCGGAAACATGGGAAAAAGACGATCGATGGCGTCGTAGGTCTCGGTCCATTCTTCTCCCCAGTCGGGGCGGTCGCCGGGGTTGAGCCAGATGATGTGGCGGTACCGGTTGTGGAGACGGCGCAGGCAGTCCAAACCGCTCTCCGGCTCACCTTCCTTCACCACCGGGAAGGGATCAAACAGCTCGTAGGGATGCATCTGGGCGTCCCCTACGAAAATTACTTTATATTCCGAAGGGATGTTGGACAGCACCCAGCTCACCGGGACGGCCCGGTTTGGATCCAGAGTGGGCTCCTTGTACAGCCGGGTGTAGGGACAGTTGTGGAAATAGTAGATCTTCAGGTCCTTGAAGTGCCGTGATTTGCTCACCGCCTGGAACAGGGCGGAGCACAGGGTGCCATAGTATTCCATGGACCCGCCGGAATCCATGAGCAGCAGCACCTTGGCTGTGTTCTGACGGGGTTTTTTGTACCGGATTTTCAGGGAGCCGGCGTTGTTAGCGGTGTCCTTGATGGTGTTGTCCACATCAAACTCAGTGGCGGGCAGATCTACCAGGCCGGAGAACTGCCGCAGCCGCCGAATCGCCACCTGGAACTGACGGGTGTCCAGGGTGTTGTCCTGGCGGAAGTCCCGGTACCGGCGCTCGCCTGCCACTCGGAAGGCACGCTTGTATCGGGATTCGCCGCCTGCCCGGATACCTACGGGTGACATACCCATGTTGCCGAAAATGGACATGCCGTGGGTACCCACCCAGTAGTTGCCGCAATTGTGCTGCTCCCGCTGTTCGTGCTTGCGCTCCTCAAAAAGCTGTTCGATCTCCAGAGCGGACAGGCTTTCGTTCAGCTCCGCCTGCTGTTCGTCATACTCCCCCAGAGGGGCGTTAGGCTTGTCCAGCCAGTCCAGCAGCTCCTGGGAGACCTCCTGCTGAAAAGGAATATCTTTAAAATATTCCAGGAAAGAGCGGTCAAACGCATCAAAGTCCGCCTCGCTCTTGACCAGCAGACACCGGCACA
>CALWOR010000067.1 GCA_944383205.1 uncultured Oscillospiraceae bacterium | reverse complement strand
ATGATCGAGCACTGGTCCCAGAAGCTGGTGGACGGCTTCCAGGCGGGCAAAGGGATGAGCCGGAGGCAGATGCGGGCCATCTTCGACCAGATCTGCGCCGACTTCGCCGCCATCCCCGTCCAGGGCGAGCCCAAGATCCGCGTGGGCGTGGTGGGCGAGATCTATGTGAAGTTCGCCCCCCTGGGCAACAACAACCTGGAAAAATTCCTCCTCTCCGAGGGGGTGGAACCGGTGGTCCCCGGCCTGACCGACTTCATTATCTTCAAAATCTTCAACCGGGTGTCCGATGTGGACCTATACGGGGGCAAGTGGATTAAGAAGGCCGCCTGCAGGGCCTTCATGGCCTATATCGAGGGCTGCCAGAAGGACATGATCGAGGCCCTGGAGCGCTCCGGCCGCTTCCGCGCCCCCGGCACCTTCCGGGAGCTGCACAGCCTGGTGAAGGGCTATCTGGGCGACGGCAACAAGATGGGCGAGGGGTGGCTGCTCACCGCCGAGATGCTGGAGCTCATCCACTCCGGCACCAACAACATCGTGTGCACCCAGCCCTTCGGCTGCCTGCCCAACCACATCGTGGGCAAGGGTATGATCCGCAAGCTGAAGGACGACTACCCCTACAGCAACATCGTGGCCATCGACTATGACCCCGGCGCCACCAAGATCAACCAGGAGAACCGCATCAAGCTCATGCTGGCCAACGCCAAGGGCCTCACCAGCCAGGAGGCCGCCCCCCAGCGCTCCCCCCAGCCCCAGCGGGAGCCCAAGCTGGCCCACGCCAATGTGTAATGTTTCAGCTTCCGCCTCCGCCGCCTGCCGCGGCGGAGGTTTTTTCTTGCCCTGTCCCCCGGAAGCTGGTATGATGGACACAGAAACCACAAGGAGGCCCGTTTATGCACATCCCTGCCTGTGAGACGACCCAGCTGGAGCTGGTAAAATTTGACGCCGCTCTGAAGGAGGCTGACCGCCCCAACCCCCACTATGACATTACAAAGTGGCTTTATGTCCCGAATTTCTACTCAGAGTATCGTTATATCCTGGGCACCCGGGGACAGAAGCCCCTGATCTGCGTGGGCATCAACCCCTCCACCGCCGCCCCTGACGACCTGGACAACACCCTGAAGTCGGTGGAGCGTGTGGCCCACCATAACGGCTACGACAGCTTCATCATGTTCAATGTCTATGCCCAGCGGGCCACCGACCCCGACGACATGGAGCAGACCTACAACCGGGAGCTCCACCGGGAAAATATGCTGGCCTTTGACTACGCCCTGTCCCTGGACCAGGCCGGCTCTCCTGCTGTGTGGGCCGCCTGGGGGACCATCATCGAAAAGCGGCCCTACCTCCCCGGCTGCGTCCGGGACATGATCCAGATCGGCAGACGCCGGGGGGCCCGGTGGTTCTCCGCCGGAAAGCGCTCCAAAAAGGGCCATCCCCACCACCCCCTGTACCTGCGCAAGGACAGCCCCCTGGAGGAGTTTGATGTGGAGAGCTATCTGGATCTTCTGTAACACCAAAGACACGAGCCTGACCGGTTTCCGGCCAGGCTCGTTTTTTCAGTCTCTCTGCTCCCCCATAGTCTCCTTCAGCAGTGCCAGCAGCTTTTTTACCCCCGGGTCCCGCTGCCCCGGCAGACTCACCGCCCCAAAGGACAGCTCCGGGATCTCCTCCACTATCCGCCGGCACAGCCCCGGGGCTCCAGCGCCGGGAATGTCGGCAGTCACCGCAAAGGCATATCCCGCCTCCACCAGGGTAAACATCACCTCCTGGTTGTCACAGAAGAGCATCTCCCCGGTCCCCCGGTCCCCCGCCGCCCGGTTTTGAGCGGCAAACAGATCCTGGGGGCAGGTGGGCGGACGGCACACTGCCATCCGTCCTCCCCGGCGCAGCTCCTCCAGCTTCACCGGCCCCTCCCCCGCCAGGGGGTGCCCCGGGGCGCAGACACAGCACACCGGGCACCGGCACAGCTCCCGATACCGCCCTTTTTTGGGGGCGGAGCCGCTGAAGGAGAACATCAGCTGGATATCCCCCTCGGCCAGCAGATTCTCCAGGGCGTCAAAGGGGATGAGCCGCAGCAGCGGCAGCACCCCCGGATCCTCCCGGCGCAGCCGGTCCAAAGCGGGGACGAGCAGCCGCAGCTCCCCGGTGTTCCGGCAGCCCACCACCAGGCGCTGGGGGGCCTCTTTTTGTGCCTCCTTCATCCGGGCCCGGGACAGGTCGGTGAGCTTTAAAATCTCCCCGGCGTAGTGGGTGAACTGAAACCCCTCCTGGGTCAGGCGCACGCTCTTGCTGGTGCGGTGGAAAAGCTTCACCCCCAGCTCGTCCTCCAGGGTGTTGATCTGGTGGCTCACCGCCGGCTGGGTGATGCGCAGGTGCTCCGCCGCCCGGGAAAAGTTGAGAAAATTGGCCACCGCCATAAAGCACTCCAGCTGTGTGGTATTCACAAAAATATCCTCCTTCCGCCGTCCGCCCCTTGTATAACAAGGGAAAGCAATAAACATCTTTTATAGAATATAGCACATTTGAATTTCACATACAAGCAAAACCGTGCTATAAAAAGTAAGGACCGAAATGATTTCGTTCCTAACAAAGACAAGGAAGGGAGCTTATGGCATCATTTGATCAGGAGCGGATTTTAAGGGACAACCGGCGCATTTCCATTCAGCTGGAGCAGATCGTGAACAACGCTGTGGCCCCCTGGGGGCTCACAGCCGCCCAGACTCAGGTACTGCTCCATGTGCTGCGCCACAGCGACCGGGGCACCACCCTCACCCAGATCCACCGGGAGTTCGGCTATTCCATGCCCGCCCTCTCGGCCATCATCAAGCGTCTGAAGGACAAGGGCTTTATCCGCTCGGAGCACTGGGAAGGAGATGACCGGCGCAAGCTTCTCTTCGCCACCCCGTCGGCCCTGGCGCTTCAGCAGCGTCTGGACCGCTCGTCGGATCAGGTGCGGCAGCAGCTGTGCCGCTGCTTTACCCCCCAGGAGCTCTATGACCTGGACAGGCTGCAGCGCAAGCTGCTCTCCAGCCTGTCTGCACTTTCCCATCAAGCAAAGGAGGAACCAACACTGTGAAAACCGTACTGCGCCAGCTGGGGCGCTACCGGCGGGACGCCCTGGCCTGTATCGGCCTGACCACACTGGAGGTGGTCATGGACATCCTGCTGCCCTTCATCACCGCCATCATCATCGACCGGGGGTTGGAGGCGGGCAACCTGTCCGTGGTCTACCGCTACGGGGCCCTGATGGTGGTCATGGCCTTTTTCGGCCTTTTCTTCGGAGCTCTGGCGGGCAAATACGCCGCCGCCGCCTCCGCGGGCTTTGCCGCCAACCTGCGGCAGTCCATCTACAGCAACATTCAGACCTTTTCCTTCTCCAACATCGACAAGTTCAGCGTCCCCGGCCTGGTCACCCGGATGACCACTGACATCACCAATGTGCAAAACGCCTTTATGATGGTCATCCGGGTAGCGGTGCGCTCCCCTCTGACCTTCGTGTTCAGCTACATCATGTGCCTGATGATCAGCCCCAGGCTGAGTCTCACCTTCCTCATCGCCATCGTCTTTCTGGTGGCGGTGCTGGGGGGCATCATGGTGGTCACCATGAAGATCTTCAACCAGGTCTTTCGCAAGTATGACGACCTGAACGCCAGCGTCCAGGAGAACATCTCCGCCATCCGGGTGGTAAAGGCCTTTGTCCGGGAGGACTACGAGAACCAGAAGTTCTCCAAGGCCTCCTCCAATCTCTACCGCCTGTTCGTAAAGGCCGAGGGCCTGCTGGCCTTCAACAACCCCGCCATGATGACGGCGGTGTACTTCTGCATCATCATGGTCTCCTGGATGGGCTCCCACTTCATCGTGGCCGGAGAGATGACCTCGGGCAACCTCACCAGCCTCTTCAGCTATGTGATGAGCCTGCTCATGAGCCTGATGATGCTGTCCATGGTGGTGGTCATGATCTCCATGTCCATGGCCAGCATCCGCCGTATCAGCCAGGTACTGGAGGAGACCCCCGATCTCCGCGACCCAGCCCAGCCCGTTCGGGAGGTGGCCGACGGGGCCATCGACTTTGACCATGTGAGCTTCTCCTACAAGCACGGCAGCGGCAAAGACGCCCTCACCGATATCGACCTTCACATCCGCTCCGGGGAGACCATCGGCGTCATCGGCGGCACCGGCGCGGGCAAGAGCAGCCTGGTGAACCTCATCTGCCGGCTCTACGATGTGACCCAGGGGACGGTAAAGGTGGGCGGACTGGATGTGCGCCGGTACGACATGGAGGCCCTCCGGGACCAGGTGTCGGTGGTCCTCCAGAAAAACACCCTCTTCTCCGGCACCATTCTGGATAACCTGCGGTGGGGCGACCCCAACGCCACCGAGGAGGAGTGTATCGCCGCCTGCCGGGCCGCCTGCGCCGACGAGTTCATCGACCGCTTCCCCGACGGTTACCACACCCGCATCGAGCGGGGAGGCGCCAATGTGTCCGGCGGCCAGAAGCAGCGGCTGTGCATCGCCCGGGCCCTGCTGAAAAAGCCCAAGGTCCTCATTCTGGACGACTCCACCTCCGCTGTGGACACCGCCACCGACGCCAAAATCCGCGCCGCCCTGGCCCAATATCTCCCCGGCACCACCAAGCTCATCATTGCCCAGCGCATTTCCAGCGTGGAGAGCGCCGACCGGATCCTGGTGCTGGACAACGGCCGGGTGGACGGCTTTGATACCCACGAAAATCTGCTGAAGACCAACGCCATCTACCGTGAGATCTATGACTCCCAGGTAAAGGGCGGGGGCGACTTCGATCAGAGCGCGTAAAAAGGAGGCAGACAAGTATGAATCATTCCAAACCCCGCGCCGCCTCCCTCTCTGTTTTGAACCGGGTGCTGCGCTATATGCTCAGGGGCTATGCCCTGCCCTTTGTGCTGGTCATCCTGTGCATCATCGTCTCCGCCGCCGCCACCGTGGTGTCGGCCACCTTCCCCCAGACCCTGGTGGACGACTATATCGTCCCCATGATGAACAGCGGCTCTGCCGACTACTCCGGCCTGGCCGCCGCCATGGTCCGCCTGGCCCTGCTCATGGCCCTGGGCGTGGTGGCCGCCTTCTCCTATAACCGCATCATGGTCACCATCAGCCAGGGGACCATGCGCCGGCTGAGGGACGACCTCTTCCACAAGATGGAGTCCCTGCCCATCCAGTACTTTGACACCCACGCCCACGGGGACATCATGTCGGTCTATACCAACGATGTGGACACCCTCCGCCAGCTGCTGAGTCAGAGCATCCCCCAGATCATCAACTCCGGCATCACCATGGCGGCCACTCTCATCACCATGCTCATTCTCAACCCCTTGCTCACCGTCATCTCCATTCTCACCGCCCTGGTCATGCTCCTGGTGACCAAGAACTTCTCCGCCCTGTCGGGCAAGTACTATGTCCAGCAGCAGAAGAATCTGGGCATTGTGGACGGCTTCATTGAGGAGATGCTGGACGGGCAGAAGGTGGTCAAGGTCTTCTGCCATGAGCAGGCCGCCAAGGCTGACTTTGACAAGGTCAACGAGGACCTGCGCCAAAGCGCCGAGCTGGCCAACCGGTATGCCAACCTCCTCATGCCCATCAATGCCAACATTGGCTGGATCAGCTATGTGCTGGTGGCCATTGTGGGAGCCGTGCTGGGCATCAACGGCCTGGCCGGGGTCACCCTGGGCACCGTCATCACCTTTGTGGGACTCAACAAGAGCTTCACCCAGCCTATCACCCAGGTGAGTATGCAGGTAAACTTCGTGGTCACCGCCGCCGCCGGCGCCCAGCGGGTCTTTGACCTCATGGACCAGCGGCCCGAGGAGGATCACGGCTATGTGGAACTGGTCAACGCCAAAGAGGACGCCCAGGGCCAGCTCTCCGAGACCCCTGAGCGCACCAATGTGTGGGCCTGGAAGCACCCCCACAAGGCCGATGGCACCATCACCTACGCCCGGCTGGAGGGCGGCGTGGTCTTTGACGGGGTGGACTTCGGCTACACCCCGGACAAGATGGTCCTCCACGACATCTCCCTCTGGGCCAAGCCCGGACAGAAGATCGCCTTCGTGGGGGCCACCGGCGCCGGCAAGACCACCATCACCAACCTCATCAACCGCTTCTATGACATCGCCGACGGCAAGATCCGCTACGACGGCATCAACATCAACAAGATCAAAAAGCCCGATCTCCGCCGTTCCCTGGGCATCGTCCTTCAGGACACCCACCTCTTCACCGGCACCGTTCTGGAGAATATCCGCTACGGCAACCTCACCGCCACCGATGAGGAGTGTATGGCGGCGGCCAAGCTGGCCAATGCCGACGGCTTCATCCGCCGCCTCCCCGATGGGTATGACACCATGCTCACCGGGGACGGGGCCAACCTCTCCCAGGGCCAGCGGCAGCTCATCGCCATCGCCCGGGCCGCCGTGGCGGACCCGCCGGTGCTGATCCTGGACGAGGCCACCTCCTCCATCGACACCCGCACAGAAAAATTGGTACAGGACGGCATGGACGCCCTTATGTGCGGACGGACCACCTTCGTCATCGCCCACCGCCTGTCCACGGTGCGCAACGCCAACTGCATCATGGTCATGGACCAGGGCCGGATCATCGAGCGTGGCACCCACGACGAGCTCATGGAAAAGAAGGGCACCTATTACCGGCTGTACACCGGCAACTTTGCCGAGGACTGACATTCATGGAAAAACCTCCGCTTGCAAGCGGAGGTTTTTCTTGTCCTGACGGCCTCCCGGCTGGTATGATGGAGACAGAACTGGAAAGGGGGTCCCCGTCATGAAGCTTCCCTGGAAGACCGTCCTCTATCGCCTGGCATACGCGGCCCTGGCCGCTGTGTTTCTGATCCCCGCTGCCCTATTTTTCCTGGCCTTCTTGCTTCTCTCTTTCGGCCTGCCCGCCTATGTCCAGCAGGCCCTGCTGACTCTGGGCTGGACCGCTGTGGCCGCCGTTCTGCTGGCCATCCTCCTTCCCCGCCGGTGCCGGAAGGGCATTTTGGCCCTGGCCCTGGCGGTGGCGGTGGGCTGCGCCTGCTACTGCGGCTGGGGGCTGTGGCGGGACAGCATCCCCACCCTGAAGGAGACCGACCGGTATACCCTCCTGTCCAGCTATCAGCCCTTTACCGAGGGGTCTCTCACCGCACATCTGGACGCTCCCTCCTCCCTGCGGCTCGATCAGGAGGACTGCCCCCGCCTGGACGGGGCCACCGCCCTGTACCCGGTCTACGCCGCCTTTGTGGAGGCGGTCTATCCGGAGGGGGAGTATCCCTTTTTAAGCGGCGAGGAGAGTGGCGTCCAGGTGGCCTGTACCGGCACGGTAGAGGCCTATGAGCGCCTCATCTCCGGGGAGACCGACCTCATCTTTGCCGCCGCCCCCTCCCAGAAGCAGCTGGACCTGGCGGAAAGGCGGGGCATGGAGCTCCATCTCACCCCGGTGGGCCGGGAGGCCTTCGTCTTCTTTGTCAACAGCAAAAATCCCGTGGAGGGGCTCACGGTGGAACAGGTACAGGGCATCTACTCCGGGACCATCACCAGCTGGAGCCAGGTGGGCGGGAAAAATCAGTCCATCCGCCCCTTCCAGCGCATGGAGGACAGCGGCAGCCAGAGCGCCCTGCTGCGGCTTATGGAGGGTCTCCCCCTGATCGAGCCGGAACAGGAGGACCGGGTGGCCGACATGGGCGGCATTATCAGCCAGGTGGCCGACTACCGCAACTATCAAAACGCCATCGGCTTTTCCTTCCGCTTCTACTCCACCCAGATGGTCCAGAACGGGGACATCCGCCTGCTGGCTCTGAACGGGGTGTTCCCCACCAAGGAGACCATCCGGGACGGGAGCTACCCCATCTCCGACCCCTTCTACGCAATTACCGCCGCCCCCATTGGCCAGAGCGCCCCTCAGGACAAAGACCCCGTCCTGGCCGACTTTCTGGACTGGATGCTCTCCCCTGAGGGACAGGCCCTTGTAGAGGCCAGCGGCTATGTCTCCCTCTCATAGCATAAACGCCAACCGGCTGCGGCCGGTTGGCGTTTTCCTATTTCTTCCGCTGGGACAGCTTTTCCTTCAGCTCCCCGCGCAGGCGGAGCACCTGGGTAATATGGTAGTTGACCACCGTGTGCTCCACCCGCCCCGCCTCCAGGGGGCAGCTCTCTGATACCTTCGCCCCCAGCTCCCGGAGGGATTTGCGGTTTTCCTCGTTGAGGCAGCCCAGCCGCTCCATGTTCC
Organism: uncultured Oscillospiraceae bacterium; assembly: GCA_944383205.1. GTDB lineage: Bacteria > Bacillota > Clostridia > Oscillospirales > Oscillospiraceae > Lawsonibacter. Next base: position 1,043 of record CALWOR010000067.1, on the reverse strand, counting down.
GCAGGGTGATGAGCTCGGTAAGCAGGGCCTGGGCAATGTCCTCACAGCTCTCCAGCCGCTTCAGCTCCCGCTTCTGCCGTCCCCGCCGCAGGAGCCGCTGTTCGGAAAAGAGGGCCAGCTGAGCTTCAAGGGCGTCGATCTTCTTCTCCAGACGATCAGTCTCCGGGAGATGCTCGTCTCCGTCAAACATATCCTCCAAAAACTCAATCAGGTCCTTATCCAGTCCTTCCATGGTCTGGCGGATCTTCAGGCTGTTGTCATAGGGAAAGATCAGGGTATTCACCGCCATGCCGATGGCCAGACCGATGGCCGTGTCCCAGATCCGGCCCATGGAATAGGACAGAGCCTCCACCTCCGGGTTCAGGCACACATTCACCAGCACCAGGCAGGGGAGCACCGGCACAAGCTTCAGATGAAAATACTGGTATCCGGCCAAAATCAGGACGATCCCGATCCCCACCGCCACCATGGGGTGTATCTGGAGGGCCATCATAAGCAGGGCCAGCAGCACTCCCACCGTCACCCCGCAGATCTGAGTCAGGCAGGCCAGCAATGAGGCGGTAAAGGTGGGACCCACAGCGGAAATGGCCCCGATGGTGGCAAAGACCACCTTGGCCGGACTGGCCCCGTACTGCTCCACCACCAGCAGGGCAAGCACCACAGCCAGTGCGGTTTTCATGGTTCGCAGCCCCACAGGGAGCTTCAGAGCGGAAAGTCGCCTGTTCATGCTCTCACCTCGATCTTCAGTATATACAAAATTACCCGTGATAAAAAAAGAAGGAACAGATATCCTGTTCCTTCTCTGTGTTGGCGTTACCTATCTTCCCGGTCCGTCTCCAGACAAGTATTTTCGGCAGAAATGAGCTTAACTTCCGTGTTCGGAATGGGAACGGGTGGACCCTCATTCTAATCAACACCAACTATTTTAATCACCGAAGCGACTAAAATTATATCAAATTGTAGAGGTAAATGGTGACCCGTACGGGAATCGAACCCATGTTTGCGGCGTGAGAGGCCGCCGTCTTAACCGCTTGACCAACGGG
>CALWOR010000066.1 GCA_944383205.1 uncultured Oscillospiraceae bacterium | reverse complement strand
GAGGTGGACATCTCCTCCGAGGGGGCCTTCCAGGACTTCGACGCCTGGTTCAAGAGCGGCCCTCCCCTGCCCGACGCCCTCTTCGCCGACAACGACGTCATCGCCGCCGCCGCCATCCGGGTGCTGAAGAAGCACGGCCGCCACGTGCCCGACGACGTGTCGGTGATCGGCTTCGACGACATCCCCATGTGCGAGATGCTGGACCCGCCCCTCACCACCGTCCACGCCTTCAAGGAGGAGCTGGGCCTGGTGGCCATGGACCTGCTGGACCGGCGGATCAAGCGGGGGGAGGTCCCCCACCAGATGGCCTCGGTGGGCCTTTTGAAGACCACCGTCTCCACCACCCTGGTGGAGCGCTTCAGCGTCAAGCCCCGGCAGCGCCCCTGAGCACGCTCTGTAAAACGACCGCCGCGGACCCGAAACGGGTCCGCGGCGGTCTTCTTTTTGTGCTCTGCCAGGCCCGGACAGGCAGGCGCGCCATCAGCCGCTCAGCTCCCGGATCTCCTCTTCACTGTACCCCAGTGCAGACAGGATCTGGGCGGTGTGATAGCCCTCCGGATAGCCGGCGTGGCGGTACTCCGGTGGGCACTCGGAGAGATTGAGGGGGCAGCCCATCTGGGTGATCTCCACCCCGTCGGCAAGGGGCACCGGTACAGAGGGCCACATGCCGCGTTGACGGAGATGGGGGTCATCCGCAGCCGCAGCCAGGGACATGACCGGCTCCACGCAGGCGTCCAGGTCGGCAAAAATCCTGGTCCACTCGTCCCGGGTCTTGGTTCGGAAGGCCGCCCGAAAGGCCGCCTTGACCTTGTCCGCATCCTCCCTCAGCACAGCGCCATCCCGCCACTGGGGATAGCCCAGGCCATCGCACAGGGCTGCAAAAAATTTGGGCTCCAGCGAGCCTACGCTCATGTAAGCGCCATCTGAGGTCTCGTAGAAATCATAGATCTTTCCGCCGTTGAGCAGGCCGCTCTCACGGCTGGGAAGAGGACCACCGGCAAAATAGCTGGCACCGTCCATGGAGTTGAAAGGCACCACACTGTCCTCCATGGAAATGTCGATGAATTGCCCCTTCCCGGTCTTTTCACGGTAGATGATAGCAGCCAGGATACCCGCCACTGCGTTCATGGAGCCGCCCGCCACATCGGCGATCTGGAAGTTATAGAGGCTGGGGCCACCGTCCTTTCTTCCGGCGGTGGCGGTGATGCCCGCACGGGAGAGATAGTTGATGTCGTGGCCGGCCCGCAGGGCAAAGGGGCCGCGCTGGCCGTAACCGGTGATGGCGCAGTAAATGAGCCGGGGATTGACCGCCCGGAGCTGCTCGTAGCCAATGCCCAGCTTGGCCATCACGCCAGGGCGGAACTGTTCCACCACGATGTCATACTCCATCACCAGTTTTTTGACGGCCTCAATGGCGGAAGGCTTTTTCAGGTTGAGAAAGATGGTCTTTTTGTTTCGCCCCAGCCAGGCCTGTGCCCCGGTCACCTCTGCACCGGGCAGGACTGGTGGCCAGTGCACCACCAGGTCGTACTTGTCCCTGCCGCTGACCTTCAGCACCTCGGCGCCCATGTCCGCCAGGGTCATGGTGGCGTAGGGACCGGGGAGCAGCGTGCTGAAATCCAGTATCTTGTAGCCGTTCAACGCGCCCACGCGCAAACACCTCCCATTTATGATCAGCAGCCGTTCCAGGGGTGGCGCTCATCGCGGCACGCCCCCGGAACAGCTTTGGGCTCAAATGTGGTTATTTCCCGATCACATTTCTGGAGATGACCATTTTCTGGACCTCGGAGGTGCCCTCGTAGATGCGGAGGATGCGGGCGTCCCGGTACATGCGCTCGATGGCGTAATCCTTCATATAGCCGTAGCCGCCGTGGATCTGGAGGGCCAGGTCGCAGCAGAAGCAGGCGGCCTCTGCGGCATACCACTTGGCCATGGCGGCAGCGGTGGTGCAGGGCAGGCCCTGCTGGCGAAGGGAGGCCGCTTTCAGGGTGAGCAGCCACGCGGCCTCCGCACGGGTGGCCATGTCGGCCAAGTACCACTGGATACCCTGGTTGGCGTGGATGGGCTTGCCGAACTGTACCCGCTCTCCGGAATACTTGACAGCCTCTTCGATGGCGCCGAAGGCCACACCGCAGGCCTGGGAGGCAATCCCGATCCGCCCGCCGTCCAGGCCCATCATGGCGATCTTGAAGCCCTCGCCCAGCTGGCCCAGAACGGCCGTCTTGGGCACACGCACGTCCTCCAGCACCAGCTCGGAGACAGCCGCGCCCCGAATGCCCATCTTGTCCTCGGTTTTGCCGCAGGAGACGCCGGCCATGGACCGGTCTACCAGGAAGGCGGTGGTGCCCTTGGTGCCGATGCCGGGTTCGGTGACGGCCACCACTACGAAGTGATTGCCCTCCTCCGGGCCCAGGTTGGAGATGAAGCACTTGGTACCGTTGAGGATGTAATCATCCCCGTCCTTCACCGCCCGGGTCTTCAGACCGCCGGCGTCGGAGCCGGCCCCCGGCTCGGTGAGGGCAAAGCCGCCCAGCTTGCCCTCGGCAGCCTGGGGCAGATACTGGGCCTTCTGCTCCGGAGTTCCTTTGCGCATCAGAATATCTGCGGAGAGGTAGTGCACATCCAGAATCTCGGCGGTGGAGGCACAGCACTTGGCCACCTCGGACACCGCCAGCGCCTTGGAGATCTCATCGTCCATCCCGGTGCCGCCGTATTCCTCCGGGATACTCAGCTGCATGATACCGATGTCCACCAGCCCCTGGATGTTCTCCTTGGGATACCGGCCGGTCTTGTCGATCTCGTCCGCCAGGGCCTTAATGGAGCTCTGTGCATACTTTTGGGTGATCTCCTGGATGGCAAGTTGTTCTTCCGTAAACTGGAACATGGTGTTCTCCTTTCAAAACTGTAAATTTGCCTTGCTCTGCGCCCACAGCGCGGACGCGCGGCAGGGCGCATGGCCCCCGGCAGAGATCCGGGTGGATGGGAAAAATGGCATGGCTCAAGCGGGGGCCGCCGGAAAACGGGCGTTGTATCCTCAGTGCTTGGCCACCAGAATGGCCTCTCCAGTGACCACCAGCTCATCGTTCTGGTTAAAGACCTCTGTCTTGATCTTAACCCGGTATTTCTCCATTTTCTCAACAACCTCCAACCGCACGGTCAGAGTGTCGCCAAAGCGCACCATGCGCACAAATTTTGAACTCTGGCTCAGATACAGGCACCCCTGGCCGGGCATCTTTGTCCCCAGAGCGGCCGAGATCAGGCCTCCGCTCAGTGCGCCGTGGGCAATCCGGCCGGGAAGGCGCATCTCTTCGGCGCCGATCTGGTTCACATGGGCCGGGTTGAAATCTCCCGTGACCCCGGCAAAGGTCCCCACATCATGCTCGGTCACGGTCTTGGTATAGTAGGCGGTGTGCCCGATCTCCATCTCATCATAGGAAAAGCCGTTGATCAGCGGGTCCCGGACGATCTGATGCTCGGTGTTGATCACGCTCATATCCGTACTGCGCTCCTTTCTCACAGGTCCGGTCTGAGGCTGAACCGTCTCAGCCGGGTTCCCGTTTGATGCCGTAATAGTCCATTTTGTTGTAGAGGGTACTGCGGTGGATTCCCAGATGATCCGCCGTCTGTTTGATGTTGTAGTGGTACTGCCACAGAGCCTTTTGAATAAAGGTTTTTTCCACCGTCTGGACCGCGTGGGCCAGGGTCTGGGGACCGGAGGAGAGGCTGCAGGAGACCCGGGTGACGATGTGAGGGGGAAGGTGGGTCTCCTGAATCAGCCCTCCATCCGCCATGGTGTAGGACCGCTCCACCGCATTCTTGAGCTCTCGCACGTTTCCGGGCCACGGATAGCTCTCCAGAGCCCGGATGGCCTCCGGGGAAAAAGAGGCGGCGGTCTGGTACTGCTGGTTGATCTCCCGCAGAAAATGGTCAATGAAGATCTGGATGTCTGACTTTCGCTGGCGCATGGGCGGGATGTCCAGGGAGATCACGTTGAGCCGGTAGTAGAGGTCCTCCCGGAAACGCCCTTGGGAGATCTCCTGAGGAAGGTCCTTATTTGTGGCGGCAATGACACGGATGTCGATGGGGAGGGTCTGTTCCCCGCCCAGGATCTCGATCTCCCGCTCCTGGAGCACCCGAAGGAGCTTGACCTGCATGGACAGGGGCATATCTCCGATCTCGTCGAGAAAGAGCGTCCCGCCGTTGGCCAGTTCGATCTTGCCCTTCTTCCCGCCCTTTCTGGCGCCGGTAAAGGCGCCCTCAAAGTAACCGAAGAGCTCGGATTCAAACAGTTCATGGGGGATGGCAGCGCAGTTGATGCGCACGAAGGGGCGGTTGCGTCTGCCGCTGGCATAGTGGATGGCGTGGGCAAAGACCTCCTTGCCGGTGCCGGTCTCCCCTGTCAGCAGGACGGTAAAATCATTCTGCGCCGCCTTCCTCGCCAGTGCTTTGACCCTGCACAGTTCTGGGGAGCTGCCAATGATCTTCTCAAAGGTATAGTGGTCGCTTCCCAGGCGGTTGAGTTCTTCCTTGTAGAATTTGAGCTCATCGCTCATATTGTTGAGCACGTCGGCCAATTTCAGCGTCTCGTTGATGAACTTGACCTGGCCGATGGCCCCCAGAATGTTGCCGTCTTTGTCGGGAACGACGCAGCGGGTGACAATGACATAGGGCTCCTTGGTCTTGAACTGGCCCGGCAGCGTCTCCCACAGGACGTTGCGCTCCACTGTAAAATCCCGGTTCTCCATCCGGGCTACAAGGGCGGTATTTTTGACCACCTCCGTCACCGGCCTGCCGATGGCGTCAGAGCGCTTTACATCCAGCTGATAGCAATAGGCCGGGTTGATGTAGACAATCTTCCCCTCCGGGTCCACGAAAAGGAACCCATCGGGAGAGATTTCAAAGAGGCGCTCATACAACACCAGCAATTCGTTCCTTTTCTCTGTGGGCAGACTGTGCAGCAAATCTTCAATACGAACTGACATTCCAGCACTCCCTCCTTCTACGAAAACGAAAACGCGCCGATCCTCACATGGTCGGTGCACTTGAACAGCGAGGGAGAGAATGGGGCCCGGCCCCTTATGAGCGGCTGTGCGCAGTCTCCTGATTTTGTGCGTTTCCCAAAGGGAGGACAGGCAAACATTCTAAAGGAAAATTTTTCTGTGACCCATGGGCCGCATAGTCGGGGAAGTCATTTTTCTCCTTGCGCACAGGCCCCACGTGCCTATCATACCATACCGGTCATCCATACAACAACAGCCAGATGCTTCTTTTTCGCCTGCACAGCACTGCTATATGTGCTTTCCCGCCAAGCATTGGGAGGTGGTCCTCCGGGGCCCGTCGGGACCCCGGAGGACCGGAAGGGAAAGGAAGGGATCAACAGATGGCTTTTTCTGCCCGCAGGGCCTGGATGTCAGCATCGCTGTAGCCAAGTTCCTTGAGGACCTCCTCGTTGTGTTCGCCGAGAAGCGGGGCGGGCGCGCTGTCCAGAGGGACGTTTTCTTTGAACTGCACGGGACTCATGGGCAGCATGAAGGGGGTGCCGTTTCTGGTCTGGTAGGGCACCACATAGTTGTTGGCGATGGCCTGCTTATCGGTGGCGATCTCATAGTAGTGGGTGGCCCGCTCAAAGGCGATATCTGCCGCCTTCAGACGCTCGCCCCAGTAGGCGCTGTCCTTTTTGGCGAAGGCCTCCTCGAGGATGTGGCAGAACTGGGAGATATACTCCGGATTTGCCTTGATGCCATTGAGGGTATTGTAGCGGACGTCATCGACGTACTCGGGAATCTCCAGGGCCTCGCAGAAAGCCTTGAAGTAGCGCTCATACTGGAGGATGGTGAGGACGATCCACTCCCCGTCTTTACACTGGTAGGAGTTGCTGAAGGGCGTGGGGGGCGCGTACCGGTCCTTGGGATAGACGTCGCCGAACTGGGTGCTCAGGGCCATGAGGCCGTTGACCCAGATGGAGGTGCCCTGGAGGGAGAGGACCACCTTTTCACCCTGGCCGGTGGCCTTGGCCTTCATGATGCCGGCCAGCATGCCGCCCAGCAGCACCAGGCTGGCGGTGTGGTCACCCACACCAAAGGGGGTGGTCATGGGGGGATGTCCAATGGTGGGGGTGTCGGCCAGGAAGCCGCCCCGGGCCCAGAAGGAGACCACGTCGTAGCCGGGACGGGGTGCCTCCTCGCCGTAGATGCCGTAGCCGGACACGTGGCCCCACACCAGCTTGGGGAACTTCTTGGACAAGGTCTCATAGTCCAGACCCATCTTTTTGAGGGAGCCCAGGCGCACGTTGCTGGTCATGCCGTCGGCGCTCTCCAGCAGCTTCATCATGATCTCCATGCCCTTTGGGTTCTTGAGGTCCAGGGTAATGCCGCGCTTGTTGCCGTTCTCCAGCTCCCAAATGGGGTTTACGTCATCAGTGGCGGGAATGCCCATCTGAACGCCGAAATTCCGCATGGGGTCACCGCTGAGGCCCTCTACCTTGATGACGTCAGCGCCCCAGTCGGCCATGATGCGCCCCGCGCCGGGCGCGGCCACATAGGTGGTAAAGTCAATGATGCGGATGCCCTTCAACAGATCAGGTTTCATGGCGTATTTTCCTCCTATTTTTTATGATACTTCGGAAGATTCCGAGCCGGTTACACAGGCAGCCAGGGGCAGATGGTGAAGAGCAGGATGGCCAGTGCCGTGCCGATGCTGGGCAGGACCACGGTCAGCATAAAGACGGGGAAGTAGCCCTCCTTGTGGGAGAGACCGCAGATGTTCAGGGTAGTGACCACATAGCCGTTGTGGGGCAGGGAGTCCAGGGCGCCGGAGGCGATGGAGGCCACACGGTGAATGGCCTCGGGGATCACGCCCTGGGCGACATAGATGGGGGCGATGGCGGGGATTGCCATGCCAATGCCGCCGGAGGCGGACCCCGTGATGCCGCAGATCAGGGTGACGGAGAGGGCCACGCCCACCAGAGCCGGGCCGGGGATCTTGTCAATGTTTTCGGTCAGCCAAGTGAAGGCCGGAGCGCCCTTGACCACCGAGCCGAAGCCCACCACAATACAGGTGTTGGCGATGGCGCTGAGGGCCGAGGAGAAGCCGGCGCTGAACACATTGGCGGCGTCTTTCAGGGGCAGGTATTTGAGGAACATGATGTAGGCCAGGATCACACCGGTCAGAACGGCCAACTCCACGGGCAGGCCCAGGACGTTGAGAGCCAGCACACTGACGATCAGGGGGATCAAGGCCAGCAGGCCGCTGGGGGTGGGGCGGTTGGGATCGGCCTTGGCCTCCCCCTCCCGGTGCTGGAAGTGCTCGCCATTGGCCTTGGCTTTGTTGACGGTCCACTGGAGCCAGATCATACCTACAATGAACATGAAGATCATGACGATGACGCCCACGCCCCAGCCTGCGGATGCCTTGGTGCCCAGGGTGGTGGTGGGAATGATGTTCTGCACCTGAGGGGTTCCGGGGCCGGTCATGGCAAAGGTCACAGTGCCGAAGGTCAGGGCACCGGCCAGGAAACGGCGGGGGATGTCTGCCTCCTCAAACAGGGTGACGGCGAAGGGGATCACGGCAAAGCCCACCACAAAGCAGGAGATGCCGCCGTAGACCAGGGCCGCGCAGGCCAGCACGATGGCCAGCAGGGCAAACCGTGCGCCCAGCCGGGCTACAAACAGCTTGGCAATGGCGTGGGCGGCGCCGCTGCGCTCCATGACCTGGCCAAAAAGCGCACCCACCAGGAAATGTGACATTGGCTATTCATCTGCCCTTCCGGTATTGTGTGATTGCAAAAATACAGAAACGGAGGAAGCGACTATGATGAATCAACTTCCGGTCAAGCAGTGCCACTACTGCGGCGGTGAAGATATCCGTGTCGGCTGGCAGAGCGACGCGCTGGTGACCTTCAAAAGAAACGGCCTGCTGGGCAACCGCATCAAGTTCCTGATCTGCGGCAACTGCGGCGCAGTCCTGTACCAGTGCGTGGCGGAGCCGCACCGCTTCCCGCAGGCGAGGTAAACGGTATGTACGATTACATGAAAGCGCTGCAACGGCAGTTCGAAACTGACTCCCGACTCATTCAGAATCTGAATAACGAAGTCAACCGCACCCACAAAGAGCTCTCTTCCCGTCTGGCAAAGGAGGACCGGAAACTCCTGCTGCGGCTGGTGGATATGGAGGACCACCTGCACGGTGTCGCAACACTGCACAGCTTCACCTGCGGATACCGTCTCGCCTGCGGCATCCACAGGGAGCTGGCAGAGGAACCCATGTACTCCTTCGCCAAAGAGGAAGAAGAACGGGCCTGCCGAAAAGCGCAGACCAACGATGAGAACGATACACAAACCTAATTAAAAACGAAATTCGATTGGAGGTAAAAATCCATGGCAAAGCGAAGACCGTCCGGTGATGGCATGGTACGCAAGCGAGAGGACGGTCGATGGGAAGGTCGCATCGTAGTCGGCCACAAAGACAACGGTGACTCCATCTTCCGGTATATCTCCGCACCCACGCAAAAAGAACTGTCCGCAAAGCTGCGGCAGCTCACCGAAACCTACAAAGGGGTAGACCTGACCGAAGAAAGCAGTATGACCCTCTCGGTCTGGCTGGACAAATGGCTGGATAAGTACATGGCCGCCACGCTTCGTCCCTCCACCCTGAACGGCTATCGCCGTTCTCTGGAACTTCACGTCAAACCCTATCTCGGAAACAGAACCCTTACTAAAATCACTGCCGCCGACCTGCGGTCGCTCTACCGCACCTTGCAGGAAACCGGGCGAATATCTCCCAGAAAGAGCCAGCCTCCCGGTCTTTCCGGCAGAACAGTCCACGGCATCCACACCACCCTGCACCACGCTCTGAAAACGGCAATGGAGCAGAGTCTGATCCCCAACAATCCCGCCGCGGAAGTTGACCCGCCCAAATTTATTGGCGCACCAATGAAGATCCTTACCGAAGCACAGTTGGATGCTTTCATGAAAGCCATTGAAAAGGATAAGTTCTGGCATGATTTCTTCTATACTGCGGTGACAACTGGTCTGCGCCGGGGCGAGATCTGCGCGCTGCGATGGGAGGATTTTGATACGAAGCAGGGAACGCTCCATGTGCGGCGCACCCTCCACAAAGAGAAAGGCAAGCCATACACCACAGGTGACACCAAAACCTACGCTGGAACGCGGAAGATCGTCCTGCCGCCCAGCACGGCGCAGGTTCTGCGGGAGCGCAAGAAAACAGCGCTGACCGAATGGATCTTCCCCAATCCTCTCAACCCGGAGCAGCCTACTGCCCCCAGCACCGCGTACAACCACCTGAAAGCACTACTGAAAGAAGCAGGACTGCCCAACATCAGATTTCATGACATCCGGCACACCTTCG
>CALWOR010000065.1 GCA_944383205.1 uncultured Oscillospiraceae bacterium | reverse complement strand
GGCTACGACTGCCAGGTGATCATGGCCGCCGGGGCCTTCATCCAGGGGGCCTCCATCGAGCTGTCCGCCGACGCCCCCATGCGGGAGCCCTACACCGTCTATCTCCAGGGGGGCCTCACCTTTGAGTCGGGCCGCTTAGGGGTGCTGCTGGCGGTCCAGGAGCTGCTGGGAGAATAAGGCATAGGCCAAGCCGGGAAGACCATATCCTGCCCTGAGGGGGTGTGGATATGGGGAGACGGCATCGGCCCTGGCGGTCCATCCTCCGCCGCCGGCTGGCAAGGCCGGTGGGGGAGGGGCCGGGGGGACATCCCCTGCTCATCACCCTGGCCGTGGGGGTCCTCCTGGCCTGGGGGACCATCCAGGTGCTGGAGTGGAAGCTGCGCCCGGCGGTGGCCCAGATGGCCAGGACCCAGGTCCAGAACACCGTGGTGGCCGCCATTGAGCTGGCGGTGACGGAGGACCTGGCCCGGCGGGATGTGAGCTATGGGGACCTGGTGACCATTGAGCGGGACCAGTCCGGGGCCATCACCGCCCTGACCACCGACATGGCCCAGCTGAACCTACTCCGGGCGGAACTTACCGCCGCCATTCTGGAGGCGTTGGGGGAGTTGGATGTCTCCCAGATCCAGATCCCCCTGGGAAGCCTTCTGGACTTTGAGCCCCTCTGGGCCAGGGGCCCCGCCCTCCGGGCCCGGGCCATGACCGTGGGCACCCTGTCCGCTGAATTTGAGAGCGAATTTTCCTCCGCCGGCGTCAACCAGACCATCCATAAGATCTGGCTGGAGGTCTCCGTCCCCATGAGCGTCCTTCTGCCGGGGGGCGGGGTGGAGGTCACCGTTCAGACCCGTCTGGCGGCGGCGGAGACAGTGATCGTGGGCCAGGTGCCCAATACCTATCTGAGCCTCCCTGGGGCTTGGAACAGCAGTTGAGGTTTTACCAATGACACGATACGAGCTCGCCTGGTGGTACCTGGGCAATGTTCTGGAATATTTTTTACAGATGCTTCCGTGCATGCTGGTGGGGCTGGTAGGATTTCTCCTTCTGCGCCCCTTCCGGCGCAGACGCTTACAAGGAAAAGGGCTTGTCAGCTCTGCCCCCCGGGAGATCGCCCTGCTCCTCTTTGTGATGTTCTGTGCCGGGCTCATCTCCCTGACCCTGTTTCCGGCCAATCTGTGGTCCTGGGTCAACGCCTGGCTGCTCAACAGGGACTACTGGACCATGGTCTGGAGCCACCGCACCCTGGAGAGCTTCTACCCCACCTGGGAGGAGACGATGGCGGGGTTGCCCCATCTCCCCGATATGCTCCAGCCCTTCCAGGAGATCCGCCGGGCCCTGGAGCACATGAGCCCCTGGCTCATGTTCATGCTCCTGGGCAACATCGCCATGTTTGTGCCCCTGGGCTTTTTCCCCGCCCTGCTGTGGCGGGGCTGGAAGTGGTGGAAGACGGTTTTGCTGGGCTGCGGCTGCTCCTGCGCCATCGAGTTTATTCAGTTTTTCATTGGACGGAGCACCGACATCGACGATGTGATCCTGAATACCACCGGGGCCCTGCTGGGCTTTGTGCTCTGGGGCCTGTGCCGGGGGTTGTTTCCCCGGCTGACGGAAGCATTTCACTGTAAATCCAAAGGAGAGGTATCCCAATGGACGAATTGATGGAGATCGAGGCCCTGCGCCGGGAGCTGACCCGGGCGGGGTATGAATACTATGTGCTGGACAACCCCACCATGTCCGACTACGACTACGACCACAAGCTCCGGCGTCTGGAGGAGCTGGAGACGGCCCACCCGGAGACGGTGACCCCCGATTCTCCCACCCAGCGGGTGGGAGGGCAGGCCCTGGAGTCCTTCCAGCAGGTCACCCACCCGGTCCCCCTGGAGTCCCTCCAGGATGTCTTCGACTTTGAGGAGCTGGAGGCCTTCGACCAGCGGGTGCGGGGCGTGGTGCCCCGGGCGGACTACTCGGTGGAGCCCAAGGTGGACGGGCTGTCCGTGGCCCTGGAGTATGAAAACGGCCTCTTTGTCCGGGGAGCCACCCGGGGAGACGGCCTGGTGGGGGAGGATGTGACGGAAAACCTCCGCACCGTCCGCTCCATCCCTCTGAAAATTGAAAATGCCCCCCCTCGGCTCATCGTCCGTGGGGAGGTCTATATGCCCAAACAGGTCTTCCACGCCCTGAACGAGGAGCGTGAGAAGCGGGGGGAGGCCCTCTTCGCCAACCCCCGGAACGCCGCCGCCGGGTCCCTGCGGCAGCTGGACCCCAGGGTGGCCGCCCAGCGGCGGCTGGATATCGCCGTCTTCAACCTCCAGCTGGCCGAGGGGGTAAGCTTCCAGACCCACGGCGAGACCCTGGACTATCTCCGGGACCGGGGCTTCAAGGTCATCCCCCACGCCCTGTGCGCCGCCATCGGAGAGGCCACTGAGCGCATCCGGGACATCGGGGAGAACCGGGAGAAGTTCCCCTTTGACATTGACGGAGCAGTTGTAAAGCTCAATAACCTCATAGACCGTGAAGCCCTTGGCTCTACGGCGAAATTCCCACGGTGGGCCGCCGCCTATAAGTACCCCCCGGAGGTGAAGCCCTCCAAGGTGGTGGACATCCTCATCCAGGTGGGCCGCACCGGGGTGCTCACCCCCAAGGCGGTGCTGGAGCCGGTGCGCCTGGCGGGGACCACGGTGACCAACGCCACCCTCCACAACCAGGACTTTATTTCTGAGAAGGACATCCGCATCGGGGACACGGTGCTGGTGCGCAAGGCAGGGGAGATCATCCCCGAGGTGCTGTCCGTGGTCATGGAGAAGCGCCCGGAGGGGACCGTGCCCTACCGCTTCCCGGAGGTCTGCCCCGTGTGCGGTGCCCCCGTGGAGCGTGACGAGGACGGGGCCCACATCCGCTGTACCGGGGCGGAGTGCCCCGCCCAGCTCCTTCGCACCCTGGCCCACTTTGCCAGCCGGGACGCCATGGACATTGAGGGCCTTGGCATCGCCGTGGTGGAGAACCTGGTAAACGCCGGACTGGTAAAGACGCCTGGGGACCTGTACTTTTTAAAGGAGGAGGATGTGGCCAAGCTGGAGCGCATGGGCAAGAAGTCCGCAAAAAACCTCCTGGCCGCCATTGAAAAATCCAAGAGCCAGGACCTGTCCAGGCTCATCTACGCCTTCGGCATCCGCCAGGTGGGCCAGAAGACGGGGAAGGTCCTGGCCGGGCGGTTTGAGACTCTGGACGCCCTGAGTGGGGCCGCAGTGGAGGAGCTTACCCAGGTGGAGGACATTGGAGAGATCACCGCCCAGAGCATTTTCCACTGGTTCCAAAGCCCCCAGAGCCGCCATCTCATCGCCCGGCTCAAGGAGGCCGGGGTGAACATGAAGGCTGAGGAGAGGGGAGAGGACCAGCGCTTTGCCGGGAAAACCTTCGTCCTCACTGGAACTCTGGAGCGCTTCACCCGGGACGAGGCCACCAAAATGATCGAGGACCGGGGAGGCAAGGCCGCCTCCTCCGTGTCCAAAAAGACCACCTATGTGGTGGCGGGGGAGGCCGCCGGGTCCAAGCTCCGGAAGGCCCAGGAGCTGGGGGTCCCCGTGCTCACCCAGGAGGAGTTCCTGGCATTGATGGAGTAAGCTTGTTTCTCAAAGGGGAATGTGCTATACTGACCGGGAGAGAGAGGGGAGAAGTGTGACATCATCTAATAAAAAAGGCTACCTTTATATTATCATCACCATCATCATGTTCACCTCCTACGAGGTGGTGCTGAAGTTTATCTCCGGCCAGCTCAACTCCATGCAGCTGACCCTGTGCCGGTTTGCCGTGGGCTTCATCATTCTGCTGCCCCTGGCCCTCCACACCCTGAAAAAGCGGGGGGAGCGGCTGGACGGGCAGAGTTTGGCCCACTTCGCCCTGCTGGGCCTGCTGGGCATCGCCCTGAGCATGCCCATCCTCCATGTGGCGGTAAATTACGCCGGCTCCTCGGTGGCGGCGGTGCTCTTCAGCTGCAATCCGGTGTTTGTCACCTTCCTGGCCTTCTTTTTGCTGGGTGAGCCCATCCTGCCCCGGCATATCGCCGCCCTGGTGCTGGAGGTGGCCGGGACCATTGCCATCATCAACCCCTTCCAGACCTCGGTCAATCTCCTTGGAACGGGGCTGGCTCTGCTGTCCACCATCCTCTTTTCCATCTACGGGGTGCTGGGCAAGCGCAAATGCGCCCGGTACGGGGGCGCGGTGGTCACCTGCTTCAGCTTCTTGTTCGGAAGCCTCATTCTCCTGGTGATCATCCTCCTGTCCCACATCCCCGCCCTGGCCCAGGCCCTCATCGGGGCTGGACTTGCGGATTTCGCCAATATCCCCATTTTTGCCGGGTACACCCTTCAGAATCTGCCCTATGTGCTCTTTGTGTCCGTGGGGGTGGCGGGCGTCGGCTTCTGCTGCTATTTCCTGGCTATGGAGTACCAGCCGGCCAGCGTGGTATCCCTGGTCTACTTCTTCAAGCCCGCCCTGGCCCCGGTGCTGGCCTGGATGATCCACGGGGAAATCATTTCAAAAAATATGCTTCTTGGCATCGTGCTCATCGTGGCGGGCTCCCTGTGCGCCATCATTCCCGGCATCGTGGAGGCAAAGCGCCCCGCCCATTCCTAATCTTCCGGTTTTCTTCCGGGATCGACCCAAGGGAAGTTTAAAATTCACCCAAACAGATAAGGGAGTTGGAAGTTATGTCAGTTTCAAAGGTCTATTTTACCGATTTCCATACCGAGGCCTACGGCGACGGCCTGCCCACCAAGCTGAAAAAGCTCATCAAAAAGGCGGGCATTGCTGACCTGGACCTGGAGGGCAAGTTCGTTGCCATCAAAATGCACTTCGGGGAACTGGGCAACATCAGTTATCTCCGGCCCAACTACGCCCGGGCGGTGGTGGATGTGGTGAAGGAGCTGGGAGGCAAGCCCTTCCTCACCGACTGCAACACCATGTACCCCGGCAGCCGTAAAAACGCCCTGGAGCACCTGGAGTGCGCCTGGCAGAACGGCTTCACCCCCCTCACCGTGGGCTGCCCCATTCTCATCGGCGACGGCCTGAAGGGCACCGACGATGTGGAGGTCCCTGTGGTCGGGGGCGAGTATGTCCAGAAGGCCAAGATCGGCCGGGCGGTGATGGACGCCGATGTGTTCATTTCCCTTTCCCACTTCAAGGGCCACGAGATGACCGGCTTCGGCGGGGCCATCAAAAATATCGGCATGGGCTGCGGTTCCCGGGCAGGGAAGAAGGAGCAGCACGCCAGCGGCAAGCCCAAGATCAGCCAGAGCAAGTGTCGGGGCTGTATGCGCTGCCAGAAGGAGTGCGCCAACAACGGCCTGGTCTTTGACCCCGAAACCAGGAAGATGACCGTGGACCAGCAGAACTGCGTGGGCTGCGGCCGCTGCCTGGGGGCCTGCAACTTCGACGCCATCTACTTCACCAACGACAACGCCCAGGCGGCCCTGAACTGCCGCATGGCCGAGTACACCAAGGCAGTGCTGGACGGCCGTCCCAACTTCCATATCTCCCTGGTGGTGGATGTGTCCCCCAACTGCGACTGCCACGCCGAAAACGATGTGCCCATCCTGCCCAACATCGGCATGTTCGCCTCCTTCGATCCTCTGGCTCTGGATCAGGCCTGTGTGGACGCCTGCCTGGCCGCCCAGCCCATGCCGGGCAGTCAGCTGGCCAAGCATCTGGCCGACCCCAACTTCCACGACCACCACGACCACTTCACCAACTCCACCCCGGAGTCGGAGTGGCGCAGCTGTCTGGACCACGCCGAGAAGATCGGCCTGGGCAGCCGGGAGTATGAGCTGATTGAGATGTAAGGGAAAATAGCTTTATAGAAACCGGGCGGACGCTTAAGGCGTCCGCCCTTTATTTTGGGATGGGTCTGTAACCTTTTGCCCCTCCGGCGCGTGTATCAGACAGAAGGACAAAAGAGCGAGGTGGATGTGATGGAATACCAACAGGCTGAGCGCCTGGTCAAGAGGCATTGGGCGGTTTTGCCCCGTACAGCCTGGAGATCGATCGATCCTCCGCCGTAGACCAGGATTTTGAGATCACCGTTCTCTCCGCGGTCACCGACCGGTACCGGTTAAAGCTCTATGTTCAGTTACAGGACCTGACCGGGGAGCGGATGTTGGATGAAAACACCAGGATTTGGTGCAAAGTTCAGCGGAACCGCTGCCCAAGGAGCTTATCTCGAAGGAAGTCCTTGACTCCATGACCCTGGACGATGGACAGGTGGTGCTGAAGCCGGGCCAGACTCCGGCGCCCCTGAGCGGCTTTGACAAAGCAAGCCTGTCTTCCATGGGCTTTGCCGCCGACGGTACCTTCCAGGTATTGGTCCAACTGGCCGACGGCGGGCTGCTGGAATCGATGCAAGGCCGCAGAACGTCTCTGCTTCTGACCAACCTCTATCTGCATGGAGCGCCAAATACTGCCTCCGAGGACATCAGATTTGAACTGGACGGAAACTCCTATATGGGGATCAGCTTTCCCAATGTCAGCCCGGAGGATCTGGATCAGCTTACCCTTTCCGATGCATATGGTACCGTTCTTATGAGCGAACCGATCTTTGGAGAATGGGAAGTTCCCTTCCAGGTAGAAAATTATCCAGTGATGGAACTCACGCTCACCGGAGAGGCAGAAGGGGAGCGCCTGCCTACCCAACTGATCCTGACGCCCCTGGGCGCCATGGTGAGAGGGGAGTGGGAGATGGGGTATCGCGGAAACGGCTCATTTGCGGTGGTGTGCAGCGACGGCACGCGGCTGGAACAGGTGCGGATCAGTCATGGGCGGATGAGTCCTACCAAAGTTTGTATTTTAGGAAACTGGAAGTTTCTGGAGCCCCTGGACCTGGAAGAAGCGGTGGCACTGGAGCTGGATCAGTGGTATATCCCGCTGACCGGAGAAAATGCCGGCGTCGCCTATCCCATTGACGGTCATCCATGACCCGCGATAAAGAAACGGAGCGCTTTCGGCGCTCCGTTTCTTATTTCTTCTCGTCTCCGAACTGGGTCTTCAGCAGCAGATCCACCATAAAGACCGATACGCAGAACAGCACCATCTGTCCCACGATGAGCCACATCCAGAAGGCACTGTGACGATCGGGAAAAACCATGATGAGCGCTCCGCTCACCACTCCGGTGATGAGCCCGATGCGCACCCACAGCTTTCCGCAGTGGCGGTGGGCGGCGGCCCAGGCATCGGGGTTTTTCCGGGTAAGCTCGGTGCTGTAGGCAAGGCCGCCTTTCCCAAAGGCGGGAGGGGAGACGCGCCACCAGATCCCCACCAGCAGCATGGCGGCGGGGGCCAGGAAATCCACAATGAGATAAAGCAAATTCATTGGTAAAACCTCACTTTTCAGCCCTCTTCCGGGGGTAATTTTGGCTTTTTTCTCTGTTTTGTATGACTTAAGGGATTTGCCCGGGCGGCTGTGCGCAGGTCTTCGTTGTCCACATGGGTATAGATCTGGGTGGTGTTCAGATGATCGTGGCCCAGAACCTCCTGAAGGGTGCGCACATCCACGCCGTTTTGAAGCATCAGGGTGGCGGCGGTGTGGCGCAGCTTGTGGGCTGAGTACTGGGTGCTGTCCAGCCCGGCGGCGGCCAGGTGTTTTTTCACCAGCTTGTGGACGGCGGCGGTGGTGATCCGCCGGCGGTTCTGAAGGGTGACGAACAGGGCGTTTTGGTCCACCAGGGTCATGGCGTCCCGCTCAGTCATCCAGTCGGCCAGGGCCTGTTGGCAGGCCTCGTTGAGAAACAAAATCCGCTCCTTGTTGCCCTTGCCCAGTACCCGCAGTTGATCGCCTCGAACATCTGTTTTATTGAGCCCAACCAGCTCAGAGATCCGCAGGCCGCAGTTTAAAAACAGAGTCAGAATGCAGTAGTCCCGGACGGCGTTTTTCCCATCCACGCTGTCCAATAGTTCCAGACTCTCATCCAGATTCAAATACTTGGGCAGGGATTTTTTCATCCGGGGTGAGTCCAGGTCCTGGACAGGATTGACCTCCAGAAGCTTGGCCTTGTTGGTGAGATACTTATAAAAGGAACGGATGGTGGCGACTTTCCGGGCCCGGGAAGCGTTGTTCAGTCGGCGGTCCCGGGAGAGGAAATTCATAAAGGCGTAGACATCCGTTAGCGTAATGTCCTTGACCAGGGACAGATCCACATCGTCAATGGAGATCTGATCCAGGGGCGTATCCCTGGGGACCAGATTTTTTTCCAGCTTCAGAAAGCGAAAGAAGTTGCGCAGATCCAGGTAGTACTCATCAACTGTCTGTCTGGAATGTCCCTGAATGGTTTCGTGATAAACCAGAAAATCCCGGAGCAGCGCCGGGGCTTCGGTGCGGTAGTCCATAATAGGGGTATCCCGGGGAAACGAGCGCTCAGCCTCCACTCAGGTCAACAAAATTTTTATTTTGTTGACCTGATACCACAGATTGTTCCCGGGCCTTCCGCCCCCTCCTTTCTCAGCCATGAGATTTTTCCGCCGCTCAGAGGCGGCTTATGTGTGCGCGCATATTGAACTGTTCATATCCCTGGCACACTCGGGACATACTAGGCTTTGAGCCTGTCCCGGTCCGAGCCGTCTCCGGCCCGCCGGGGTCCCAATCTTATTCCGGAGATGATCGTTTTGAGCTTCATCGCCTGTACCGACCCCTGCGTCTATCAGAAGGACGGCCAGTGCTCCCTGTCACGGGCCTCGTCCCCCGGCCAGACGGGAGCCAGCTGTGTCAACTTCGTCCCCCTGGCCTCACAGCAGAGCGGCCATGGCCTCCCGGATGTTGGACACCCGGATGAGCTCCAGCCCCTCCGGGGCGGCCAGCTTGCCCTGGACCCGCTTGGGGATGAGGCACTTGGTAAAGCCCAGCCGCCGTACCTCGGCTAACCGCTGGTTGAGGGCGCTCACCGCCCGCAGCTCCCCGGTTAGTCCCACCTCACCGATGGCGGCCAAGTCGTGGGGAACGCTCCTGTCCCGGAAGCTGGAAGCCAATGCCAGCACCGCGGCCAGGTCGGCGGCGGGCTCCTCCAAGTAGAGTCCGCCGATCACATTGAGATAGGCGTCGCAGTTCCCTACCAGCAGCCCTCCCCGCTTCTCCAGCACCGCCAGCAGAAGCATGGAGCGGCTGTAGTCAAAGCCGTTGCTCACCCGCCGGGGGTTTCCCAGGCTGGAGGGCACCACCAGGGCCTGAATTTCCGCCAGCACCGGCCGCACCCCCTCCATGACGCAGGTGACGCAGGTGCCCGGGGCATCCTGGGGCCGCCCGGCCAGCAGGGCCTCGGAGGGATTGGGCACCTCGCTGAGTCCCCCGTCCTCCATCTCAAAGACCCCGATCTCGTTGGTGGCCCCGAAGCGGTTCTTGGCCGCCCG
>CALWOR010000064.1 GCA_944383205.1 uncultured Oscillospiraceae bacterium | reverse complement strand
TACGCCAAGTTTGCCGACGAGTTTGAAAAGCGCTATGTCTCCCAGGGAACGGACGAGAACCGCTCCATCTTTGAGACCCTGGATCTGGGCTGGGAGCTGCTGAGTATCCTGCCCCGCAGTGAGCTCAAGCGCATCAAGCCGGAGTATATCGACAAGTATCTGCCCAAGAAGGATTAAGGGGGGATTTGAATGCCTTCCACAACGATAAATCCCACCCGTATGGAGCTCACCCGGCTGAAAGGCCGGCTGAAGACCGCCCAGCGTGGACATAAGCTGCTCAAGGACAAGCGGGACGAGCTGATGAAGCAGTTTATGGATGTGGTCCGAGAGAACCGCGCCCTTCGGAAGCGGGTGGAGGAGGGACTCATGCGGGCTCACGGGGCCTTTACCGTGGCCGCCGCCCTCATGTCTCCCGAGATGCTGGAGCAGTCCCTGCTGTATCCCAAGCAGAGCGTGGAGCTGGACATGACCTTTGAAAATGTCATGTCGGTGGATGTGCCCCGGTATCAGTTCCACACCGCCAGTCAGGAGCCTGGGGAGATCTACCCCTACGCCTTTGCCCAGACCAGCGGTGAGCTGGACGATGCGGTGGACGCCATGGCCCAGGTATTTCAGGATATGCTGAAGCTGGCAGAGGTGGAAAAGACCTCTCAGCTGCTGGCTGAGGAGATCGAAAAGACCCGCCGGCGGGTTAACGCCCTGGAGTATGTGAAGATCCCCGAGATGCAGCAGAACATCAAGTATATCACCATGAAGCTGGATGAAAATGAGCGTGCCAATACCATTCGTTTGATGAAGGTGAAGGACCTCATTCTCAAGGAGGCCATCCAGGAGCGCCGGGAGGAGGACGCCAGGGCTCTGGAGACCTTTGGCGGTGAAGCCCCTGGACTCATTTGATTTTGAAATTTCAAGAAGAAACGGCGGTGCCAAATGGCACCGCCGTTTTGCCGCTTAGGTCAAATTGTAGAAGCAATGACAGGGAATACTCTTCCACCGGAATCGGCCCGATGCGGGACACAGGCAGCACTCTACATTGGATCCCGGGGACAGGTGTACCCACAGGTCCTGCCGTCCACAGGGGGTACACAGGGTGAGCAGATAGTCCCCAGGGTACAGAAAGGCGAAGTTTACCTCCTGAGTGCAGAAAAGAGGATAGGTGCGCTCTCGGCATCCAGTATGAGAAATGAGTCGTATCCAGCCCCTGCGGCAACAGCAGAATACCCGCAGGGAGCACAGAGCCTTTTGCTGAAGGAAGCATAAATCCTGCCAGACGGCAGACTCCCCGTGCAGGTAGAAGGAAGTCCCCGTAGTCAACAGTCCGTTTACCGGGTCTGCTTGGCCTTGACCAGATATTCCCCGCTGGTGACGCCTCCGAAGAGATACTTGCCATCGGTATTGGTTTTGGTGGTGGCGATCAGAAGCTCCTGGCCAGCCACCACCTGAAAAAGGCCCACGAAGCACCCGGCTACCGCGTTGCCATACTGGTCCCGGATGACACCGCTGACGGTGCCGTTGTAGGTGCGGGAGTCCACTGCCATGGTCATAGTCACATTGGCAATGGAACCGTTCAGAATGGTTACCATCATGGGAGCAGTAGTATAATACCCTACAGCGGAGGCAACCAGAGAGTAGACTCCGTCGGACAGATCATAGAAGGCAAACTCACCATCGTCTACCGAATAGGTGGTGGCTACTACTTGACTGCCAGCATCCAGCAGGGAGACCTTGGCTCCGGCAAGGGGAGTGGGTGTAAGGTTCACCAGTGTTTGGACCGTACCGGCAATGGTGCCCAGAGCCAGGGAGGCGTCTGGGGTACAGACCAGATCTGCCTGGGTAGTGCCGCCGCTAGCCAGGACTACACTGCTTCCAGAACTGAGCAGGTAGCCGTCCTTGACAGCGGCTACGGTATAGGTCCCGGCGGGGATGCCCTCCAGAGTGTAGGCGCCACTGGCGTCAGTCATGGTGTGCTGGTAGGGGGCACCCAGACTGTCAAAGAGTTTTACGGTGGCGTCGGCAATGGGATCGGTACCATCGGTTACAACACCAAAGAGGGTGGCGTTGGCAATAGGGACAGGGGGCAGGGTCAGATTGATGTCCGCCTCCTGTGTCCCTGTGATAGGAAAGTTCTGGCTGTATTGCAGCTGCAGAAGATCCTGAGTGATATCGGCTATAATGGAAACCTCCAAAAAAGTGTGCGATGGCGGGCGGCAGCAGCCGTCCGCTGATTCACTCTATGCCTGAAGCGCGGGAGTGGTTCGGGGTAAGAAAAAAATGCGGCAGCGCCCATTGGGACGCTGCCGCATTGCTTATCATGTTGTTACAGAGGTGGCATCGGTTCATATTCGTCCGCCCGGCACAGACGGCACAGACTGTCATAGAAGCCGGCCCTGGAAACGGAGATGTAGGGTGTTAGCCACAGAGACAGAGGAAGGGTTACCAGGCTGGAGAGAAGCAAAGTTGGAGTGCTGCTGATAGCAGCCTCATAAAGGGGAATGGTAGTGGTGTTGAGGGGAAAAGCAAAATAGAAAGGAAGGGAGAAAAGTCCCGCCTGGATGAGGGACAGGAGCAGTGCGGCAGAAAGGAGAAGAAATTGCAGGAGATTCCAGCCGATAAAGGAGAACTCCAGTTTGAACAGCTCCCATTTCCGCCCCCGCATCATTTCAACACTTCGACGGATGGCGGGACTCGGGCCGTCGTCCGGACGATCAGCAAGCAGGTAGGGGGCCATGGCGTAACGGAGCATCAGAATGAATACCGCCCCATAGATAAGACCGATCATTCCCAAATAGACGAACACGCCGGTGCCGCTGTTCAGCAGGGCGGAAGGCATGGCCATCACCAACAGGGTCAGAGCAAAGGAGATCAGCACAGTCCAACCCAGCACCCTCAGAAAAATGAGCAGTTCCATTACCAGAATCCGCCCAGGAATGGAAAAACCCTGGATGAGGGAACCCAATCCCGGATTCTGCCTGCGCCAGGTCCACAGGGCCCACAGAGTGAAGCCAAACTGGACGACCAGGGAGTAGAGAGTGTAGAGAACATCGGTAAAAAAGCCAAAAAAACTGAAACTATCCGCTCCTGCCACGGCAGAGGGGACAAGCTGGAAAAGGCCGTCCACGCCGCTGGTCAGCAGCAGATAGACCAGACAGACCAGCCAGAATTTTGGGCTGGCAAGGCTCATAGCCTCCCGGGCCCGGCGTTTGAGGTCCTTTCGGTGGATTTCCATAGTGTGATTCTCCTGTTGTGTTGATATAGGCAGAGGAGCACATGCTTCACTCCAGTCCAAGCTCCCCTGCCCGGGGATTCAGCGCTTCTTATTGTCGTGCCTCGCCTGTTCGCAGTGCGGTCATAAGGGCCTCCGACTGCGGACAAAGCCTGGGCGGCGAGGTCTGCCGCTCCTGGGCCTTTGTCCATCCGCTCCGGTCCTTATGCCGCGGCTCACGACGGCTCGGGCGCTTCTTATTCCCACTTGTCCATGACCTGGCGCAGCTGGTCGGCCAGTCTGGCCAGATCCTTGTTGGGACGGCCGCGGCTGCGGCTGATAAGCTCGGCCAGCTCCTTGGACACATCCTGCAGCCGCTGGAAAGCGGGAGAGGGAGCGCTGGCACCGCCGGTAGTGCGCTTGGTCTCCAGCACGATGCCCTTTGCCAGCATACGATTTTCCAGCAGGTCGTAGACCTCTTCATAGAGGGGAGCGTGGGCGGGCAGGCCCCGCTCATTGAGATCAGAGGCAAACAGATCGGTGACCTCCGCGTCCCCGTGGACGACAAAAACCTGTTCCGGCTTGGGTGAGAAGTGCTCTACCCAGGCGAAGAGGTGGTCCCGGTCGGCGTGGGAGCTCAGGCCCTTGAAGTTGACGATTCTGGCCCGGACGGCGATCTCTTCTCCGAAGAGCTTTACCGATTTGGCTCCGTCCAGCAGTCGGCGGCCCAGAGTGCCCTCACCCTGGTAGCCGACAAAGACCACGGCGCACTCCGGACGCCACAGATTGTGCTTGAGATGGTGACGAATTCGACCGGCGTCGCACATGCCTGAGGCGGAAATAATGATCTTGGGAGTGGGGTCCATGTTCAGGGCTTTGGATTCCTCGGTGGACTGGGTGAGCGTGAGGCCGGGGAAGGTGAACAGGTCCTCCCCGCCCTGGAGGACGGCGATGGCCTCCTCGTCCAGATAGCCGTGGAGGTCTCCTGCATAGATCTTGGTGGCTTCGGCGGCCAGGGGGCTGTCCACACAGACGGTAAAGTTGGGGACCGTGCGCACCATGCCCTCGTTTTTGATCTCCCGTAGGAAATAGAGAAGTTCCTGGGTGCGGCCCACCGCAAAGGAGGGAATGACAATGTTGCCTCCCTTGGAGAACACATCGTCAATAAGGGCGGCCAGTGCCTCGGTATAGCTCTCCGGGGCCTCATGGTTCCGGTCCCCGTAGGTGGACTCCATGACCACATAGTCCGCCTGCTCCACAAAGGAGGGGGCCCGGATGATGGGCTGGTCCACATTGCCCAGATCGCCGGAGAAGACCAGCTTTTTGGTCACGCCGTTTTCCGTGGCCCAGATCTCCACAGCGGAGGAACCCAGCAGGTGTCCTGCATCGGAGAAGCGCACCTTCACACCTTCGCACAAGTCGAAAATCTGCCCATACTCGTAGGAGCGCAGCAACTGGAGGGCGGCCTCAGCGTCAGCCAGGGTATACAGAGGCTCCACCTCGTCCCGGCCGGCGCGCTTGCCCTTCTGGTTCTGCCACTGGGCGTCGCTCTCCTGAATGTGGGCGGAGTCCCGAAGCATAATGGACATAAGCTGGGCGGTAAGGCGGGTGGCAAAGATTTGACCGGAAAAGCCCTCCTTCACCAGCAGAGGGATGCGCCCGGAGTGGTCAATGTGGGCGTGGGTCACCAATACATAGTCAATATAGCTGGGGGAAAAGTCCAGAGCATTGTCGTCATGTTCATCCCGGCCCTGCTGCAGGCCGCAGTCGATGAGAATTTTCTTGCCCCCCACTTCCAGACAGTGGCAGCTGCCGGTGACCGCGTGAGCGGCGCCGAAGAATGTGAGTTTCATACGGGAACCTCCTGTTTACAGTTTGGGAAACCAGAGCTGCTCCCGGCACCGGGAGCAGACAGCAAAATCATCCATCTGACAGGTGTTATTGTACACTGTTTCCCGGGGAAATTCCACTCTTATTTGTGAATAATGTAAAAAATGAGGTTATGGGAGGAGACCAAAGTGTTTCAGTGCAGAGACGACCCCGTCCTCATCCACTGTCCCGGTGGTATAGTCGGCCTGGCTCTTGACAAAATCGCTGGCAGAGCCCATGGCCACCCCGATTCCCGCATGGACCAGCATGGACAGGTCGTTTTCTCCATCCCCCAGGGCCATGGCGTTTTCCAAAGGAATACCGAAGTAGTCCAGAATGGCATCCATCCCCTTGTCCTTGCCTCCGGTGGTGGGAATCACATCCAGAAAGGAGGGGTGCCAACGGGTGGTCTTCAGATGGGGGGCCCGTTCCAGGAGCAATCCCTCATTTTCCTTGGTGAGGAAGGTGATGGCTTGGTAGATGTCCCGGCCCAAGGCGCGGCTGGGCGGGGCCGTGGGAGGAAGGGGGAGATGGAGGTCATCCATAAATTGGACGGTGTATTCATCAGCGTAATTGATGTAGATGTCCTGGCCCTCCAGAAAAATGCAGGAGAAGGCGTTGGAGCTTGCCGCTGCCACCAGCTCCTCCACCGCCGCAGGTTCCATGGGATTGCTGCGCAGGACCTTGTCCCCGCAGTAGCAGTACTGGCCGCTGAGGGTCACATATCCGTCAAAGGGGAAGGCGGAGCGGACGGCATCCAGCATGAGAGGGTGGCGGCCGGTGGAGACAAAGAGCTTGATCCCCTTTTCCTGGAGCGTGTGAAGTGCGGACAGGACGCGGTCGGACATCCGGTGGGTACGGAAGCTGACCAGTGTGCCGTCAATGTCAAAAAAAACAGCCTGGATCATGGTAAGACCTCCTGAAATGATCTGCTTGCTCCATTGTACAACAGGCTTTCCCCCATTTCTATGTGCGATTTGGACAATCTTCACAGCGCAGTGGGAAAACAAGCATAAGGGAGGGAGATCATCCCATAAAATGGAGCAGAGGAAAGGGGGTTATTATTATGGACTATGAGATGGGCAGGGCCGGGGCGGAGCTGAGCCACCATGTGATTCTGGAGCAGAGGGAGCAGCTGGTCATATCCGGCGTGGAGGAGGTGGAGAGCTTTGATGAGAACACCATTCTTCTCACTACCGTCCTGGGAGGTCTGGAGATCCAGGGAGAGGGGCTGCACATTGAGAAGCTCTCTCTGGACGGAGGAGATTTAAAGGTGGAGGGGAGGGTAAACGCCCTTGTCTATGAGGCGGAGGGAGGCCGCCGGGGCGGGCTGTTTGCCCGGCTGCTGGGAGGATGAGCACGGATACCCTTCAGCAGGGGCAGGCCCTGTGTCAGGCGCTGCTGCTGGGCGGAGCCATGGGGGTGGCCTATGATCTGCTGCGTATCCTTAGGGTGCGGGTAAAGCTCCCGCTGCTGGGTCCGGCCATGGACCTGCTGTTTTGGATAGGAGCCACCGGAGCGCTGTTTTTCTGGTCCCAGGAGGCCTGGGGAGGACAGGTGCGCTTTTACGGGGCGGCCTTCTGCCTTGGGGGAGGCGGCCTCTATTTCTGGGCTCTCAGCCCCTGGGTGTTAAAATTTGGCTATCTTTTGGCCGACCTTTTTACCCTGTTATTGGAAATTTTGACCCTTCCACTGGGTTTGATGGTGTCATTTTTAAAAAAAATTCAAAAACTTGCAAAAAACATCTTCCTTTCCGGGACGAAATGGTATAGAATAAAACGGAAAACGAGGCAGTTGGATATGGCGCGGTACCGCCGTGTGCTGCGGGAAGGGAGAGAGGCCGACCATGAAGTTCAAACGCGCCGGTATTTTGACCAAGCTGGTCGTGCTGGTTTTGCTGATTTATATGGCCACCTCTCTCATGGACCTGCGGGGCAAAATTCAGACGATAGAGGCCCAGCGGGAGGTTCTGACCCAGCAGGTGGCCGATCAGCGCCTGAAAAATCAGGAACTGGAAGACGCCATCGCAAACAGCGACGACCCCGACATGATGGAGCAGGTAGCCCGTGATAAGGGCTTTGTCCGTCAGGGCGAGGAGCTGTATGTGGATGTGGCCAACTGACTGACCGCCGCTTCCGCCGGGGAGATGTGTGTGCTTCGGCGGGGAATTTTACAAGGAGGATATTTCGGTCGCTTATGGAGTTTGGAGTTGGGGCCGTCGTCGACGGCAAGGTTACGGGTATCACAAAGTTCGGGGCTTTTGTCGCCCTGCCGGAGGGAAAGTCCGGTCTGGTACATATCTCGGAGATCGCCTATTCCTATGTGAATGAGGTCTCTGATCACCTGCACGAGGGGCAGGAGGTCAAGGTGAAGATCATTGGGATTGACCAGGCCAACCGGATCAATCTCTCCATTAAGCAGGTGGAGCCCCCGCCCCAGCGCGCCCCCCGTCCCCAGGGAGGCGGCGGACAGCGCTTTAACGGAGGCAGCCGTCCGCACCAGAACAGTGCCCCGCGCCCCATGGGCTTTGTGCGCCAGGCTCCCAAGGAACCCACCGATTTTGAGGATCGCTTGAAGCAGTTCATGCAGTCCTCTGACAGCAAGCTCTCTGAGCTGCGCTACATCGAAAAGAAGGGCGGAAACCGCCGGGGAGGCGGCCGCCGATAACAGGGCCGAACAGGCGGCGATGCCGCCGTTTCAGGGCCGCCGCTTTGCGGCGGCCCTTTCGTTTTACAAAAAACAAGGATATATATGCCGACTGACTCACGGCTGCGGGAAAACCGGTGCATATCGGTCAAACTAAGGCAATCATATGACTTTTGTGAATAAAGAACGACGGGAAAAGAGACTTTTCCCATCAATGGAGGAGACATTATGCTGATCATCAACGGAACCGTCCACACCATGGACGGCCTTACCATTCCAAACGGCTATGTGGCCGTGTCCGGCGACAAGATCGCCAAGGTGGGGCCCATGGAGGAGTGCCCCAGCCATTGGGAGGGAGAAACGCTGGACGCCCAGGGGGGGCACATCATGCCCGGCTTCATTGATGCCCACTGCCACCTGGGCATGTTCGGGGATGCGGTAGGCTTTGAGGGGGATGATGGGAACGAGGCCACCGACCCCTGTACCCCCCATCTCCGGGCCATTGACGGAGTGAATCCTCTGGACCGCTGCTTTCAGGAGGCGCGGGCGGCAGGAGTGACCACCGTCCTCACAGGCCCTGGTTCCGCCAACCCCATTTCCGGGCAGTTTGCCGCTTTGAAGACCACCGGAAAGTGGGTGGACGCCATGGTGGTGAAGGCTCCTGTAGCCATGAAGCTGGCCCTGGGGGAGAACCCTAAGTGTGTCTATAACGAGCGCCATGAGACCCCGGTTACCCGTATGGCCACCGCGGCCATTATCCGAGAAAATCTGTGTAAGGCCCTGGAGTATGGAGAAAAGCTGGACAAGGCGGCATCGGACGAGGAGGAGGACAAGCCCGACTACGATGCCAAGCTGGAGGCTCTGCTGCCTGTGGTCCGGGGGGAGCTGCCCGTTCACATCCACGCCCACCGGGCTGATGACATTGCCACAGGGGTGCGCATTGCCAAGGAATTTGGATTAAAGTGTGTCATTGTCCACGGCACTGAGGCCCACCTGATCCCTCAGCTCCTGGAGCAGGAGGGGGTGCCAGTGATCACGGGCCCCTGTCTGGGAGATCGGTCCAAACCGGAGTTGGGCAACATGACCATCGAATCTCCAGCGGTCCTCACCCTCCAGGGCGTGAAGGTGGCCATCTGTACCGACCACCCCGAGGTACCCATCCAGTACCTGCCCCTGTGTGCCGCCATTGCGGTGAAAGGCGGTATGCTGCCTGAGGCCGCCCTGGCCGCCATCACCATCAACCCCGCCCAGATCGCCGGTCTGGACCACCGTCTGGGTTCTTTGACCCCGGGAAAGGATGCGGACATCGTCATCACCACCGGGCACCCCATCAATCTCCTCAGCCGGGTACGGACAGTCCTGATCGGCGGGGTTAGGGTCACGGGGTAAATGCGACAGACGGTTTAGAAAAAATTAACAAAAACCTATGGCTTTTTTGCGTGCTTGTGGTATAATAAGATAACGGTGGGAGGGGACTCCCTCTCCGCTGGAGAGGGTGGGCTCTCCCACTTTTATACCTGCCCCTATGGGGCGAAAGGAGCGGATCATATGAAATTCGTATTTACGGACAAAAAGGTGAACCTGCCTGACGCAATTCACAAGTATGCGGAGAAAAAGGTAGGAAAGCTGGACCGTTTTTTTAAGGAGGATGCCACCGCGGCCATCAC
>CALWOR010000063.1 GCA_944383205.1 uncultured Oscillospiraceae bacterium | reverse complement strand
AAGGTGAGCTTTTTGGCGCAGTCCAGCAGCAGGGCGATGGCGTGGTTGGACACCTCGTCGATGCCATAGTCGGGAACATTGCACACATAGATGCCCTGCTCCTCCGCCGCGGCCACATCGATGTTGTCCACCCCGATGGCGTAGCGGACGATGACCTTGCACCGGGTGAGGGACTGGATGACCCGCCGGGTGATGGGGGCGAACTGGCAGATGAGGGCGTCGCAGTCCGCCGCCGCGGCGATGACCTCATCCTCGGTTTTACACTGGAAGTCCAGCAGCTGGGCCCCCAGGTCCTCCATGACCGCCCGCTCCTGATGGATGCTCTCGTAGTAGTAATCGGTAATGACGACTTTTGGCTTGTTCATGGCGTTCTCCTTGCGTCCTCCTAAAGTTTTATACAGTAAAACTTGGTTTTAATATTTACCCAAGAATTTCAGCCTGCACGAGCAAGCTGAAATCCGTTATGGGGAAGTTTACAGGGGTGTATAGCCCATCTCACGGGAGATCTGGGCGGCAGCTTGGCAGATCTGTTCCAGGTAGCTGTCATATTGGTCGCTGCACACCACATCCTGCAGTCCGCACAGGCTGACCCCGGCCACCATCTTTCCGCTGGCCCCGTAGACCGGGGCGCACAGGGAGTAGATGTGGGGTTCGTTCTCGCCGATGTTGCCGGAAAACTGGTCGGTGCGGGCCTGACGGATCAGCTCCATCAGGGCCTGGCGGTCGGTAATGGTGGCGTCGGTAAATTTCTTCAGCTGGATGCGGTCCAGGTAGCGCTCCACAGCGGCGTCGCTGTCCTGGGCCAGGAAGAGCCGGCCGATGCCGGTGGAGTAGAGCTCGCTGGTGCCGCCGCTCTGGACGGTGAGCTGGGTCCAGGCGGGGACGCTGGAGGGGAGGATCTGGTCCACCATGGCCAGCAGGTCCCCCTCCCGAATGCCCACATAGCAGATCATGTTCAGCTGATTGGAGAGTTTCTGAAGATAGCGCCGGGCGATCTTGCGCACATCCAGGGAGTTGAACTTCAAAAGCCCCAGGCGGTAGACCTCGATGCCCAGACTGTATTTTTTGGTCACCTCGTCGTAGGAGACGAAGTCTTCGTTGAGCAGGGTGTAGAGAAAGCGGAGCATGGAGCTTTTGCCGATGCCCGACATTTCGCTGATCTCAGACAGGGTGAGGCTGGTATGCTGGTCGTTGAACAGCTTTAAGATCTCCAGGGCCTTTTTGACGGAGGTGATGGTGTAGTCCCGCGTTGCTTTCATGGTGCAGCCTCATTTCCTTTGAATTAGACGGGAAATTGAACGACCCCCTTGAATACGCCGGTCTCCGGCTTGATCCACTGGCCCAGGGCCTGGGCGGCCTGTTCAAAGGGGACGGTGTGGGTGATGAACTGCTCCGGGTCCAGAAAGCCCAGACGCCAGTACTCCAGCACCCGCTCAAAATCCCGGCGGGTGGAGTTCCGGGTCACCATAAGGCCGGGCTCCCGCATGTGGAAGGAGAGGCCGTCCACCTCCAGGGTGCCGCTGCAGATGCCCACGAAGACGATCCTGCCCCCCTGACAGATCCACTTCCAGTCCGTTTCCATGGAGGCCTTGGCGGCGGTGGTGTCCACCACCCCGTCGAACAGATCCCCGTCTGTGATCTGCCGAAGGGTCTGGAGGTAATCTGGCCGGAAGGGGTCCAGGGCGGGGAGATGGAAGGTGTCCTGACAAAAGGCGCGGCGCTGGGGGTTGCTGTCGGCCAGCACCACCTGGGCCCCGTAGGTCCGGGCGTTCACCGCGCAGCTCATCCCGATGGGGCCTGCGCCGACCACCAGCACCCGGTCCCCGGGCTGCAGGTCAAGCTTGGCCACTGCGTGGGCCCCGATGGTCAGGGGCTCCAGCATGGAGACGGCCTCAGCCTTGGGAATGCCGGGGATCTTCAGCCAGTTGACGGCGGGGGCGGCCAGATATTCCTGAAGGCCGCCGTCCCGGTGCACCCCGTAGAGCTCCAGGGAGCTGCAGGCGTTGGTACGGCCCTTCCGGCAGGCCCGGCAGGTGCCGCAGGGGATACAGGGCATCAGGCACACCCGGTCGCCTACGGCCAGGTCTGTGACATCCCGCCCTCTTTTATAGACAGTGCCCGCCACCTCATGTCCGATGACCCGGGGGAAGGTGAACAGAGGCTGATGGCCCTGAATGGCGTGGATGTCCGAGCCGCAGATGCACACCGCCTCCACCCGGACCATCACATGGTCAGGGGGACAGACCGGGTCGGGCCGGTCCTCATAGGAGAAGTCATAGGGTCCGTTGAGTACAAGGGCGCGCATGGATTTCCCCCCTACTTGGTCAGGTAGCCGCCGTCCACAGGGATGGTGACGCCGTTGATATACCGTCCGGCCTCGCTGGCCAGCAGGACGGACACCCCCTTGAACACATCGGGGGTGCCCCAGTCCCCCTGGGGAATGCGGGCCTTGACGGAGTTGTAGCGGTCAGGGTCGGCCACCAGAGGGGCGGAGAGATTTGTTTTGATCCAGCCGGGAGCCAGGGCGTTGACTGTGATGCCGTAGCCCCCCCACTCGCTGGCCAGGACCCGTGTCAGGCCCATGACCGCGTGCTTGCTGGCGGTGTAGGCGGTGGTGTTGAAGCCGCCCAGATAGGACATCATGGAGGCCAGGTTGATGATCCGCCCCCCGCCGCCCTGCTTCAAAAACTGCTTTGCGGCCAGCTGGGAGAGGAAAAACACCGCCTTCTGGTTGAGCTGGATGATCTGGTCCCACATCTCCTCGGTGTACTCCAGGGCGGAGGCCCGGGGACAGATGCCCGAGTTGTTCACCAGGATGTCCAGTCTGCCGAAGTGGGCCAGCACCTGGTCCATAACGGCGGGGAGGACCTCCATCCGGCTCACATCCCCCTGGATGGGCAGAAAGTCCCGGCCCAGGGAGCGCACATATTCCTCCATCTCGGTGGGGGCGTGGCGGCAGTAGACACAGGCGATGTCCGCCCCGGCCTCGGCCAGTCCCCTGGTGATGCCGCCGCCGATGCCGGAGCCTCCCCCGGTCACCAGGGCGACCTTGCCCGCCAGCGACAGTTCATCCAGAACCATACTGTTCCCTCCTAAAAAGTTTTATTATATAAAACTCATTTTTATATAATAAAATTATCACAAAATGAGGGAAAAGTAAATGGACAAATGACACAGCATTTCTGTCGAAAAATTATGCAAAAATCCCACGGGGCAGGCCTCGTGGGATTTTGTCGCTCAGGGAACCAGAAGGGGGACCAGCCGGGCAATGTCGCCGCGGGCCCGGTCCAGGGCAGCCCCAACATCCGAGCCCAGCACATCCAGGTTTTCTGCCATGACGCAGTGGGCATTGGAAATCCCCATCATAGCGCCCCAGGCCCTGAGGTAGTCAAAGCCCAGGTTGGCTCCGGCAATGGGGCCGCCGCCGGTAGTGATGTAGACCAGATGCCTGGCGCGGCTCAGACCCACCTGTTCCCCCTGGGGGGTATAGGCGAAGGTGAGCCCCAGGGTGCTGGCCCACTCCAGATAGATTTTCAGAGCGGCGGGAAAGGACAGATCCCAGTAGGGGGCGCCCACCAGAATGAGGTCTGCTCCGGCAACCTCCCGGGCGGGAGTCAGAAGAGGATGGTCCCTTTGATCGGCTGCCCATTGATCCCGCCGGCAGGCCAGGTCGCCGGTGAGCACAGGGAGGTCGGCAGCGGTGAGATCCCGGCGGATGATTTGACTTTCAGGATGTAACCGGGTGTACCGGGTGAGAAAGTCCTGACACAGCGTCCGGGTACGGGAGGCCTCTCCCCGCATGCAGGCGTCGACAAACAGAATTTGATCCATCACAGCTCCTCCTTGAGTTTCATATTTTTTTCTGCCTCCCGGGCAGTCTTCACCAGATATTCCATGGCCTGAGCGGGCCAGCGGCCCGCGGCGGTCTCCCCGGTGAGCATCAGGGAGGAGGCACCGTCCAGCACTCCATTATAAATGTCGCACACCTCCGCCCGGGTGGGGACGGGGCGCTGCTCCATGGACCAGAGCAGCTGGGTCACCAGACAGAAGGGCTTCCCGCGCTCCCGGCAGCGCCGGGCGATGTCCTTCTGCACCCCGGGCAGCTTCCACAGGGGCATGGCGTTGCCCAGATCTCCCCGGGCGATGCAGATCTCGTCGGCCAGGGGCATGATCTCATCCAGATGCTCCACTCCCTGGGAATTTTCAATTTTTGCCACTACCTTCATGTGGGAAAGTCCCATATGTCTCAAGGTCTGACGCAGTACCTCCATGTCCCGGCGGCCCCGAACGAAGGGCTGGAGAATGTGGGTGACCCCGAACTCCTCTGCCAGGGCCAGATTGCCCAGGTCGGCCTGAGTGAGGGTGGGGGTATTTACCTCAGTTCCCAGAATGGACATGCTCTTCCTGCTGCGCAAAGGCCCGCCTTGAATGATTTTGCACAGCAGATTCCGGGAGCTGGCTTTACGCACCTCCAGGAGCAGGGCGCTGTCGTCAATGGAGATCTGCTGTCCCGGCCGGGCGTACTCCAGCACGGCCTTTGGCACCGGAATGCCCCCGTCTCCCAGAAGTACCTGGTCCCCCTGGCGCAGAGGGATGGGGTTGGGCAGCTCGCCGATGCGCAGCTCCGGCCCCTGCATGTCCAAAATCAGGTGGGCTTCCGGACGGCCTGCCCGCCGGGCCGCAGGCCAGTAGCCCTCGTTGAGCAGGGGGGCGCACCGGGACAGGGCGGTGTGGGACAGGTTGAGCCGTGCGCCGGTCATCCCCGCCCGGAACAGCCGGTCCAGCACCTCCGCCTTGGAGCAGGCATTGCCCAGGGTTGCATAAAATTCCATGAAAACCCTCCTTGTTTTTTCCATACAGACTTATTATGAAGCTAAGATCCCGGGAAGTCAATGGCGGAAGGGGATTGTCTTTTTGATGGGTTTCCTGTATAGTTAGAGAAAAGCAAAGGAGGAATGCCCATGCGCGTCATGGCCGTTGACTATGGAGACGCCCACACCGGCGTGGCCCTGTCCGACCCCACGGGGCTGCTGGCGGGCACCGTCACCACCATCCACAGCCGAAAAGCGGAGGTGGTGCTGGAGGAGCTGGCCAGACTGGCGGAGGAGTACCGGGTGGAGGAGCTGGTCATGGGCTTTCCCCGGAACATGGACGGGACCGAGGGGCCCCGGGCCCAGCTCTACCGGGAGTTTGCCGCAAGGCTGGAGGAGCGGACGGGGATGAAGGTGGTGCTCTGGGACGAGCGGCGCACCACCGTGGACGCCCACCGGATCCTCTTTGAGGCAGGCAAGAACGCCAAAAAGCGGAAAAAGACCGTGGACGCGGTGGCGGCCAGCCTCATTCTGGAGGGATATTTAAACGCGAAACGCCTGCAAGGCGAAACAAGGGAAGATTGAGGAGGAATACATATGGAGATCAAAACCGTCTGGGCCGTCTATTTCAGCGGCACCGGCACCACCGAAAAGGTGGCCACCCACCTGGCCAAGGCCATTGCCCAGGGCCTGGGAGCGGAGTACAAATCCCACGACTAC
This sequence comes from uncultured Oscillospiraceae bacterium, assembly GCA_944383205.1. Classification (GTDB taxonomy): domain Bacteria; phylum Bacillota; class Clostridia; order Oscillospirales; family Oscillospiraceae; genus Lawsonibacter. The sequence continues at coordinate 3,869 of CALWOR010000063.1, read as the reverse complement.
ACCCAGCCCGCCGGCCGCGGGGGCGAGCTGAGCTTCGGGCCTGAGGAGCTGGTGGTGCTGGGCACTCCGGTGTATGCCGGGCGGGTACCCAACCTGCTGCTGCCCTTTGTCCAGAACAGCATCCACGGACAGGGGACCCTGGCTGTCCCTGTGGTGCTCTACGGCAACCGGAACTTTGACGACGGCCTTATGGAGCTGCGCAATGTGATGGCGGGCAACGGTTTCTGCCCCATCTCCGCCGCCGCCATCGTGGGGGAGCACTCCTTCTCCACCATTCTGGGCGCCGGCCGCCCCGATGGGGAGGATATGGCCCTGGTGGACCAGCTGGCCCAAAAGACTGTGGAAAAGGTGAAGGGCCTTGCCGCCCTGCCTGAAGAGCCTGTGGCTGTGGAGGGCTGCGACCCCATCCGGCCCTACTACACCCCCCGGGACCGCCACGGGGAGCCCATCAAGGACTTTTTGAAGGCCAAGCCCAAGACCGACCCGGACAAGTGCGTCAAGTGCGGCCTGTGCGCCCGGCTGTGCCCCATGGGCTCCATCGACCCTGATGATGTGTCCAATGTGGCGGGCAAGTGCATCAAGTGCTGCGCCTGTGTGAAGAAGTGCCCCATGGGCGCCAAGTACTTCGACCACGAGGGCTACCTCTATCACCAGCACGAGCTGGAGGACCAGTACGCAGGCCGCCGGGCGGAGAGCAAGATATTTACCTGAATTCGAACCAGCGGCATGGCCGCTGAAAAAAGACCGCCGGCTGAGTAAAGCCGGCGGTCTTCTTTTTTGGGGGGTTGCGGGATTATTTCAGTGCGTCGGACACCTTCAGCAGGGTGTCCTCATGGGTGCGGTCAATGAGGTGGGTGTAGATCCGTCCCGTGGTAGCGGGAGTGGCGTGGCCCAGGGCCTTGCCGATGTCGAAGAGGGAGACCCCCTGGAAGGAGGCGATGGTGGCGAAGGAGTGGCGCAGGCCGTGGAGGGTGACCCGGGGCAGGTTGTTTTTCCGCACGAACCGGGTGAAGGCCAGGGACAGGGCATTGGGGGAGAAGGGCTGGCCCCGCTTGTCCAGCACCACATACTCCGGCGGGGCGGGGAGGACCTTCTTCTGCCGCTCCAGCTCGGCGGTGAGCAGCTGGAGCAGGTCCTCGGGGATGTACAGAGTGCGTACTGAGGAGCGGTTTTTGGTCTCCTTCTGGACGATGTTGGCCCCGAAGGCGGTGCGGGCCTCCCGGATGTAGAGGACCCGGCGCTCAAAGCTCACATTTTCCCATTTGAGGCCGCACAGCTCCTCCCGCCGCAGGCCCAGACTGCCCGCCATTTTGGCGGGCAGTTCCAGAAAGTGCCCCTCCAGCAGGGCGTACAGGCGCTTGAGCTCCTCGGGCTTGTAAAAATCCGCCTCATACTGTTTGGCCCGGGGAGGCTCCACCCGGTCCATGGGGGAGACCAGGAGCATATCCTGCTTCACCGCCGCCCGCAGGGCGGAGGAGAGCATATCGTGGTGGCGGCGCAGGGTGTTGGAGGAGAGATTGGCCTTTTGCTGCACATGGGTGTAGTACTGCTGGATGTCCTTGGGGGTGAGCTTCAGCAGGGGGATGCTCCCCAGGGCCGGGTCAATGTGGTTGTCGATCATCTTCTGATAGGCGTAGACGGTGGTGTCCGCCCGGTTGGGCCGCACGATGGTGTCCATCCAGTACTCCAGCCAGTTGGAGAGGGTGAGCTGGTGCCGGGGGGTCTGCTGCTCCTGCTCCCGGTGGGCGATGAAGTCCCGAAGCCCCGTGCGGGCGGCGGACAGGGTGGGAAAGGTGCGGTACTGCCGCATCCGTTTCCCGCTGGCGTCCAGTCCCAGGTCCATGTTGACATAATAGAGACCCCGCTGGTCGTCAAATGAGATGTTGCGCTCCACTTTTTTTCTTGCCATGATTTTTTACCTCCGTTCATGTTTGGCCGGACCGGAGCTTTCGGCCCGAACCATAATAAGAAGGGGTGCGCTTTCCCCTTCTTTACAGGCAAGCATATATTGGGAAAAAGTGGAGTGGCAAGAGAAATGTTGTAAATTAGCTAAAAAAAGTGAAAAAGAGGAAAAAGAAAGCGCGTTCCCTTTTCCGGCCCCCTGTGGTACAATGGCAGAAAAAGGGACACGCGCCGGTCCCGGAGAGCTTGGTGATTGGATGATTCGGATTGGAAATCTGCCCCTGCCCCCCGGCGGGGATATGGAGCAGCTGAGAAAGCGGGCGGCCCGGGCCCTGGGAGTACGGCCGGGGGAGCTGGGGGAGCTGGAGATTCTCCGGCAGTCCATCGACGCCCGCAATAAAAACGAGACTCACTATGTGTACACCGTGGAGGTGTCCATGGCCCATGAGGAGCGCCTGGTCCAGCGGGCTCCGGGACGGAATGTGACCCTGTCCCGGCGGGAGGAGTACGCCTTCCCCAAGGTGGGACGGAAATCCGCCCTGCCCCCGGTGGTGGTGGGCATGGGTCCGGCGGGGCTCTTTGCCGCCCTGTATCTGGCCCGGAACGGTCTACCCTCCATTGTGCTGGAGCGGGGCCGGGATGTGGACCGGCGCACGGCGGATGTGGAGGGCTTCTGGTCCGGGGGAGGGCTGGATGAGCGCTCCAATGTCCAGTTTGGAGAGGGGGGCGCCGGTACCTTCTCCGATGGAAAGCTCACCACCGGCACCCACGATCCCCGGATCGGCACGGTGCTGGACACCTTGGTGGAGGCGGGGGCCCCGGAGGATGTGAAGTGGTCCCACAAGCCCCACATCGGCACCGATGTGCTGCGCCGGGTGGTGAAGACCATCCGGGAGGAACTGATCGCCCTGGGGTGTGAGGTGCGCTTTGAGCACCGTCTGGAGGGCCTGACCATCAAGGAGGACCGGGTGGCGGGAGTGCGGGTGGCCTCTCCTCAGGGGGAGTATGACCTGCCCTGCGACGCCCTGGTGCTGGCCCCCGGCCACTCCGCCCGGGACACCTTCCGGATGCTCCGGGGGGCTGGAGTGCCCATGGAGAAGAAAAACTTTGCCATCGGGGTGCGCATCGAGCACGACCAGCGGACGGTGAGCCGCCAGCAGTACGGCCCCGCCTTTGAGGCATTCCCTCCCTCGGACTACAAGCTGGCCTGCCACCTGCCCAACGGCCGCTCGGCCTTTACCTTCTGCGTCTGTCCCGGGGGGCAGGTGGTGGCCGCTGCCTCGGAGCAGGGGGGCGTGGTCACCAACGGCATGAGCCTCCGCTCCCGGGACGGGAGGAACATCAACGGGGGACTGCTGGTGGGCGTGGGCCCCGAGGACTTTCCCGGGGAGGATGTGCTTGCCGGGGCGGACTTTCAGGAGCTGTGGGAGCGGGCGGCCTTCCGCCTGGGGGGAGAAAATTACTGTGCTCCCGCCCAGCGTGTGGAGGACTTTCTGGCCGGACGGCCCTCGGAGGGGCCGGGGGCCATCCTGCCCACCTATCGCCCCGGGGTGCGCTGGACCCACCTGACAGGATGCCTGCCCGGCTATGTCACCCAGACCCTGGGCCAGGCCCTGCCCCTGCTGGACCGGAAGCTCCACGGCTTTGCCGCCCCTGACGGGGTGCTCACCGGGGTGGAGACCCGCTCCTCTTCCCCGGTGCGGATCATTCGGGATGAGAGGTTCCAGTCTGCTGTCCGGGGCCTCTACCCCTGCGGCGAGGGGGCGGGTTACGCGGGAGGAATCGTGTCCGCCGCCGTGGACGGCATCCGGGTAGCCGAAGCGGTGGCAAAAGGCTAGTCGAAAAAGCGGCACAGCCGCTTTTTCGAGCAGAATTGCACCCAAGACAGATCTCGTTTTCTGACGAAAAAGTCGGCTTGTCTTGGGCGAGAAGTGTCATTTCCGAGGTACACGCCCCCGGAAATGACG
>CALWOR010000062.1 GCA_944383205.1 uncultured Oscillospiraceae bacterium | reverse complement strand
CCTCGATGTCCTCGGGAGAGGTCTCCAGACGGACCAGGACCACCTTCTCGCCGCGGGCGGCCCACTCCTTGGCGTCCTCAGCGGTGAAGACGATCTTGCCGGAGGCGGCGCCGGGGGAGGCGGCCAGGGCGTTGCCGATGACGGGGGTCTTCTTCAGCACCTCGGCGTCGAACTGGGGGTGCAGCAGGGTGTCCAGAGAGCGGGGCTCGATCATGGCCACGGCCTTCTTCTCGTCAATCATGCCCTCGTCCACCAGATCGCAGGCGATCTTCAGAGCGGCGGCGGGGGTACGCTTGCCGTTACGGGTCTGGAGCATATAGAGCTTGCCGTTCTCCACGGTGAACTCCATGTCCTGCATGTCGCGGTAGTGGTCCTCCAGGATCTTGCACACATTCTGGAACTGGGCAAAGGCCTCGGGGAACTTGTCGGCCATCTCCTGGATGGGCATGGGGGTCCGGACGCCGGCCACCACATCCTCGCCCTGGGCGTTGGTCAGGAACTCGCCAAAGAGCTTCTTCTCGCCGGTGGCGGGGTTACGGGTGAAGGCCACGCCGGTGCCGCAGTCGTCGCCCATGTTGCCGAAGGCCATGGACTGCACATTGACGGCGGTGCCCCAGGAGTAGGGAATGTCGTTGTCCCGGCGGTACACATTGGCACGGGGGTTGTCCCAGGAGCGGAACACGGCCTTGATAGCGCCCATGAGCTGCTCCTTGGGGTCGGAGGGGAAGTCGGTGCCGATCTTGGCCTTGTACTCGGCCTTGAACTGGCCGGCCAGCTCCTTCAGGTCGTCGGCGGTGAGCTCAACATCCTGAGTGACGCCCCGCTCTTCCTTCATCTTATCGATAAGCTGCTCGAAGTACTTCTTTCCCACTTCCATGACAACATCGGAATACATCTGGATGAAGCGGCGGTAGCAGTCCCAGGCCCAGCGGGGATTGCCGGACTTCTTGGCCATGACCTCCACAACTTCCTCGTTAAGGCCCAGGTTCAGGATGGTGTCCATCATGCCGGGCATGGAGGCGCGGGCGCCGGAACGGACAGAGACCAGCAGGGGGTTCTCCAGATCGCCGAACTTCTTGCCGGTGATCTCCTCCATCTTGACGATGTACTCCATGATCTGGGCCTGGATCTCGTCGTTGATCTTCTGGCCGTCCTCATAGTACTGGGTGCAGGCCTCGGTGGTGATGGTAAAGCCCTGGGGAACGGGCAGGCCGATGTTGGTCATCTCGGCCAGGTTGGCGCCCTTGCCGCCCAGCAGCTCGCGCATGTTGGCGTTGCCTTCGGAGAAGAGGTACACGAACTTGTTTGCCATTTGTAAACTTCATTCCTTTCTTCATGTTGAGACGGTACAGGTGGCCGGACGGAGGAGGTGACCACCGGAGACCGCCGGGATCAAACAAAATTTGCAGGGGGGAGAAAAGCCCGGCACTGCGGAAAATATTATACCTATATGAAAGAAATATTGCAACACATTTATTGAGATTTTCACAAAAATTTACCGCCAAAACCCCAATGCGCCGGAGGTTCTGAGAAAAGAAGGGATAAAAAAGGAAAAAGCGGTTGCCAGGGACCGGCGGGGGTAGTAAACTGTCAGCACAAAAGGAGGTGGGTCCATGACCAAGGAACTTTTGCAGATGGCGGGACTTTATCTGGCCGTGGTAAACCTGTGGGCCTTTCTGGCCATGGGCGTGGACAAGAGACGGGCCGAGAGGGGGAAATGGCGCGTCTCAGAGAAGGCTCTCTTCCTTCCGGCGGTGCTCTTTGGGGCCCTGGGGGGACTTTTGGGAATGAAGGTGTTCCACCATAAGACGAAGCACTGGTACTTCCGCTGGGGATTTCCTCTGCTGCTGGTCCTCCAGCTGGCGGCCCTTGGCTGGCTGGGATGGCGCTTCATCCTGAATTGAGTGAAAAAACACCCCTGACACAAAATGTGTCAGGGGTGTTTTTGTCAAGTAAAATTGGTTGTCAGTCCACCCAGGCCAGGCGGTAGAGGGTGGCGGCCAGCATCCGGGCCCCGCGGGAGAGGTCCTCGGGGGCGGCGTACTCCTGGGGACAGTGGCTGCGCCCTTCCTGACAGGGGATGAAGAGCAGGGCAGAGGGGACCTGTCGGGCAAAGAACTGGCAGTCGTGTCCGGCCCCGCTGATCATGTGCATGGCGGAATAGCCCAGGTCCCGGGCGCACTCCTCTTGGAGGCGGCCCAGCCCGGGGTCCAGGGGGGCGGGGAGGATGAAGTCCCGGAAGTGGGTGGAGACGGCAAATCCCTCTCCTTCCAGCTCGTGGGCCGCCTGGTCAAGGAGCAGGCCCAGGGCGTCCAGATCTTCCTGCCGGGCGGCACGGAAATCGATGAGCATGGTCACCTGTCCGGGCACCACATTGGCCGAGCCGGGGAGCACCTGGAAGGAGCCTGCTGTGGCGGTGGCATTTGGGAAAACGCGGGCCAGCTCCGGCAGCTGGAGGACCAGCTTGGCTCCAGCCTGGAGGGCGTCCAGCCGCAGGTCCATAGGGGTGGTGCCGGCGTGGTTGGCCCGGCCCGTGATCTCTACCCGCAGAATGCCGATGCCGGTGATGGAGTCCACAATGCCCAACTGCACGCCCCGGTGCTCCAGAATGGGCCCCTGCTCGATGTGCAGCTCCAGGTAGCAGGCCAGGTCCTCCCGCCGGGCCGTGTCGATCTTGGCAGGGTCAAACCCCGCCTCCTCCATGGCCCGGGCCAGAGAGATCCCGTCCTCGTCCCGACAGGAGAGCATATCCCGGCTGGTCTGCCCGGTCAGGGCCCGGCTTCCCCAGAAGGAGGCGTCAGAGAAGCGGCTGCCCTCCTCCTCCAGCATGGCGATGAGCTCCACAGGGACTCTGGGAGGGCCGTACTGGGCCAGAAGGGCCTGAAGGGCGGCCATGCCGCACAGGACCCCGGCGCAGCCGTCATAGGCTCCGGCGTCCTTCACCGTGTCTATGTGGGAACCCACCAGAACGGTTTTTGCCCCGGCACCCCCGGCATGGCCGTACAGGTTGCCCACGGCATCTGTCCGGGGCTGAAGACCCGCCTGGGCAAACCAGCCGGACAGCTGTCGGCGGACCTCAGCCTCCTGGGGGGTGTAGCTGGGCCGCCACAGCCGGTCCTTCAGAACCGAGTGCCGGGACAGCTCCATGAGTCGGCGCTGGATGGCCTGGCCATCAATGGGCGGAATAGAGATCATAGCGGTTACCTCCTGACATATTTGGTGAGATGCGGAAACAATCAGAGGGCGGCAAAGGGCCGCACTCTCAGATTCTAATGGGGAACAGGCGTGCGTCAAAGCTTCTTTTCGTAGCAGTTGAGCACCTCATCCAGAAAGCCCTGGAACAGGAACCGGGCGTGCCCGGCAAAGCGGTAGCCCAGCTTTGGGTACATGGCGTTGGCGGGAGCGTTGCCCTCATAGGTGTCAAGGCGAATCACTTTTCCGCCCTTGCGCCGGGCCTCCTCCTCGCAGAAGACCACCATCTCCCGGGCCTTCCCCCGGCCGGAACGGGCGGGGCGGATGACCAGGGTGTGGATGACCATCACCTGGTCCCGGGGCGCCTCAAATTGCCAGGGGATGAGGTCATACTCCGGAAGCTGGATGCCGTTTAAATTCACCGCCGCAAAGATGCCGTCCCCGTCCTCTCCCACATAGAGGGTGCCTGCCTCCAGAGCGGTCCGTGCGGTGTCCAGGGTGGGATACCTGCCCCGGACCCAGTTGGTGTAGGAGGCGGGGCGCTGCTCCTCCTGGTCCAGGATCTCCTCATAAATCTGAGCCACTGCGTGCAGGTCGTCGGGGCGGGCGGGTCGTATCATAACGCTTCTCCTTTTTTCAGTAGCGGTGGGCCCAGCCGGACAGCAGCCACACAGGGGCCAGCCAGGTGAGCATATAGATCATCAGGTTCAAAACCGACAGGGAGGTGTAGGCTCCGATGGAAGTGAGGTAGGTGGCCAGAGCCAGTCCCAGGGCGGAAGCCACGCAGCACACCACGGCTCCGAACCGGGCGGCCCGGTACATCCGCTTGGAGGCTGCCACCGCCTCGGCAAAGGGGAGCAGCCCCTCCCGGCACAGCAGGGCGGTGAGGGTCTCGTCGTGGGGCTGGTCCGGGTCGGACAACTCCCGGCGGCGCTCCACAGGGGGAAAATCCATCTTGTCCGCCGCCAGCCTGAAGCGCTGGCGGAGCATGGCGGGAATGAGGTTGAAGTCCCGGGTGGCCAGCACCGGTCCTACCTTTTCCCCCATGAGCTCCTCGATGGCGGGGAAAACGGTGTCATGGAGGGTGTAATTCAGGGCAAAGATTCCCGCCAGCTCTCCATTGATGGCGCAGAATACGGCGTTTTTCACATTGAGTCCCTGGGGCAGAGAGATCTCCATCAGATTCATGAAGGAGGCCGAGCCCACAAGCACCTGATCCCCCCGGATATTGGCGGAAAGGCCGCCCCCCTCATAGCAGGTGAGGGCCTCGGCCTTGCGCAGCAGCCCGCCCATGGACCGGAGCTGGTCGTGGAAGAGCTTGCCTAGACCGCTGCCTGAGTCCAGGATCAGGGTGGCGGTGTAGGCCAGTACCCGTTCAGCGGAGAAATCCCGCATGACCTTGTAGCCGTTGAGCTCCACATGGCCCTGGGGGAAGAGGTCGGTGTCGGTGATGAGTACCCTGGCCCCCTTTTTGGCCCGGACCATCCCTGCCCAGCCGGCCAGGGCAGCCCCGCTCTGAGTGAGGCGGCGGGCGATTTTATGGAAGGAGCGCCCATAGGCAATGGAAGCGCCGAAGGCGGCGGAGACGGTAAACAGGGCGGACAGGGCCCACAGAAGGCGCTGGGGGTTGCCTGTGCCCAGGGACGCCAGCAGGGAGAGGACAATATCTCCCATGAGCAGCACAGGACAGAACACCCGGAAGATCCGATGAGCACCGTCGTCAGCCTGAATCTGGCTTCCAAAGCCTTCGGCGGTACCCTGCCACTTGGCAAAGGTATCCCGTCCGCTCCACTTTCCCTCGTCCACCGTGACCCGGTAGGGGTGGGAGGAGGCGGCCGCCGTGCGGCAGGAGATCCGAAGGCCCAGGCGCTTGTGGTAGGTGCCGTAGAGCTGGAAATAGAGCCCTCCCAGACAGACCAGGGTGTAGGGCAGACGGAACTCCTCAGAGCTGCCCAGGGCCAGCGTGATGCCGTCGGCTATGGTGAAGATGCAGGCAAGGGCGGCCAGAGTGTCCATCCCCAGCTTTCCCTGAAAGGCGCGGATGAGGCCCACCAGGATCACATCCAGTCCCAGGAGCATCCCGGCCCCCAGCAGGCCCACGGCGATCCACTCCTGAAGGGCGGGGTCGTCCAGGGGGGAGAGCCAGACAAAGCCCAGAGCGGGGATGAGCACCTGCGCCAGGGCGGCCAGGGTAAGCAGTAGGAGCAGAAGGCTTCGCACCCACATACCGGTCAGTCCCCTGGCATACCGCTGAGCCAGCTTCTGGGGGGCGGTATCCGGGGGCGGCGGCTCCACCTTCCTGGGGCGGCGCCAGCGGGGGGGCTGGGGTTCCTCCTCCGCCTCCTCCTGGTCGGTGCCGGGGATGAGACGCTCCAGCCTGCGTACCTCCTCAGGGTCGGTGGCCTCGTCCTCCTCAAACATGGAGTCGGCGTATTTATCCGCCTTTTTCCCCATTTTCTTCAAAAAGGCGGACAGGATGCTCTCCTCCTCGGGGAAGGGGATCACCTGGGCGGTTGGGGCCCGTGCCTTATCCTCCTCAGAGGGTTCCTCATCCTCCGGATCCTCCCGGGAGGGCGCTTCATCTTCCTCTTCCGAACTGTCTTCCATGGGCGGAGCTTCCTCAGAAATATCATCTTCGGGAGATTCCTGAGAGAGCTCCTCCTCGGGTGCCTCGTCCTCCTTCTGGGGACGGGACACCCCGGGAAAGGCCACTACCTTTCCTTCGGGCCTGGGGCGCCTGGGCGCCTCGGGCCAGGGCAGGTCGGGACCCTGGGAAGAGGGCTGGACCGGCACGGCTCTGGGACTGGCTGGCTTTGTGCCGAACTCCGCCAGAATGTCGTCCAGGGAGAAGTCCTCGCCGGAGGCATCGCCGATCAGCGACTTGACCTGGGACAGCTCGTCCTTATTCAGTTTCTTATCTTGGTCGCTCATGGACGGAAACCTCAATTTGCTCAGGATAACGGCGCTGCTTATTCACCCATGCGCTGGCGCACCGCCTCATAGAGGAGGACGGCGGCAGCGGCGGAGGCATTGAGAGAGTTGATTTTGCCGAACATGGGGATGGAGACGGTGAAGTCGCAGTTCTCCGTGACCAGCCGTCCCATGCCGTCCCCCTCGCTGCCGATGACGATGGCGGCGGGGCCCTTCAGATCGGCCTTATAGAGGGAGGTGGTCCCCTGGGCGGCGGTGCCGAAGACCCAGATCCCCTCCTCCTTCAGTTCCTTTAAAAGGGCAGGGAGGTTGGGCACCCGGGCAACGGGTACATGGGCCACCGCCCCGGCGGAGGTCTTGGCCACGATGGCGGTCAGACCGGCGGAGCGGCGCTTAGGGATGATGACCCCGTGGGCCCCGGCGGCGTCGGCGGTGCGGATGACCGCCCCCAGGTTGTGGGGGTCGGAGAGCTCGTCGCACACTACAATGAGAGGATTTTCCCCTTTCTCCCGGGCGGCGGAAAGGATATCGTCCACGGTGGCGTACTCCCGCACGGCACACTGGGCGATGACCCCCTGGTGGGAGTGGGTGCGGCTCATGCCGTCCAGCTTGCGCCGGTCGGCGTCCACCACCACGATGCCCTTCTCCCGGGCGGTAGAGGCGATGTGGCCCAGAGTGGCGTCGGTCTCGCCCTTGGCGATGAAGATCTTGTCGATGGTGACGCCGGCCCGAAGGGCCTCGATGACCGCATTGCGGCCCTCGATGACGCCGTCGTTCTCCTGCTCCACGGGGGCGGAGCGGCGCAGAGGGGGACGCTTGTTCATGAAAGTTCATCCTCTCAGAATAAGATAATCAAATTACAGTACATTCTACCACAACGGGCGGGAAGTGGGAAGTGGTAATTTGCCGCATTCAGGGGAAAATCGTCACAGAAAGTTTACACGCACATTTCTTGTTTTTAAGGGTAAAATGTGGTATGATACCATTCAGCATATCCCAAACCGGGAAAAACGGCAAAAAAATGGAGGTACGCTCCTTTGAAACCAGATAAAGGAAACAACAAAAAGAACGCATTGGGGCTGATCAGCATTATTCTGTGGGCGCTGGTGCTCACCATGCTGTTTCGCAGCTGCTCCAACTCCTACGCCAGCGCCAACCAGGTCCAGGTGGACTACTCCACCTTCCGGCAGTGGGTGGTGGCCGGCCTGGTGGAATCCGTCCGGATGGACAGCAGCACCTACACCATCACCCTGAAAGAGGGCAAGGAGGAGGAGGCCCTGGCCTACCTGGAGGATGAGACGACCCACCAGGGCAGCGGGATGTTCTCCTGGATGCCCATGAACAACAACAAGGAGACCGAATATGTCACCACCGTTCCTCCGGCGGTGGAAGACAGCGACATCTACAATATGCTGGATGAGTATGGAGTGGAGAAATACGGCAGCGATCCGGTGGATCCCTCCTCCTATATCCTCTCCCTGCTCATCACCACGCTCCTGCCCATCGTCATCATGGTGGGCGCCATGATGTTCCTCTTCCGGGGCATCGGCGGCAAAGGCGGCATGGGCGGCCTTGGGGGCGTTGGAAAGGCCAACGCCAAGGTCTATGTGGAAAAGAAGACCGGCGTCACCTTCCGGGATGTGGCCGGCCAGGACGAGGCCAAGGAGTCTCTCCAGGAGATCATTGACATTCTCCACAACCCCCAGAAGTACACCGAGATCGGCGCCAAGCTCCCCAAGGGCGCCCTGCTGGTAGGCCCTCCGGGCACCGGCAAGACCCTTCTGGCCAAGGCCGTGGCCGGCGAGGCGGGCGTCCCCTTCTTCTCCATCAGCGGCTCTGACTTTGTGGAGATGTTCGTGGGCGTGGGCGCCAGCCGTGTCCGCGACCTCTTCAAGGAGGCCAGCAAGATGGCCCCCTGTATCATCTTCATCGACGAGATCGACACCATCGGCAAATCCCGTGATAACCGCATGGGCGGCAACGACGAGCGGGAGCAGACCCTGAACCAGCTGCTGGCCGAGCTGGACGGCTTCGACCCGGGCAAGGGCGTCATCGTCCTGGGGGCCACCAACCGCCCCGAGGTGCTGGACAAGGCCCTGCTCCGTCCCGGCCGTTTTGACCGGCGCATCACCATCGACCGGCCCAACCTGGCCGGCCGTCTGGCCACCCTCCAGGTACACACCCGGAAGATCAAGCTGGCCGAGGATGTGGATCTGAAGAAGATCGCCCTGGCCACCGCCGGCACCGTGGGTGCGGACCTTGCCAACCTGGTCAACGAGGCCGCCCTCCGGGCGGTCCGCCACGGCAGACATCTGGTGACCCAGGAGGACCTGCTGGCCTCCTTCGAATTCGTCATTGCCGGCAGCGAGAAGAAAAATTCCGTCCTCACCGAGTTTGAGCGCAAGCTGGTGGCCTACCACGAGGTGGGCCACGCCATGGTGGCCTACAAGCAGAAGAACGCCGAGCCGGTGCAGAAAATCACCATCGTTCCCCATACCGAAGGCTCCCTGGGCTACACCCTGCTCATGCCCGAGGAGGACAAGACCAACCTGCGCACCAAGGAAGAGCTCATGGCCAAGATCTCCGTGTCCATGGGCGGTCGCGCCGCTGAGCAGGTGGTGATGAACACCATGACCAACGGCGCCTCCCAGGACATTCAGGAGGCCACCAATATCGCCCGGAACATGGTAGCCATGTTCGGTATGAGCGAGGAGTTCGGCATGATGGCTCTGGGCTCCGTCCGCAGCCAGTATCTGGACGGAGGCTACGGCCTGGACTGCGCTCAGGATACCGCCGCCGTCATGGACAAGGCGGTGAAGGCCATCCTGGATGTGTGCTACGAGGATGCCGTGAAGGTCATTGAGGAGAACCTGGAGGATATGCACAAGGTAGTGGCCTACCTTCTGGAGAAGGAGACCATCACCGGCGGCGAGATGGTGGCCATCATCGAGGGCCGGGACCCCGCTCTGGTTGAGGACGCCTACGCCTCCACCCGGAAGAGCGACAAGGCCTTCCGCCCCTCCGTCCCCGATGTGATCGAGGCCCCCGCCAAGCACATCCACATGGTCAGCGAGGAGATCAAGGCTCCCGCCCTGGAGGAGGGAGAGGAGGAAAAGGCCCCTGAGGAGGAAAAACCCCAGGAGGCCCCCGCTTCTGAAAAGCCTGACGAATCTCCTGAAAATGGGGAAAACAAGCCTGAATAAAGAACAATGCCGCCGGAGAAATCCGGCGGCATTTCAGCGCAAAAATCGGCCCGGAGCGTCAAGCTCCGGGCCGCGCTTTTTGCAGTTGTTTACTTCGCCA
>CALWOR010000061.1 GCA_944383205.1 uncultured Oscillospiraceae bacterium | reverse complement strand
ACCAACATCATCGGCAACGGCCTGGCGCTGGACATCCGCAAGCTGGTGGACGAGCTCCACTCCCTCACCGATCAGGGAGTGCCCGCCCCCAACCTGATCATCTCCGAGCGGGCCCAGATTCTCATGCCCTACCACGTGCTCCAGGACACCTATGAGGAGGAGCGCCTGGGCGGCAAGGCCTTCGGCTCCACCAAGAGCGGCATCGCCCCCTTCTACTCCGACAAGTACGCCAAGATCGGCATCCAGGTGTGCGACCTGTTTGACGAGAAGATCCTCCGGGAGCGGCTCTATGCCGCGGTGGAGCTGAAGAATGTGCTCTTTGAGCACCTCTACCACAAGCCCCGTCTGGACGCAGAGGAGCTGATGGAGCAGATGCTCCAGCTCCGGGAGCGTATCCGCCCCTATGTGGGGGACACCGTGGCCTTCGTCCACCAGGCCCTGAAGGAGGGAAAGACCCTTCTGCTGGAGGGCCAGCTGGGCTCCATGAAGGACCCGGACCTGGGTATCTTCCCCATGACCACCTCCTCCCACACCCTGGCCGGGTACGGCTGCGTGGGGGCCTCGGTGCCGCCCACCGCCATTGAGGATGTGATCTGCGTCACCAAGGCCTACTCCTCCTGCGTGGGCTCCCAGACCGAGCCCTTTGTCAGCGAGGTCACCGGCCAGGCCGGGGACGAGCTGCGCCGCCGGGGCGGCGACAAGGGGGAGTTCGGCGCCACCACCGGACGGCCCCGCCGTGTGGGCTGGTTTGACGCGGTGGCCACCAAATACGGCTGCATGGTCCAGGGGGCCACCCAGGTGGCCCTCACCTGCCTGGATGTGCTGGGCTATCTGGACGAGATCCCCGTATGCACCGGCTATGAGATCGACGGCCAGGTCACCGATATGTTCCCCACCACCCCCAGCCTTCTCCGGGCCAAGCCCGTGTTCACCACCCTGCCCGGCTGGAAGTGCGACATCCGGGGCTGCAAGAACTACGAGGACCTGCCCGAGAACGCCCGCGCCTATGTGGACTTTTTGGAATCTCACATCGGCGCCCCCATCACCCTGGTCTCCAGCGGCCCCAAGCGGGAGGAAATGACCTACCGCACCCCCAAGATCTGATCGTTCCTTCGCGCCGGACGCCTGATGGCGTCCGGCGTGTCTCCCATTGAGGCAATGGCCTCTGATTTCAAAGGAGGACCCCATGAAAAAATTTCTCTCCGCCCTCACCGCTCTGGCCCTCACCTGCACCCTGGCCGCCCCCGCCGCCTCCGCTCTGGAGCTGGAGGACGCCAAGGAGCTGCTCTCCCAGTACTACTACGACGGCGTGCCTCAGGAGGTGCTGGAGCTGGACTCCCTGGAGGAGGTCCTGGACGCCTTGGGCGACCCCTATACCTATTACATGACCGCCCAGCAGTACGAGGCCTTCAACCAGTCGGTGGACGGCCAGGTGGTGGTGGGCATCGGCGCCACGGTGGAAAACGCCTTTGACGGGGGCTATCTCATTTTGTCCATCCTCCCCGACTCCCCCGCTCTGGAGGCGGGGCTGAAGGCCGGGGACCGGCTCATCGCCGTGGACGGCACCCCCCTCACCGCCGACATCGACCCCCGCACCCTCATCGTGGGGGAGGCGGGCACCCAGGTGACCGTTACCGTCCTCCGTGAGGGGGCGGAGCTGTCCTTTACCATGACCCGCAAGTCGGTGACCATCCCCATCGTCACCTACGCCCTGGAGGACGGTACCGCCGTCATCGACTGCGTCAGCTTTGGGGCCACCACCTCCATGACCTTCCAGCAGGCCATTGACGAGCTGGACGACTCCACCGCCGTGTGGGTGGTGGATCTGCGCGCCAACCCCGGGGGCAGCAGCGACGCCACCGCCCTGTCCGCCTCCCTCTTCACCGGGGGCGGCACCATGCTCTACTTCCGGGACGGCAGCGGCCGGTACTCCTACTCCTACACCTCCGACTCCTACCCCGATCTTACGGACAAGCCGGTGATCGTCCTCACCAGCCCCCACTCCGCCAGCGGCTCGGAGCTCTTCTCCGGCATCATCCGGGACTATGGGGCGGGCATCGCCCTGGGCCAGCGCACCTTCGGCAAGGGCACCGCTCAGATCATTCTTACCGGAGCAAATACCGACAAGCTTACAAACGGCGAGGCCCTGCGCATCACCGTCTACCGCTTCTTCTCCCCTGAGGGCACCACCAACCACAAGGTAGGGGTGCTGCCCACCCTGGTCCTCTCCCAGGAGAACACCGAGAAGGCCGCCCTTCTCCTCAGCGCCGGAAAGCCCGCCCGGGCCACCGGCTACCTGAAGCTGGAGATCGCCGGCCAGACCCTCTACATCGATCTCAGCCGCGCCTTGGAGGAGGACAACCGCTCCGCCTTCACCGAGCTTCTGGAGGCCCTGCCCCCCGCCGCCAAGCTCTATGTGGGCTCGGGCACCCAGATCTGGACCGAGACCGCTCCCCAGGAGCTGGCCCGGGAGAAATATCTGCCCTTCACCTCCCGGAGCTTCTCCGATGTAGCCGGCAGCCCCTACGCCCGGGAGATCAACACCCTGGCCGCCTACGGTCTGCTGGCCTGGAACGAGCAAAGTACCTTCCGCCCCGGTGAGGCCATCACCCGGGGGGAGTTCTGCGCCATGGCGGCCTCTGCCCTGGGCCTGCCCCTGGACGACCGGTACACCTTCTCCGATGTGGCCCAGGACGCCTGGTATGCCCAGGCCGTGAAGGCCATGGCCGGCATGGGCTTCATGTCCGGATACGGGGACGGCACCTTCCGTCCCGGGGACTCCATCACCTATGAGCAGCTGCTCACCGTCCTGGCCAGCGCCGCCGCCTGGTGCAGCATGGATGGCTACGACCTGTCTCAGACCCCCCTCACCATGGAGGAGTGGCTGAACTATCACGACTATTCCGACTGGGCCCAGTGCGCCGCCCGGAACATGACCCAGCTGGAGCTTCAGCTGGAGGGAGCCGCCCCCGGGGACACCGTCACCCGGGAGATGGCCGCGGGCCTGCTGTGCCGGATGATGGAGCGTACCGGCCTCATCTGGGATTAACGAAATACAAACATCCCAATTCTTTTGTGTGTTCCCGCCCCCCGCAGGGGGCGGGAACGCCAGGAAAAACTTTGAACCCGGGAACACAAAAGGGAATTGAGAAATACTAAATGTTATTTTTCGAAAGGATATGACCAAAACCATGACCAAGATCGACATTATCTCCGGCTTCCTGGGGGCGGGCAAGACCACCCTCATCAAAAAGCTCCTGGACGAGGCCTTCCAGGGAGAAAAGCTCGTCCTCATCGAAAACGAGTTCGGCGAGATCGGCATTGACGGCGGCTTTCTCAAGGACGCCGGGGTGGAGATCACCGAGATGAACTCCGGGTGCATCTGCTGCTCCCTGGTGGGGGACTTCGGCGCCGCCCTGAAGAAGGTACTGGCCGACTACGCCCCCGACCGCATCGTCATCGAGCCCTCCGGGGTGGGCAAGCTGTCCGATGTGATCGCCGCCGTGGAGGGGGTCCAGAAGGAAGAGCCCAATCTGCATCTCAACAGCTTCGTCACCGTGGTGGATGCCTCCAAGGCCAAGGTGTACATGAAGAACTTTGGTGAGTTCTTCAACAACCAGGTGGAGCACGCCTGCGCCATCGTCCTCTCCCGCACCCAGAACATGGCCCAGCCTAAGCTGGACGCCGCCGTCACCCTCCTCCGGGGCAAGAATCCCAAGGCCGCCATCCTCACCACCCCCTGGGACCAGCTCACCGGGCAGCAGATCCTTGCCGCCATGGAAGGGGGCCACTCCCTGGCCGAGGAGCTGATGGAGGAGATCGAGCACGAGCATCACCACGACCACGACCATGATCATGACCATGAGCACCACCACCACGACCACGACAGCTGCTCCTGCGGCCACCACCACACGGAGGAGGAGCTGGCGGAGATCCACGCCCAGCTGGGCTGTGAGGGTGAATGTCCCTCCTGTGAGCTGTGCGACAGCTGCCTCCACTCCACCGTCCACCACCATCACCACGCCGACGAGGTGTTCACCTCCTGGGGCCGTGAGACGGCAAGAAAGTACAGCCGGGAGGAGCTCCAGGAGATCCTGGCTTCCCTGGCCATGGGGGAGGACTACGGCTACATCCTCCGGGCCAAGGGCATGCTCCCCTGCGAGGATGGGGTGACCTGGCTCCACTTCGACCTGGTGCCCGAGGAATTCCAGATCCGGGAGGGAGCCGCCGACTACACCGGGCGGCTGTGCGTCATCGGCTCTGAGCTGAAGGAGGACCAGCTGGAGAAGCTGTTCCTGCTGGCGTGAGGTGACGGACATGGCTGATTCCCGTATCCCTCTCTACCTCATCACCGGCTTTCTGGACAGCGGAAAGACCACCCTGCTCACCGACACCCTGAACATGGACTACTTCAACGACGGCCAGCGCACCGTCCTGCTCATGTGCGAGGACGGGGAGGAGGAGTACGACCCCCAGCACCTGTCCCACCGGAACTGCCGCCTGGTGCCCATCGAGGACCAGGAGGGGCTCAACACGGAATTTCTCCAGGAGGTGGACCGGCGCTTCCAGCCCGAGCGGGTCTTGCTGGAATATAACGGCATGTGGCCCATGGATCTGCTGCGGAACCTGAAGCTGCCCAAAACCTGGGGCCTCTACCAGGCCATCCATGTGATCGACGGCTCCACCTTTGAAATGTACCTCAACAATATGCAGTCCATGGTCATCGACCAGGTCACCGAGGCGGACATGGTCCTCTTCAACCGCTGCACTCCCGACATGCCGCTGGCCGGGTGGAAGCGGTCCATCCGGGCGGTGAACCGGATGTGCGAGATCGTCTTTGAGGACGACAAGGGTGAGGAGCTGGAGGTGGAGGACATTCTCCCCTACTCCCTGGAGGAGCCCCACATCACCCTGGAGGACCCTGACTACGGCATCTGGTACCTGGACATCCAGGAGCACCCGGAGCGGTATGTGGGCAAGACCATCACCATGAAGACCCAGGCCATGACGGGCATGAAGCTCCCCAAGGGGACCTTCGTCCCCGGCCGCAACGCCATGACCTGCTGCGCCGAGGACATCCGCTTTTTCGGCTTCCTGTGCAAATACGACAAGGCCCGCTCCCTGAAAAAGGGGGAGTGGGTCACCGTCACGGCGGAGATCCGCTGGGAGGCGGCCAAGGTCTACGACGGGGAGGGCGTGGTACTCTACGCCAAGTCCGTGGAGCCCGCCGAGCGGCCGGAGGACCCCCTAGTATATTTCAGATAATTACAAAAGCAGCAGAACACCCCATGCGCCGTGCGCATGGGGTGTTTTCATGCTCTCCGCAGGAGTTCCAGCGCCCGCAGGCGCTGGAATAAAATCTAATCCGTTTTTGGAGCGGCTCCGCCGACTCCAAAAACACTTCTCGCAAAAATCCCCCTGACAATTTCCACGAAATCGAGGGGGGATTTTTGCGCATCCCCTTCGAAAAAGCGGCCTGTCCGCTTTTTCGACTCAGAAGATGCTGAGATACATCCGCTCCGACAGCCCCTTGAGCACCTGAATGCCCGCCACGCTGTTGCCCTTCTCGTCCAGGCTGGGCCCGTAGATGCCGATGCCCATGCGAGTGGGCACCACGGCCATGATGCCGCCTCCCACTCCGCTCTTGGCGGGGACGCCCACATTCACCGCAAAGTCCCCGGAGCCGTCGTACATGCCGCAGGTCATCAGGATGGCGTTCACATAGTGGGCGTACCGGCGGGAGAACACCCGCTCGTCGGTCTGGGGCAGTCTGCCCCGGTTGGCCAGCACAAAGGCGATGTGGGCCAGATCCTTGCTGTTCACCGAGATGGAGCAGGCCTTGAAGTAGCAGTCCAGTACCTCCTCCACCTCGTCCTCGATCATCCCGTAGGTTTTGAGCAGATAGGCCAGGGCCCGGTTCTTGTTCCCCGTGCGCTTCTCCGAGAGATAGACCGCCTCGTCCAGCCGGATCTCCGGGTCCCCCGCCAGCTTCCGGGTGAGCTCCAGCAGGCGCTGAAAGCGCTCTTCATAGCTGCTGCCCTTGATGAGGGTGCACATGGCGATGGCTCCCATGTTCACCATGGGGTTGATGTGGTCGCTGAACAGGGTCTGGTCGGTCATGTTGATGGCGTCAAAGGGCTTGCCTGTGGCCTCTACCCCCACCCGGGCGCGGACATAGTCCTCCCCGTTGTCCATCAGGGCCAGCAGCAGCAAAATGGGCTTGACCACACTCTGGATGGTAAAGCGCTTCTGATAGGCCCCGGCCTGACAGTGCCGCCCGTCGCTTTGCAGCACATAGATCCCCAGCTCCTCCGGGTTGGCCTTGGCCAGTTCGGGAATGTAGGTGGCCACCTTTCCTTGGGATGTGCAGCCCCGGCACTCCTCCACCAGTTGTTCCAGCAGCTCGTCCATCATGCTCCGCTCCTTTTATCTGTTATGTTCAAGATTCTTCCTCATTTTACCGAACTTTTTATATTTTGTCAACAAAAACGGGCCGCCGTCAGAAAACCGGCAGCCCGCTTGGTCATGTTCAGCCGAAGAAGGAGAAGTAGCCCATGATAAAGATGCCCAGCACCACA
The DNA here is from genome assembly GCA_944383205.1 of uncultured Oscillospiraceae bacterium. GTDB lineage: Bacteria > Bacillota > Clostridia > Oscillospirales > Oscillospiraceae > Lawsonibacter. Next base: position 2,851 of record CALWOR010000061.1, on the reverse strand, counting down.
ATGGGCAGGATATAGGTCACATAGAACCGGATGCTCCTGGGGAAGCGCAGACCCTCGCCTGCGTTCACCTCGGCCAGGAAGTTGTCCCAGCCCCAGCCCAGCTTGCTCACGCAGAACAGCAGGTACACCAGAGAGCCCAGGGGCAGGATGTTCTGAGAAACCAGGAAGTCCTCCACCGTGGAGATGTCCATCCCCAGGATGCGCACCCCGCTCCACACATTGGAGCCCAGCACGCAGGGCATGGACAGCACCAGCACCCCAACCAGGTTCGCCAGCATGGCCTTCTTCCGGCTCCAGCCCCACTTGTCCATACAGAAGGAGATGAGGTTCTCGAAGATGGCGATGATGGTGGACAGGGCGGCAAAGGACAGAAAAACGAAAAACAGCCCTCCCCACAACTGGCCCATGGGCATGTGGTTAAAGACATTGGGCAGGGTGATGAACACCAGGGAGGCGCCCACCTGGGGCTCCACCTCGTAGGCGGAGCAGGCGGGGAAGATGATGAGACCGGCGGTGAAGGCCACGCTGGTGTCCAGCACGGCGATGCGCACCGACTCGCCCATGAGCCGGTGCTCCCGGCCGATGTAGCTGCCGAAAATGGCGATGGCCCCGATGCCCAGGGACAGTGTGAAGTAGGCCTGGCCCATGGCGGCAAAGACGGCCTCACCCAGGATAAACTCCCCCTGGTCGTTGTAGACCAGATTACGCAGGTCGGGCTGGAGGTAGAACTTCAGGCCCTCTCCCGCCCCCTCCAGAAGGACGGAGTTGACGGCCAGCACCACCATCAGACACAGCAGGCAGAGCATCATCACCTTGTTCACCCGCTCCACGCCGTTGCGCAGACCCTGGGCGCACACCACCATGCCGATGACCACTACAATGACCATAAATACCGTCATAATCACCGGGTCAGCCTGCATCTTGGTAAACTCCCCGGTGACCTGCTGGGGATCCAGCCCCAAAAAGTCCCCTCTGACGGTCTTCACACAATAGTAAAGCAGCCATCCGGCAATAACGGTGTAGAACATCATCAGCAGATAGTTGCCCGCAAAGCCGATATAGCTGTACCAGTGCCACTTGGTGCCCTTGGGCTCCAGCACATGGAAGGACAGGGCCATGCTCTTCTGGCTGGCCCGGCCCACCGCCAGCTCCATGGACATCACCGGCAGCCCCAGGGCCACCAGGAATACCACATAGAGCAGCACAAAGGCCGCCCCGCCGTACTGGCCGGTAATATAGGGGAAGCGCCACACATTGCCCAGGCCGATGGCGCACCCGGCGGAAATGAGCAGAAAGCCCAGCCGGGAGGAAAAGCTTTCTCGTTGTTCCATAATAAACTCCTCTCCGTCCGGTGGAAGCGCCCGCCGGACACAACAGCTCTATTTTACTGACCCGGGGCGGGCAGGTCAACTCCAAAGGGGAAAAAAGGGGACTTTTGCCGAAATCTTCCACTTGACAGGGGGCAGTTTCCGGGTATAATTATGGTACAAATGTTCTAAAACGGGGGAGGGTGCTTTTATGGAGCTGCTGGAAAAGCTGGAGATCCTGGCCGACGCGGCCAAGTACGACGCCGCCTGCACCTCCAGCGGCCTGGACCGAAACGGGCGGCCGGGGACGGTGGGCAGCACCATGATGGCCGGCTGCTGCCACTCCTTCTCCGCCGACGGGCGGTGCATCTCCCTTTTAAAGGTCCTTTTGACCAACTGCTGTGTCTACGACTGCCAGTACTGCGTCAACCGCCGCTCCAACGACCTCCCCCGGGCGGCCTTCACCCCCAGGGAGCTGTGTAAGCTTACCATGGGCTTCTACCGGCGCAACTACATCGAGGGGCTGTTCCTCTCCTCGGCGGTGATCCGAAGCCCCGACTATACCACCGAGCTGATGATCGAAACCCTGCGCCTTCTCCGGGAGGAGTACCGCTTCGGGGGCTATATCCACGCCAAGGCCATTCCCGGGGCCGATCCCCTGCTCACCCACCGCCTGGGACTGCTGGCCGACCGGCTGAGCGTGAACATTGAGCTGCCCAGCGCCAAAAGTCTTGCCCTGCTGGCCCCGGACAAGGGGAAGGAGGCCATTCTGGCCCCCATGGGGCAGATCCGGGACGGCATCACCGTCTCCAGGGAGGAGCGCAGGCTCTGCCGCCACGCTCCCCGGTTCGCCCCGGCGGGCCAGTCCACCCAGATGATCGTGGGGGCCACCCCGGAGAGCGACCGGCACATCCTCACCCTCACCCAGAGTCTCTATGACAAGTATCACCTGAAACGGGTCTTTTACTCCGCCTATATGCCCGTGTCCACCAGCCCCCTCCTCCCCGCCCCCCGGGACTTTCAGCCCCCGCTGCTCCGGGAGCACCGGCTCTACCAGGCGGACTGGCTGCTGCGGTACTACCACTTCCGGGCGGAGGAGCTGCTTGACGAGAGCCGGCCCGACCTGGACCCCCGGATGGACCCCAAGTGCTGCTGGGCCCTGCGGCACCTGGACTTTTTCCCGGTGGAGGTGAACCGGGCGGACTACGAGGCTCTCCTGCGGGTCCCGGGCATCGGGGTGCGCTCCGCCCGGCGCATCCTCACCGCCCGGCGGGCGGGGCCCCTCACTTTCGAGGGCCTGAAGCGCCTGGGAGTGGTGCTGAAGCGGGCCCAGTACTTCCTCACCTGCTCCGGCCGGGCCCCCAGGGGACTGAAGATCAGCGAGGACGGCCTGCTGCGCCGCCTCATCGCTCTGGAGGCTCCCGCCCTGGCCGAACCCATGCCGGAGCAGCTGTCCCTCTTCGACCCCGTCTCTTAAGGAGGTGAACCCTATGTCCTGGACCCAGGTGTGCTGCCAGTATGACGGCACCTTCGGGGGCTTTCTC
>CALWOR010000060.1 GCA_944383205.1 uncultured Oscillospiraceae bacterium | reverse complement strand
GAGATGGAGGACGGCGGGCATGTCGTCTTTATCTGCACTGCACAAGATTTGACACACAATTTTGACCGGCTGGAAAAAGCGCTGGAGCAGCTGCGGGAGGAGATGGGCCCATGTCCTCCTCTTCCGCCGCCACCGCTTCCCAATCGAGTATTGTCGGTGAGAGAGGCACTGTTTACTTCCAGTATCCTTTGTCCACTGGAGGAGTGTGAAGGAAAGATTTCTGCCTGCCAAATTGCCCCTTATCCGCCCGGTGTGCCCGTTGTGGCCCCTGGGGAGAGGATCACAAAAAAAGAACTGGCCTATTTCAGGCAAATAGGGTATAATGTAAAGTCAGAGGTAAGGATCGTAACTTCTTGATTAAAATTCAGTATCGGCGGGGAACAGTATGGAACTTTCAGCTCTGGCAGGAAATCAAAGATTAAAAAATCAGCTTTCCTGTCAGCAGGAAGGGCGTGGATTGTCTCATGCCTATCTGATCTCCGGACCTGTGGGGTCGGGGCGGCATACTTTGGCCCGGCTCCTGATTCAGGCCATGCTGTGCGAGGCGCCGGACCTCTGCCGTCCCTGCGGGAGGTGTACTGCCTGTAAAAAGGTGCTGCGTGGGATTCATCCGGATGTCAATTTCATATCCGGCCCCGGAGAGGGGAAATCCATCACAGTGGATCAGGTGCGGGAACTGCGTACCGACGCCTATGTCCGCCCCAATGAAGGAGTGCGGAAAATCTATCTTTTGGAAGGCGCAGACCAGATGAATTCCTCTGCCCAGAACGCCATGTTGAAGCTTCTGGAGGAAGGGCCGCCCTATGCGTCTTTTTTATTGCTTGCTGTAAATGTCGGCGGACTTCTTCAGACGATCCGCTCCCGGTGTGAGCAGCTGGTTCTGTCTCCGGTTCCGCTGGATGAGTGCAGAAGCTGGCTGCAGGAGAAATACCCTCAGGCACCGCTGCAGGAGCGAAACAGAGCAGTTATGGAATGTCAGGGAATTTTGGGCCGGGCAGTGGATGCTTTAGAGCAGACCGGCCCCGGACAGGAGCGCAGAGAACAGGTGGACCGTCTGGTTCAGGCCTTGATTCAGGGAGACGAGCTCCAGGTATTTCAGGCGTCCATGGTGCTGGACCAGGGGAGCCGGGATGCATTGCTTCCATTTTTGGACCTGTTGGAAGGAGAGCTGGGAAAGAAAATGACCCAGGCAGGGGACAGACATCGCATTTTAAAGGCCATAGAGCTGGTAAAACAGCTGCGAAGTGCTGCCCAGCTCAATGCCAATCCCGGACAACTGGCAGGTTGGCTTTGCGCCGGCATGTTTATCGGTATTTGATGTGGGATTGACAAGCCCTTTTGAAATAAAGGAGAAATTCTCATGATCGAGATCATTAGCGTCCGCTTTAAAAGCGGAGGAAAACAATATTATTTTAACCCCAACGGAATTCAGTTCCAGGAGGGGGATGGTGTAATTGTAGAGACCACGCGGGGTCAGGAATATGCCCAGTGTGTTCAAGGCAATACCATGATCGATGAAATTGAGCTTACCGCTCCTCTGCGTCCGGTGGTCCGTCTGGCTACCGCAGAGGATGCGGGGATGGTGGAAAAAAACCGGGAGAAGGAGAAAAAAGCCTTTTCCATCTGCCAGGAGAAGATCGTTGAACACAGCTTGGATATGAAGCTGGTCAGCGCAGAGTACAGCTTCGACGGCAGTAAGGTATTGTTTTTCTTTACCTCTGAAGGGCGTGTGGATTTTCGTGCCCTGGTAAAAGACCTTGCCAGTACCATTCACGCCCGGATCGAGCTGCGGCAGATCGGCGTGCGGGATGAGGCAAAGATGCTGGGCGGACTGGGAATCTGTGGGAGACCCTTCTGCTGTGCCCAATTTTTGGACGATTTCCAGCCTGTGTCCATAAAAATGGCCAAGACACAAAACCTGTCCCTGAATCCAACCAAAATTTCCGGTACCTGCGGACGGCTGATGTGCTGCTTGAAATATGAACAGGATGCCTATGAGGATCTGGTGAAGCATACCCCCAAGCAGGAATCTTTTGTGGAAACACCAGACGGCGCGGGGACAGTATGCGGGATCAATCTGCTGCGGCAGACGGTACAGGTCAGACTGGACTCCGCTCCTGAGACACCCAAGAGCTACCACAACTGTGAGCTGTGTGTGATTCGAAACGGAAAAGGAAAGCGGCCGGAAGGATATGTGGAGCCGCCCCTGTCTGAATTGGCTAAGCTGCGCAGAGAGCCGGAAGAATCTGCCACCGTGGGAGAGGAGGAGCGGCTGTCAGCGGCTTTAGAAGCCGCTTTCCCAAGCCGGGAGGAACAGCAGCCTCAGCGGCAGGATTCGGAAAGGGAAGAACAGCCCCGCCGGCGCAGCAGAAGCCGCCACCGTAAGCCAAAGGGTGATGGGGGAGAAGCTGCCGTATCTCAGCCTCCACAGGCCCAGTCCAAGGAGCAGCCCAAGGTTCAGGAAGGCGGCGAGCAGAAGGAAGGGGAGCGGAAACCGAATCGCCGCCGCCGCCGTCATCGTCCAAGAGGCGGTGCTGCCGGAAAGACGGGAGAGCCCAAGAGCGAGTAAACAAATAGGCCCCGGCGGGAGAGAGATAACGCCGGGGCCCTGTATTTTTGAGGAAGTGAGATACCATGGCCGGGTTCTTTAATGCAGTGTCAGCCTGTCTGGTACTGCTGATGATCATGTCCCTGGGCTATATTATGGGGAAACTTGGCTGGATGACAGCCAAGGAGAAGAAGTTTGTCAGCAAGTACATTGTCAATATCGCAGTGCCCTGTAACTGTATTGTAGGACTATTGAATAACTTGGATCGAGACAGTCTGGCTCATGCCGGCTGGATGCTGGTGGCGGGACTGCTGGGTGTGGGTATAACGCTGCTGATCTCTATGGGAGCGGCTACCCTGCTTCGTCTGCCCCATAATCGCTGGGGTGTGTTTGTAGCCATGGCGGGACTTTCCAATACCTTGTTTATCGGAATTCCTGTCTGTACCCAGCTGTTTGGCGAAGCCTGTATGCCCTATGTCATGATCTATTACTTATCTAATACCACCTTTCTTCAATCTGTTGGGATTTTGCTCATTGAGAGGTCGGGTACCATCAAAAAGGAAAAAACCACAGTGGCCGGCTTTTTGAAGAACATGTTCAGCAAGCCGCCCATTCTGGGTGTGATGTTTTCCATTGTGATGCTGATACTGGGTCTTCACCTTCCCGACCCGCTGATGCGCTTTGCGGGATATGTGAGCGATTCGGTCTCTCCTCTGGCCCTTATTTACTGCGGGTTTATTGTCTATGAGGTGGGACTGAAGAATTTGCGTCTGCTGCCCGGACATCCGCTGATGCTGGCTCTGCGTCTGGTGGTCGCACCCATGATTTGTTTGGGATTTTGCTTGTTGTTTGGCGTGACGGGACTGGCCCGGGATGTCTTTGTGGTGGAGAGTGCTCTTCCGGTGGTAAGCCAGGTGACGGTGATGGCCGGCGCCTATGGGGCAGATGAAAAATATGCCGCTACCGGTTCCTGCCTGTCCATTTTCTGCAGCTTTATCACTATTCCCATTCTGATGCTGATACTGGGATAAAAAAATGTCCGCCTCTCGGCGGACATTTTTTTATCCCAAAAGGCCAAGATCATATTTCCAGCACAACACTCGGAGGACTCCCCGGTCGATTTGTTCCATGGTGAGCAGGCCTTCCTCTAAAGCAGCGAGGACCTGTGGAATCTCAAGGGTAAAATCCGTTGTAACGACCATATCATTGCCTGCCTGCAGAGCCAGTACTGCCGGAGACTGCTGGCCAGCATAGTTTGCTGCAGCGTCCATAGCAAGATCGTCAGTGAGAATCACACCCTGAAACTCCAGTTCCTCCCGGAGCAGCTGATGAACAGCAGGGGAGAGGGAGGAGGGGGCATCAGGATCTACCGCCGCCATAATGTTGTGAGATACAAGGACGGCGGCGCTTCCACCCGCTGCGGCCTGGATACCCGCCTGAAAGGGAAGAAAGTCTTCCGTCTGAAATTGCTCCAGAGGCCGGAGATCCAGGGCCGAGCCGGTATGGGTATCCTCATTAGGGCCATATCCCGGGAAATGCTTTAAAACGCTTCCCATGCCGTCCTGCTCCATTTTGGAGACCAGAGCGGAAACATAGGCTGCTGTTTCTTCCGCGCCAAGGCCCAGGGTACGGGGATAAATAAAATCCTCCGGATTAGTGGAGAGATCGGCTACCGGGGCAAAATTTACATTGATACCCAGAGACTGGAGCAGCGCATCTTTTTCACCGGCGTCTTCTATGATTTTATCCAGTCCGCCCGCAGCGTAGAGCTGCTGGGGGGATGGGAAGCGATGGGCGCGAAGCTCCGGATTGGAGCTGACCCGGACCACAGTGCCCCCTTCCTCGTCTACGCCGATGAGCATTGGAATTGAACTAGCCTGCTGGTAAGAGGCGATGTCGTCTCGAATCTGCTGAGCAGTCTTCTCCTTGAAGTCGCGGCCAAAGAGTATATAACCTCCCAAGTGATAGGTGCTAGCCAGCTGTGCGCCGTCCTGAGCGGGGCAGCGGGCAAAAAAGAGCTGGCCCACTTTCTCTTCCGTTGTCATGGAAGAGAGAATAAGATTCACAGTCTGCTGACGGGAGTCGGTATCCGCCTCAAGCTGAGATATGTCCGGACGCTTGCTGGAGACCGGAAGGAGTGTAAAGGCTTCCTGAGAAGGCTCATAGGGCATAAACTGGCTGGGAGCGGCGGTACAGCCTGTAAGCAGTACCGCAAAAAGCAGGATCAGATATCGTTTCATAAGCCTTTTTAGCGGAAGGTGTTGGTGAGGGTTCCGATCCCCTGAATGGTAATGTCCACCCGGTCACCCGGCTTGAGCCAGTTTTTTCGGTCTGCCGGATAACCCTGCATGACTCCCTGAGGCGTCCCGGTAAAAATCAGATCCCCGGGCATAAGGGTAAAATGCCGGGACAAGTCGGCGATGATTTCCCGCAAAGGGAAAATCATATCAGAGGTATTGGAATGTTGACGCGGTTCCCCGTTGACTGTGCTGGAGATGTCCAGATGCTCCGGGTCCAGGCTGTCCGCTGTTACCAGGCAGGGGCCGATAGGTGCAAAGCCGTCGAAGGTTTTGGACAGCAGCCACTGGTTTCCCCGAGCGAACTGCAGGTCCCGTGTAGACAGGTCGTTGCCGCAGGTATAGCCGAATACATAGTCCAGAGCGGCATCCAAAGAGACATTTCGAGCGGGTTTTCCTATTACAGCTACTAATTCTGCTTCATAATCATACTCTTTGTAATCATTTGGCAGGGTAATGCAGTCCCCATGTGCGGCCAAAGCGTTGGAAAATTTGTTAAACAGAACTGGAGCAGGGGGAAGGGGAAGATTACACTCCTTGGCATGCTGACGGTAATTAAGGCCAATGCAGAGGATGCGGCCCGCCCCTGTTACGACAGGGGCCAGGGGAGCGCAGGTAAAGCACTGAGGGTCCTGAAGAAGGGGGCTGAGAAGGCGGATCAGTGCTGTATGTCCCAAGGCTATGGCATCTGCCATAGTCTCGGGGACGGAGCACCCATTTCGGGTGGCCTCAGCAGCAGCATCTACGATCCCGTTTTCCGTCCACAGGCCCAGGGCGGGTTTTTCATTGCGCCAGAATTGTACCAGCTTCATGGTAATTCCTCCTGTAAAAAGCGGGGCCGGCTCAGGAGAGGGCCGACCCCGTATAGTAAGGCATATGGGATAAGGAGAAGCTCAGGCCTCAGGTTCGTCCTGCTCTTTGCGGGTAACAGCAATAGACAGATCGTCCAGCTGTTTGTCATCCACAAAGTCGGGGCAGGCCATCATCAAATCAGAGGCGTTCTGAACCTTGGGGAAGGCGATCACATCCCGGATGGAACCGGCACCGGCCATAAGCATACACAGCCGGTCCAGGCCATAGGCAAGGCCGCCGTGAGGAGGAGCGCCGAACTTAAAGGCGCCAACCAGGTGACCGAAGCGCTCCTGAATGTCCTCATCGCTGATTCCAAGGGCCTGGAAGGCCTTCTCCTGCATCTCGGGAGTGTTGATACGGATGGAGCCGCCGCCCAGCTCGGTGCCGTTTAGGACGATGTCATAGGCCCGGGCGCGGCAGTTTGCCTTGTCGGAGAGGATCTTGTCCTCATCCTCTACCATAGGGGCGGTAAAGGGGTGGTGCATGGCCTGATAGCGGCCCTCCTCCTCGCTCCACTCGAACATGGGGAACTCGGTGACCCACAAGAACTTAAAGTCTTTGGGATCAAGCATATCCAGCTGACGGGCGATCTCGCAGCGCAGAGCGCCCAGGGCGGCCCACACCACGGTGTTCTTGGCATCACCCACAATGAGGATCAGGTCTCCATCCTTGGCCTCGGCACGCTCCAGAATGGCTTTGTTCTCCTCCTCGGTAAGAAACTTCTGGTAGGAGCTGGTCACCTGTCCGTCAATGAGACGGGCCCAGGCAAGGCCCTTGGCCTTATAGGTCTTGACAAAGTCCACCAGCTTGTCGATTTTCTTACGGGGGAAGTCACCGGCGTGACCGTTTACATTGATGAGGCGTACAGAGCCGCCCTCGGCTACGGGGCCGGAGAACACGCCAAAGCCGCAGTCCTTCACAATGTCGCTGATATCCTTCAGTTCAAAGCCAAAACGCAGGTCAGGTTTGTCGGAGCCGAAGCGGTCCATAGCCTCCTGCCAGGGCATACGCTGGAAGGGAGTCTGAACATCCACATCCAGAACCTCTTTAAAGACGCGCTTCAGGAAGCCCTCCTGGATGGACATGATGTCATCCTCATCAATGAAAGACATCTCCAAGTCGATCTGGGTGAATTCCGGCTGACGGTCGGCCCGCAGATCCTCGTCCCGGAAGCACCGGGCGATCTGGAAATAGCGGTCAAAGCCGGAGAGCATCAGCAGCTGCTTATACTGCTGGGGAGACTGGGGCAGAGCATAAAACTTACCGGGGTGGACACGAGAGGGGACCAGATAGTCCCGGGCACCCTCAGGGGTGGACTTGGTGAGGATGGGGGTCTCAATTTCCAAAAAACCCTGCTCATCAAAGTAATCCCGGGCAATCTTGGTGATCTTGTGTCGGGTGGCGATGGCGTGCTGCATATCCGGGCGCCGCAGGTCCAGATAGCGGTACTTCAGCCGAAGCATATCATTGACCTGGCTGTTCTCCTCAATGGCAAAGGGAGGAGTCTCAGACTTGGCCAGCAGACGGAGCTCTGTAACATATAACTCCACATCGCCGGTGGGAATTTTATCGGTCTTGGCCTCGCGCTCCTTCAGCTTGCCGGTGGCGGCCACCACATACTCAGAACGCAGGCTCTTGGCTTTTTCAAAAATTTCCCGGTCGGTGCCGTCGTCAAAGGTCAGCTGAAGAATACCGGTGCGGTCTCGGAGGTCCACAAAGATCAGCGCCCCTTTGTCACGCTGGCGCTGCACCCAGCCGCACACGGAAACAGTCTTGCCCGCATCAGCGGCGCGCAGATCCCCGCAGTAGTGGCTGCGGTGGAAACCTTGAAGATTATCCACAAAAATCAACTCCAATTTGTACTATTTTATTAAATTATTTCTATACGCAATCATATCAGGCTGAATAGCAGCCTGATATGATTGGAAGGTGCAGTTGAATTCTCCGTTAGGATTCTGAAGACAGGCAGCTTTGCAGGTAGCCAACAATCTTCTCCTGAAAGTAGGCGCCTCCTTCCGGGATATACAGTCGGGAGCGGCTGGAGGAAGTGGGTGGAATCACCCGGATATGGTCTCCCGCCAGGGTCAGCTCTCCCAAACTTCCGTCCGCTTGGGAAAAATCAAGAATGGCATAAGGGGATATGGCGACTCGCACCTTGTCACCGGAAAAGAACAGAGAGGGGGTGTCCAGCCGGTATTCCCCTTTGGAGAGGCGGCGCAAAAGCTCCTCCGTCTACTCTTGGGTAAGGGTACCGGTTTGATCGTCCATATCCTCCTCGCTGAGGGTATGGAGGGTGACATGGCAGAAGGAAATATCTTCGGTGGCGATGGGAAACATGGAGGAAAAGGATACCGGCCGGCTGATCCAAAGGTATCCGCCAACTATCAGAACGGCGGTGCACACAAGGATAACCAAAACAATGCCGACCTGTTTCAGCTGTCCTTTCATGGCAGCTCCTTTCGCCCTAAAAGCTTACTGCACGCCCTTGTCCAGAATGGGAGCTCCCTGATTCAATTCGCTCAGGCCGGATTGAATATAAGTGACGGCCTCGGCAATGGGCAGCTTTACCTGCTCCCCGGTACGCATGTTCTTGACTGCAGCGGCGCCATCCTTGATCTCATCCTCGCCCAGGAAAATCACATAGGGAACAGCCAGCTTGTCGGCATAGCTCATCTTTTGCTTAAATTTCTTCTGCTCGCCGTAGATTTGGGTGCGGACGCCGGCAGTACGAAGATTGGTGGCCAAAGAGATGGAAGGGGCCATATCCTCAGTCATGGGAAGGATGAGAACATCAGCGGGAGCGGTGTTCAGCTGATCGTTAAGATAGCCCTGGTCCTCCAGGACGAAGAACAGACGGGTCAGTCCGATGGAGATACCTACACCAGGCAGCTGCCGGTCTGTGTAATACTCGGCCAGGTTATCAAAGCGTCCGCCGGAGCAGATAGAGCCGATTTCGGGGTGATCCAGCATGGTGGTCTCATATACCGTGCCGGTGTAATAATCCAGACCTCTGGCGATGGTCAGATCCAGAGCAAAGTTCTCTTCAGGCACACCAAAGCCAGCCAGGTTTTTGGCTACCAGACCAAGCTCGTCCAGGCCCTCGTCAAACATGGGATTCCGGCCACGGTACTGTTCCAAAGAGGAGAGAACAAAGGAGTTGTCACCCTTGATGTCAATAAAACGAAGAATCTCAGCGGCCTCTTCATCGCTCAGGCCGATTTCAGGAGAGGTGAGCAGGTCGCGTACGCTCTTTTCACCGATCTTCTCCAGCTTGTCCACGGTACGCATAATATCGCTGGACTTCTGAGTAAGATTCAACATGGCATAAAAGCCGTTGAGGATCTTGCGGTTGTTCACCCGGATCTGGAAGCGGCGCAGACCCAGAGCAGTAAAGGTGCGGTAGATGATGGCGGGGATTTCTGCGTCGTTGAAAACATCCAGCTTGCCATCACCAATGATGTCAATATCGGCCTGATAGAACTCGCGGAAACGACCCCGCTGAGCCCGCTCGCCCCGGTATACCTTTCCGATCTGAAAACGACGGAAGGGGAAGGCCAAGTTGGCATAGTTGAGAGCAACATATTTGGCCAGGGGAACGGTCAGATCAAAGCGCAGGGAGAGATCGCTGTCGCCCTTGCTGAAACGATAGATCTGCTTCTCTGTCTCACCGCCGCCCTTGGCCAAAAGTACTTCGCTTGCCTCAATAAGGGGGGTGTCCAGGGGAGTGAAGCCGTAGAGAGAGAAGGACTCGCGGATAATAGCGGCCATACGGTCAAACTGAATCTGACGGCCGGGGAGCAGCTCCATAAAACCGGAGAGGGTACGGGGTTGTACTTTAGCCATAAGTCAAAATCCTTTCTATTGTGGAATTGT
>CALWOR010000059.1 GCA_944383205.1 uncultured Oscillospiraceae bacterium | reverse complement strand
GCTGTGGCTTATCATGGGGACGGATATGTTCCTCACCCTCCATCAGTGGCATGACCCGGCGGACATTCTCAAACTGGCGGGGATCTGCGCCTTTGGCCGGAAGGAACAGGATGGAGAGGCGGTCTTTGCTCCTCAACGGACCTTTTTGGAGGGGACCTACGGGGCCAAGGTGGTCACCCTGACCCTGTCCGATTTGGTAGACATCTCCTCCACCCAGCTGCGGGAGCTGCTGGCCGGAGGAAAGGGGGCAGAGTACCTCCACCCCAGCGTGTACGGCTACATCCTCATGAATGGTCTCTACGGCACCCATGCTGATTTGAAGCACCTGGATATCCCGGAGCTGCGGGCCTGTTCCTACTCCATGGTGAGGGAAAAGCGGGTCAAACACATCCGCGGTACCGAGGAGGAAGCAGTCCGCCTGGCCCGGCGCTGGGGCGCCGATGAGACCTATGCCCGGAGGGCGGGCATCCTCCACGACTGTACCAAGTACCTGGAGCTGGAGGATCAGCTTTCCTTGTGCCGGCAGTATGGGGTTCAGCTGGACGAGCTGGAACAGGTGGCGGTAAAACTCCTCCATTCCAAGACCGGGGCCTGTATCGCCCGGGCCGTGTTTGGCGAGCCGGATGAGGTCTTCTGGGCCATCTACTGGCATACCACCGCCAAAGCGGATATGACCACACTGGAAAAGATCCTGTATGTGGCCGACTATATGGAGCCCAACCGGGATTTTGAGGGGGTAGAGCGGCTGCGGGAGCTGGCCTATCAGGATCTGGACAAGGCACTGCTCCTGGGCGTGGAGACCACCATTCAGGAGATGAAGGACCGCAAGCTGCCCGTTCATCAAAACACCCTCCAGGCCCAGGCCTGGCTGAGAGAACACGGCGTGACAACAGAGGACTGAAAAAAAGATGACAGAAAATAATAAGCACGGAAAGCGGGAGGCTGCCTCCCGGAAGCTCTCCCTGAAAGACTATTGGCGGCAGCATAAAGCATGGGTAGCGGGTTTGGACAAGGGACAGAAGATCCGCTACCGGTTGTTCCAGGTACTGGTGATTCTGGCCCTTCTGGTGATTGTGGCCTTTACGGCGGCCAGAGCCTGGATCCGGTTGCCTGAGATCCCCAATCTGCCGGGCAACCCTTCGTCCAACGCCACTCTGGAGGAGGGCGGAGGAGTGGAATACGACGATTCCGAGCTGCCTGATGTGGCCAAGAGCGGTCGGAAGGATGGGTATTATACCTTCCTGCTGGTGGGCCAGGATGTGGTCAGCGGCTCCACCGATACCATGATCCTGGTGAGCTATGACACCAAGAACAAGGAGATCCACGCCATCAGTCTGCTCCGGGACACCATGATCAACACCAGTGCCAGCAGCAAGCGGCTCAACTCCGTATATGCCCGGAACCGGGGCGACAAGAGTCTGCCGGAGGAGCAGCGTGTGGAGAATGGCATGACCGCCCTGAAGAAGGAGGTCAGCAAGCTTACCGGAATCTATCCCGACTTCTATGTGATGGTCCAGTGGGAGGCTATCGGTGAACTGGTGGATACCATCGGGGGCGTATACTTTGAGGTCCCCTTTGACATGGACTATGACGACCCCGCCCAGAATCTTCATATCCACCAGCAGGCGGGTTACCGCCTGCTGGACGGCCAGGACGCCATGGAGGTCATTCGTTTCCGAAAGAACAACGACTACTCCATCTCTCTGGGGGACAGCGGTCGCACCGAGATCCAGCGGGACTTCCTGGTGGCGGTGCTCAAGGAGTGTCTGCAGCCTGATGTGCTGCTGAAGCTGCCCACCCTGGTCAACATCTTTATGGAAAATGTGGATACCGACCTGAGTGTGGGCAACATCCTGGCCTTTGCCGAGCTGGCCGTGGGCATGGACCCGGACGAGGATGTGACCATTGTGTCCATGCCCTGGACGGGCGTGTCCTATGGCGGAGCCTCCATGGTGGTGGCCAATGAGAGCGAGCTGCTGGAACTGCTCAACGACGGTATCAATCCCTATGTGGACGATATTCAGTCCAGCGATCTGCAGCTGATGTATATAAAGAGTAACGGCGGCTTTGGAGTGACCAACGGCACTCTTGCAGACCCCTCCATGGGGTATGTCTATGTAGCCCCCGATCCTGTCCCGGATGAGCCCGAGCAGCCTGTTGAAACTGAGGATCCGGAGCAGTCGGGCGAAGGTACAGGATCGGAGGATCCTGTGCTCCCCGGCGATCCCGTGATCCCCGGAACAGGGGACACCTCCGGTGAGACCACAGAGCCTCAGGATCCGGGGACCTCTACCGATCCCGATAATTCCGGAACGACTACAGATCCCGTTATCCCCAATGATCCGGTCCTGCCTGGGGACCCGGTGGATCCGGGGACATCCTCGGGAGGGAACCAGGAGAGCTCGGGCAGCGAGGTCACTTCCGGTGATCCCGTACAGACCTCACCTACTGTAGACAGTACGCCCTCCCAGGATATCCCTGCGGTATGACAAGAAATCGACAGCGATTACTGAATCACATATTTGAAAGAAGAAAGGAGCGGACCGGATGAATTCCTATGAACTTGCGGCTCTGCTGGCCAAAGCCCTGGACAGCAAGAAGGGACAGGATATCAAGGTCCTGAAGACCGAGGAGCTGACCACCCTGGCGGATTACTTTGTTCTGTGTACCGCCACCTCCAACACCCAGGTGAAGGCCATGTCCGACGCCTGTGAGGAGGCTGCCGAGAAGCAGGGAGAGCATGCCCACCACATCGAGGGGCACCGGGACGGGACCTGGCTGCTGATGGATTTCTCCAGCGTGGTGGTCCATGTGTTCACCGACGAGGCACGGAAGTTCTACGACCTGGAGCGGCTGTGGAGCGATGCCCAGGAGATGGACATGGCCGAGATTTTGAAAGAAAAATAAAAAAGCAAGAACACCCTGGCGGTTTGAACCGCCAGGGTGTTCATTTATGTGCCTTGAATGATCTGAAGGGCCTTTTGACGATTGACAATCTGATTCACCATCTGGCTTCCGCCGAACTCCCCGTCGATGGTCCAGGGGAGCGGTTGGTCACTGGTAAAGGTAAGGCGGCTGGCCTGAAACTGAATGAGGGAACCTCCCTCCGGGGGATCCAGATTGATCAGGGCCTGAAGACCGTTGGCCAGGTCGGCAAAGTTCAGGGGCTTTTTGAACAGGGTGACTTCAAACAGACCGTCGTCCAATACCACCTGGTCACACTTTGGGGTTTTCATGCCGCCGATGGATAGAGAATTGCTGACCATGCCATAGAAGAAATCGTCCTCCAGGGTCTTTCCGTCGTATTCTACCTTCAGGTGGTAGGGGGTGATGGTGGGCAGGGAGGCGATGCCTGCGAAAATATAGGCCAGGTGACCAAATGTTTTTTTCAGGTCCTGGGGGGTATCATAGGCCACATTGGTAAATGCCCCAAAGGCAGCTACATATACAAAGGGGCGGTCATTGAGAAGGCCCATGTCCATAGGGGCGATCTTCCCAGCCCCAGCTGCGGCCAGAGCGGCCTGCTTGGTGCCCTTGGGCAGGTGGAGGGTGGTGGCACAGTCGTTGGTGGAGCCGAAGGGGATATAGCCCAGGGGAGGCGGAGCGTCCAGTGTCATCAATCCGCCGGACACCTCGCTGAGAGTGCCGTCCCCGCCGGCGCACACCACCCGATCAAACTGACTGCCCATCTCCCGGGCGGCCCGGGCGGCATCCCCCTTGTCCTGAGTGGGATAGGTAGTGGTGAGCCATCCGGCTTTGGTAAAGGTATCCAGAATGGCGGATAATTCGCTGCCAATTTTTCCGGTTCCGGATGTGGGGTTGTAAATGAAAAGAAGCTGGTTCATAATGGGTGTTCCTCCATGCTTGGGTAACGCAGATGACAAAGTAAGAAATTGATTCCAGTTTTCTTAAGTAGAGACTATTATAGGTTGCTTTTAGAAAAAATCAAGGAAAGAACCGGAAAATTTTCACTTTCTTAATAAGTATACCTGAGACGGGGAAAAGGGGCTTGCAACCAGGGTCGAAAACAGGTAAAATGAGTCGAAATCCGATGTGACGAGGTGTAGCTTCATGGATCGAAAGACCTTGGCCGCTGCCTTTCCTGCGACGGTTCCGGTTTTGATGGGGTATCTGGCCATTGGTATGGCCTTTGGCCTGATGCTCCAGACAGCGGGATATGGCGTAGGCTGGGCTCTGCTGATGAGCCTGACCATTTATGCCGGCTCCGGGCAATATCTGGGGGTATCCCTTTTGGCCACCGGGGCCCATCTGAGCCAGGTGGCTTTTCTGACGCTGATGATCAATTTCCGCCATTTGGTCTACGGACTGTCCATGCTGGAAAAATTCCGGGGGATGGGACTTCGGAAGTTCTATATGATCTTCTCCCTGACGGACGAAACCTATGCCCTGCTCAGCGCGGCAAAGGTGCCCCAGGGAGTCGATGAGCACCGGTATTACTTTGCCGTGGCCATGCTGGATCACAGCTACTGGATCGCCGGGTCTGTGCTGGGGTCTGTGCTGGGTTCGGCCCTTGGTTTTGATACCACTGGGGTAGACTTTGCCATGACCGCCCTGTTTCTGGTCATTGCCGTTGGTCAGTGGAAAAAGGCGGGCAGCCACCTGCCCGCTCTGTTGGGAGGCGGAGCCACCCTGCTCAGTTTGCTGGTGGTGGGGGCGGAGGACATGCTGCTCCCCGCTCTGGGCATGATCGTGATCCTGTTGACCGTCCTGCGCAGGCGGCTGGAGGAAGTACCTGAGAAAAAGGAGGAATCCCTGTGCCGCTAAGCCCTGTGGAGACCCTGGCGTCTATTTTTGTCATGGCCATCGTCACCTTTTTTACCCGGGCATTGCCCTTTCTGCTCTTTGACCGGGGAGACCACCCCCCAAGAATCGTGCTGTACCTGGGGAAGGTGCTGCCCCCCGCCATCATTGCCATGCTCATCATTTATTGCCTGAAGGGAGTCACCTTTGACACCCCCGCCGGATGGCTGCCCACCCTGCTGGCGGGAGGAACGGCGGTGGGCCTGCATGTGTGGAAGGGGAATGACCTGCTGTCCATTTTCGGGGCTACCGTCCTCTATATGGTGCTGGTTCAGGCTGTGTTTGTGTGAGGTGTGATGAGGATGGACAGACATGTGCTGATCACCGGCTCCTCCCGTGGGATCGGGGCCGCTGCCGCCCGGCAGTTTGCCCGTGAGGGGTGGAGGGTGAGTATCCACTGCCACCAGAGCCGGGAACGGGCTCGGGCACTGCTGGAGGAACTGACCGCCCGGGGAACCAAGGCCGCCCTGGTGGAGGGGGATGTATCCGATCCGGTCCAGGCCGAAAAGCTGGTGGAGAGTGCCCGGAATCAACTGGGCCCTATCGACGCTCTGGTTTGCAGTGCGGGCATCGCCCTGCCTGTACAGCTGCTTACCGATACCACTGACAGCCAGTGGCGGCAGGTGATGGGAGCCGATCTGGACGGGGTGTTCTATACACTCCGGGCCGTCATTCCCGGTATGGTTTCTCGAAAGCAGGGGGCTATCGTCACCATCTCCTCCATGTGGGGGGTGACGGGAGGCTCCTGCGAGGCCCCCTATTCCGCGGCCAAAGCGGGAGTGGTGGGGCTGACCCGGGCCCTGGCCAAGGAGCTGGGCCCTTCCAATATCCGGGTGAACTGTGTGGCCCCCGGGGCCATCGAGACAGAAATGACCGCCTTTCTCACCCCGGAGGACCGCCGGGCGCTGGCCGAGGAGGCCCCACTGGGAAGAATGGGGACGGCTGCGGAGGTGGCCGAGGCCATCTGTTTTCTGGCCGGCGACAGCGCCCGGTTTATTACCGGTCAGGTGCTGAATGTGGACGGCGGAATGGTGATTTAAGGGGAATATAAGAGAAAAGTAACAGATTTTTAAAGAATTTGCGGTTGCCAGAGGGGTAGAATATTGTTATACTTGAAATTGTAATCCATGATTTCAGCACGAACACACCTGCCTGCGCGAACAATGGGGAGGACACAAAATGGGGCGCTCCAGCGGCAAATACGGCGGCTATCGGGGCCGCAGAACTCTGACAGATCTGTTAAGGATCATTGCCATCATACTGGGTGTGGCGGTGATTCTTGTTTTGGCGGGCTTATTCTTAGCCCAGGACTATATCGTCTACACCGATGACGGGATCCGCTTGGAACTGCCGTTCCTGGCGGATAAGGAGGAGCCTGTAAAGAGTTCCCCTGATCCAAACAATATCACCGTGAAAGAAGAGACAAAAGAAGAGGAGCCGGTAGTCGAGACTGCCCCCGCCATAAAGGCGGTGCAGCTGCCTGTAAGCACTCTGTTGGAAGGAACGGCCCAGACCCTAATGGAACAGGCGGGCGCCAATGCCCTGATCCTGGAGATGAAAGGACAGGACGGAAGTCTTGCCTGGCACTCCGACCAGAACCTGGCTGAGGAAGCGGGGGTCAACGGGGACCAGGCGGTAAATGATGCCCTGCAGAAGCTGGAAGAGCAGGGAATCTATACCGTAGCGCTGGTGTGCTGCTTCCGGGATGACAGCATTCCCTACTATGACACCGATCTGGCCCTGCGCAGCTCGGGGGGGAACTGGCGGGACGAACTGGGCTTTCGCTGGATGAGCCCCGGTGCACAGCAGGCCCGGGACTATGTGACTGCCCTGTGCGAGGAATTGGCCGGACTGGGATTCGACGAGATCCTGCTGGAGAGCTTCGCTTTTCCCACTCAGGGAGATCTGGGGCGCATCGTCCAGGGAGAAGCCTATGATCCTGATCGGCTGACTGACCAGGTCCGGACATTTTTAGAGGGGATGCAGCAGATGCTTGCCCCCAAGGAGGCGACATTGGCGCTGCGGATCCAGGCGGATGACCTCACCGGCCAGGAGGAGGCCGGCGGCCTGAACCTCCAGATGCTGAAAGATATCAAGGCCCGTTTATGGCTGGAGGAGGAAGCGGGACAGACCGCGCCCCGGCAGCTGCTGACCCAGGCGGGGATCGAAGAAGAAAGGCTGGTGGAGATCACTGCCGAGCTGAATCAAGACAGCCAGATCCCACAGGGATGTCTGAGCTCCTGAAAAAGACCAAAATGCGAGAGCGTCCGACTGCTGCGTGCAGTTTGGCGCTCTTTGTCTTTCGTTCCAGAAAATGTAAAACTAAGAATATATACTATTTTCCGGAATGGAGATAAAAAATTTTTCCCAAGGAAGAAAATTACTTGAAAAAATGCAGAAGGCGTCGTATATAAAAAGAAAAGTGCACAAAAGACTGTGAAAGCTTAACAAAATAATGCTTGCATTTTTGAACAATATAAAATACAATGAACCATAAGCAGACGCTTTATTGCTTTATTTTGAAGGTGGTGAGACTATGGCGTTAGAGGCTATTCAGGAAGTCACCCAGGCGGAAGCCCAGGCTAAGGCCCAGTGTGAGGCGGCAGCCCTTCAGGCCAAGCAGCAGCTGGCTCAGGCACAGAAGCAGGCCCGGCAGATCCTGGAGCAGGCTCGGATGGATGCTCAGGCCCAGACCCGGCAGATGATGACCCAGGCCGAGACCCAGGCTGCCCAGCAGACGCAGCAGGCTCTGGCCGAAGCGGAAAAGGACTGCCAGGCTCTGAAGGAGGAGGCCCGGGGCCGACTGGATCAGGCGGCCCGACTGATCGTAGAAAAGGTTGTGAATCGCTGATGGCTATTGTAAAAATGAAACACTTGCGCTTGGTAGCCATGGCGGAAGACCGGGAAAGGATCCTGCGCCTGCTTCAGCACATGGGATGTGTGGAGGTGGACGAGGTAACGCTGGAGGCGTCCGATGAAGGGCTGCAGGAGCAGCTGAAGGACAAACTGAAGCGTTTGGACAGCCATGAGCTCTCCCAGGCCCGGGAGGAGCAGACCCAGGCGGAGCGAGCTCTGGGTGTGCTCAAGCGGACCGCGCCTGCCAAGGGGAATTTCCTCGCTCCCAAACCCGAAGTGGGGGAGAAGGAGCTGTTTCAGGAGGAGACGGCCAAAACTGCCCGGGCTCAGGTGGAGGAGATCAACCGCCTGGACGCCCGGCTGAGCGCCATCCACGGCGAGGAGGGAAAGCTGGCTGCCCAGCGGACGGCTCTGGCTCCATGGATGGAGCTGGATCTGCCTCTGGAGACCGCTTCTACGCCTCAGGTGACCATTCAGCTGGGTACCTTGCCTGCTGCTGTGTCCCTGGAGCAGGCGCTGGAGGCGCTGGGGGCTGTGGGAGACCTGGCCCAGCTCACCCAGGTATCCGCTGACCCGGACTGGCGCTACTGTCTGTTTGTCTGCCACAATACCCAGGCTCAGCAGGGGCTGGACGCCCTGAAGGAGCTTGGCTGGTCCCGGGCCAATGTTCGGGAGTGGACAGGCACTGCGGCGGAAAATGACAAAAGGATCGCTCAGGAGCTGTCTCAACTGGCCGATGAACGGACGGAGATCCTGAAAAAGCTCTCGGAAATGGGGGATGCCCGGCCTGCAGTCCAGCAGCTGTCCGATCTGGCGCAGGTCAACGCCCGCCGGGAGGAATCCAGAGAGCGGCTTCTCAATACCAGCAAGACCTTTTTGCTGGAGGGCTGGGTCCCGGCGGAGAGCTGGCCCCAGCTGGAGCAGGCCCTGTCCGGCTATATCTGCGCCTGTGAGGTATCCGACCCGGCCCAAGAGGACTATCCCAATGTGCCGGTGAAGCTGAAAAACAATCCCTTCACCAAGCCGCTGAACATGGTCACCGAGATGTACTCCCTGCCGGCCTATGGCTCCCTGGACCCCAACCCCCTTATGGCCCCCTTCTTTATCCTCTTTTACGGGATCATGATGGCGGACATGGGATACGGGCTTTTGATGTTCCTCATCGGGGCACTGGTGCTGTGGAAGAAAAAGCCCACAGGCACCATGGGGCACCTGTGCGGGCTGCTGGTACTGTGCGGCATCAGCACCTTCATTATGGGGGCAATTACCGGCGGCTTCTTTGGGGATTTTCTGACCCAGCTGGCCAAGCTCATCAATCCCAACAGCACCTTCGCTCTGCCCGCTCTCTTCACCCCCCTGGAGGACACCATGATGATCCTGGTGGGGGCCATGTGTCTGGGCTTTGTGCAGATCCTCACCGGTATGGCCATCAGCTTCTATAAGAAGCTGCGGGACGGCCAGGTGATGGACGCCATCTGGGAGGAGGTCACCTGGTGGGTGGTCTTTGCCGGAGCGTCCCTGGCCATCTTGGGTGTGACCAACCTGGTGCTCATTGTGGGCGGTGTCATGGTAGTGGCAGGGCCTGTTATAACAGGTACGGGCTTTGGGAAGATCACCGGAATTTTCGGTTCCCTCTATAACCACATCACCGGCTATTTCGGGGATATCCTCTCCTACTCCCGTCTCATGGCCCTGATGCTGGCCGGCTCGGTCATCGCCCAGGTGTTCAACACCTTGGGGGCCATTCCTGGAAATATCGTCATCTTTATCCTGATCTCCTTTGTGGGCAACGCCCTGAACTTCGCTTTGAACCTTCTGGGCTGCTATGTCCACGACCTGAGACTTCAGTGTCTGGAGTATTTCGGGAAATTCTACCAGGACGGCGGAAAGCCCTTCCGTCCCCTGGATCTAAATACAAAATACTATAACATCGTCAAATAAAAGAGGAGGACGACACAATGGATATGAGTCAACTGATTGAAATGCAGCAGAGCGTTACATTCCTGGGCAGCATCGGCGGTCTGGCCCTGGCCCTGCTGGGTGCAGGCCTGGCGGCGGTGCTCAGCGGCATCGGCTCGGCCAAGGGCACCGGCATCGCCGGCGAGGCGGGCACCGGCCTTCT
>CALWOR010000058.1 GCA_944383205.1 uncultured Oscillospiraceae bacterium | reverse complement strand
ATGGAAACCTGGAAACATCCAAACGGGTTCGAAAAGTTCAAAAAAGCGGATGTGGAAAACTCTGTGGAGAATGTGGAAAAACCGTGGAAACAGCGGAAAAAACAGAATGAGCGGGAGGGCCGCAGAAGAGCACAAAAATATGTATATGAAAAAAAGAAATAATGATCTTCCATATGCGGTGGACGGATGGAATTGCAAGCCTTCACCTGTTTTGCAGGAACGCCGCCGACGCCAAGGGGCGCGGCGGCGTATGGAAAAGAAGGCGGAACATTAATCAGGTCAGGACAGACGCTGGACGATGGCCCGGGCGGCCTGAACGCCGGAGGCCCCCGCTTGGGCGAGTCCCCGGGTGACGCCGGCCCCGTCTCCGGCGGCAAAGAAACCGGGCAGGGCGGTCTCAAGTTCAGAAGAGAGCTGTAGGCGGGCGGAGTAGAACTTGACCTCAGCTCCGTAGAGCAAGGTATCGTAGTTGGCGGTGCCGGGGGCCAGCTTGTCCAGCTGGTAGATCATCTCGATGATGTTGTCCAGATGGCGCTTGGGAAGGGCCAGGGACAGGTCGCCGGGGACAGCAGCGGTGAGGGTGGGGCGGACAAAGGATTTGCTCATCCGGTGCTCGTTGGTGCGCCGGCCCCCGACCAGATCGCCGAAACGCTGGACCAATACCCCGCCTGCCAGCATATTGCTGAGAGAGGCCACATGCTTGCCATAGCGATAGGGCTCGTTGAAGGGCTTGGTGAAGCGGTTGGAGACCAGCAGGGCAAAGTTGGTGTTCTCGCTGCGCAGGGCGGGGTCGGCATAGGAATGGCCGTTGACGGTGTTGATGCCCTCCACATTTTCCGCCACCACATGTCCGTAGGGGTTCATACAGAAGGTGCGCACCTGATCTCCGTACTGCTTGGTGCGGTAGACCAGCTTGGACTCGTAGACCACATCGGTGATGTGCTCGAATACAGAGGCGGGCAGCTCCACACGCACACCAATGTCCACCTGGTTGTTGATGAGCTCCAGCCCCAGCTGCTTGCACTGTTCGGAGAACCACTCGGCGCCGGAGCGGCCCGGGGCGGCAATGAGATACCGGCAGGAGACCTCTTCTCCCTTGGACAGGGTGAGTCGGTAGCCCTTGTCCGCCTTGGAAATGGAGTCCACCTGGGTGTTGAAGCGGAACTCCAGCTTGTCCTGAAGCCCCTCGTAGATATTGGTGAGGATGCGCAGGTTGTTCTCTGTGCCCAGATGCTTGCACCGGGCCTGGAGGAGATGGAGATCATAGGCCAGCGCCCGGCGCTCCAGGGCCTTCGCCTCTGGAGTGGAGGTGGAGAAGTACTCGGTGGTGGCCCCATGGAGGACATTGATGGAGTCCACATAGTCAATGAGCTCCATCACCTTGCCCGGCTCCATAAAATCGGTGAGCCAGCCGCCGAACTGGGTGGTGAAGTTAAACTTTCCATCGGAAAAGGCACCCGCGCCCCCAAAGCCGCACATGGTGTGGCAGACTGGGCAGTGGATGCACTCCTTTACCTTACCTGCCACGATGGGACAGCTGCGGTGATAGATGTCCTGCCCCTGATCCAGGGCGAGGATCTTTAGCTCGGGGCGGAGATGGGCCAGCTCATAGGCAGCAAAGATTCCTGCTTCGCCGCAGCCCAGAATGGCGACATCATAATTGGCAGACATAAAAGCGGTCTCCTTTTCTATGTTTTCTTCCTGAATGAATGACAGGAGAGGAAATACGATTCTTGATCTCAGTATAACATAATTTAAAGGAAAAGGAAGGGATTTTCCACGAAAAAGCCCTGCCGCCAACAGTGCGGCAGGGTCCACTTCAGCTGTTTTCCTGGAAACTGGCGCCGCAGCTGCGGCAGGTGACAGTGATGCGTCCCTTTCCCCGGGGGACTCGAAGCTGCTGTCCGCAGTTGGGACATTTGAAATAACGATGATCTTTGTCCCGGCGGATGGTGCGTTGGAGGCGGAACCACTGAATGGCGGGACCGGCCAGGCGCATAAACTGGGCGTTTTCCTTCTGGCGGGAAGGTATATTGTGGGAGAGAATGCGGAACAGGGAAACAAAGACCAGAGCCAGGGATATCCAATAAAAAATCTCCACTCCTGTAAGAACAAAAAGCAGATATAAGAGAAGATAGAGGACGATCAAAAACAGGTTGAGCTGATCGTTGCCGTAGCGGCCACGCATAAATTGTTGAATCGCATTGCGGATCATAGGCGCGCCTCCTTGAAAGACGGGGACGGCAGGCGAAACCGCCTGCCGATTTGTTTAAAGTAATGATAGCGCGCAGCCGGAAAATCGTCAAGAAGTCATTCGTAAACAAAATGTAAATTTCACGCAGATTTTGAACAATTTTTAACAGAAGAGCGGGGATTGATAAAAGACTTGCGGGAAAGGGGGAAATAAGCTATACTGTCGGTACGACAAATTTTACACGGGAGGGACCGTTTGTGAAACGCATCGACAAGGAAAACTATTATTTAGATATTGCCGAGACCGTCCTGGAGCGGTCCACCTGTCTGCGCAGGTGCTACGGCGCTATCATCGTAAAAAATGATGAGATCGTGTCCACTGGATATAACGGAGCTCCCCGGGGAAGAAAGAACTGTATGGATCTGGGCTATTGCACGAGAGAGGCGATGAATGTTCCTTCCGGGGAGCGGTATGAGCTATGCCGGTCGGTCCATGCGGAGATGAACGCCATTATTTCCGCCGCACGCCGGGATACTTTGGATGCTACCTTGTATCTGGCTGGCCGGGAGGCAAAAAACGGGGAGCTGCTCCATGACGCCACCTCCTGCTCCATGTGCCGCAGAATGATTATCAATGCGGGGATCGAGCGGGTGGTGATCCGCAATACCCAGCGGGACTACAGTGTGGTCCATGTGGAGGACTGGATTCGGGAGGATGACTCTCTTCCAAAGAATATCCCACAGGAGTAAAAAATGAACCGGGCATCCTGATGGATGCCCGGTTTTTGCTGCCGTTTAAACGAAAGGGAGACCCTGGATAGGACCTGAGATCTGAGAAGTCTTGTCCACAGGTTGGAGGGCCATGTACTCTTCCAGTGTCAGATCCTGGTCCATACAGACCTGGGCGATCTCCGTGCCGACATAGCGGTAGTGCCAGGGCTCAAAGCGGTAGCCGGTGATGTTCTCTTTGCCCTGGGGATAGCGGAGGATAAAGCCATACTCGGCACAGTGTTCAACCAGCCAGGCATAGGCGTCAGTGTTTTCAAAATGAGCCTGAAGGCTGGCAGTGTTGATATCAAGAGCCAGTGCGGTTTGATGCTCGGAAGAGCCGGGACGGGCGGAGTAGGTATCTACCGACGCCTGGCTGTCCTGAGTCAGATAGCGGGAGTATACCCGGTCCTGGGACTGATAAGATCGATAGGCCGACACACTGCGAAGGGCAATACCATCTGCTCGGGCGGCGTCCGCCATGGCCCGGAAAGCCGCGGCAGCCTCGGGCCGGAGGGAACCACTCCCGTAAGAGGCACCCAAGGCCTCCAAGGTGGGAACATAGTCAGCGGGCAGGGTATTATACTTGTTGACCAGGACGGAGAGACTGTCCGGCTGATTGATCAGATCGGTATCCTGATAAAAATCCCGGTCAAGGCCTATGTTTACATTCAGCACCACCTGCTCCGGGGTGTGATCCGGATGGGCCTGTGCCCAGGCCTGGTAACGGTCCTCGTAATCCGGATGGCTGTTGGGAAGGGACTGATAGGGGGAGAGAGACAGGGTCAGACGCCCCTCAAAGCGGGGAGCAAGGAGCTCGTTGATGGTGGGGACAAGATCCTCCACAGAAAAAGCCTTGACGGACATGGGAGTGGCTGCAACAGCAGCCAGGACAGACAGGGTCAGAAAAGGGCGTAAGATATGGGAAATGCGGTTGTGCATGTCGGTTACCTCATATGTACCTAAACAGGGTCAGTAGGAATTCTAGTGTCGGCACAGGGTCAGAAAATGAGAGAAGATGGCCGCTGCATCAATGGTGTCGGGGCGGAGGTGAGCGAAAGACATGCGCTCCGGATGAAACTGTACCCCCAAAATGGGACGGCCGGGACAGTCTACCGCCTCTGGAAAACCTCCCTCGGCCCAGGAAATGGCCCGAAGCCCTGCTCCCAGCCTGCTTACCGCCTGGTGATGAAAGCTGTTTACCGGGCACACCGAGCCATACAGCTCATACAGCAGCGAGCCCTCCAGATTTCGAATGGGGTGCACCAGGTCGTGGTCGGTGCGGCCGTGGAAGACACGGATGTGGGGGGGCAGGTCCTGAATCAGATCTCCACCCAGAGCCACATTGATCAGCTGCATGCCCCGGCAAACTCCCAGAATGGGCTTGCCGGCCTCAAAAAAAGCATGGAACAGTTCCATTTCTGCCTTGTCCCTGAGAAGGTCGGGAGGATCGGAACCCAGGTTTTCCCGGGCAAAAAGCGAACAGTCCAGATCGCCTCCTCCGCACAGGAGCAGTCCGTCACAGGACAGATCGGGAGCGGGGCAGTAGCCCGCCGCGGGAACTCCGCCCGACTGGCGAACGGCCTCCTCATAGCGAAAGGTTTTCCCCTCATCGCCTGAAATCAAAATCTTAGGTCCCATGGCGCGTTTACAGGAGGTCCAGGGCGGCACGGGCCTTGACCAGAGTGGAGATGAGCTCCACGGCGCCCTCGATGCCGGTAGTGCTGGAATTGAGTGTCAGGTCATAACGGCGCATATCGCCCCAGGTATGACCGGTATAGTAATTATAGTAGTTGGAGCGGCCCCGGTCCATCTGGATGATCCGCTTTTCCATATCGTCGGAGGGGATGTGGTATTCCTCCACGCAGCGCTGGATCCGGCTGGGCAGGTCGGCGTAGACAAAAACCTTCAGACACTCCGGACGCTCGCCCAGTACATAGTCGCTGCACCGTCCCACGATGACGCAGGGCCCCTCGTTGGCCAGTTCCCGGATGACCTCCGCCTGGGCAAAAAAGGCCTGGTGGCTGACAGGAACGCCCTGATGGGCAAAGGCGGGAGTGCCGATACCGATGGGGGCGATGGACAGGTGGAAGCGGCTGCGGGCACGCTCCTCCGCCCGAGCGATGAAATCGGGAGAAAGACCGCTCTTTTCAGCGGTTTTCTGGATGATGGTCCGGTCGTAGCAGGGAATGCCCAAATGGGCGGCCAGGCGCTTACCGATCAGGCGACCGCCGCTGCCGAACTCGCGGCTGATGGAAATCACATAATTGCTCATGAAATGCGCCTCCTTATGGAGCAGAGACTGCCCCGAGTTTACACAGGCAAAAATAGAATGAATTTCTATATTTATTATATTATAGCGGATGGTTTCGAAAATGACAACGAAAATATGTAAGAATCTGAGAAAGTACCAAAAGAAAATGGACAAATACACCAAAGGGAAAGTTTGATATTTAAGCAATTCAACAAAAATGGCACAAGACGGCGAAGTTCCCTTGCAAAAAAGCCCAAAGACGGCTATTATCATAACCACAATTGACTGGAAACGATTCCAGCTGCCCGCGAAGCCGGGAGGCTGCCGACGAGAATTGCCTGGGGACACGGGGAAGCTTCCCCAGGCAGAAAGGAGGGGCATAGGTGACCATCAAGGATATTGCCCGGCTGTCCGGCTGCGGGGTCGCCACTGTATCCCGGGTGCTCAATAACCACCCCGATGTGAGCGAGAAGACCCGATGCAAGGTGATGGCTGTGGTGGAGGAGCATGGCTTTCAGCCCAACAACAACGCCAAACACCTGAAACAACAGGTGGGGACCGGCATCGCCATTTTGGTGAAGGGAAGTCAGAATATGCTTTTCGCCGACCTGGTGGAGCGGATTCAGGTCCTTTTGCGGGACAATGACCGGGATGCAACAGTCTATTATCTGGATGAGGATGCCAACGAGGTGACCAATGCCATCCAGCTGTGCCGGGAACGAAAACCAGTGGGAATCCTGTTTTTAGGGGGGAATTTGGAGTATTTCCGCGCCTCCTTCCGGCATGTGAAGGTGCCCTGTGTGCTGCTCACCAACTCCGCCCGGGAACTGGACTTTGAAAATCTCTCCTCCCTGACCACCAATGACGAGGCGGCGGCCTTTCAGGCCATTGACTATCTGGCCGGGCGGGGACACCGGAAAATCGGCGTGCTGGGAGGAAACTGGTCCAGCTCTCAGATCAGCTACCGGCGGCTCCAGGGCTGCCAAAGGGCCTTTGAGCAGTGGGGGCTTTCCTTTGACCTTGAGAGGCAGACAGAGCCCAGCCGCTATTCCATGGCGGATGCCTATGAGGCCGCCAAGCGGCTGCTGGAACGCTGCCCCGAGCTGACTGCCATTTTTGCCATGAGCGATGTGATGGCCATAGGGGTTATCCGGGCCCTGAGGGATTTGGGCAAGCGGGTGCCGGAGGATATTTCGGTAATGGGGTACGACGGAATCTCCATAGCCCGCTATTCTGTCCCAAGGCT
Source organism: uncultured Oscillospiraceae bacterium (assembly GCA_944383205.1). Classification (GTDB taxonomy): domain Bacteria; phylum Bacillota; class Clostridia; order Oscillospirales; family Oscillospiraceae; genus Lawsonibacter. The sequence goes on along the minus strand of CALWOR010000058.1, from coordinate 3,513 downwards.
GACCACCATCTGCCAGGACACCAGGCAGCTGGCGGAGCAGGGGGTCAAGGTTCTCCTTGACAGCATTGAGGGGGAAGGCCGCCCCGTTCATAAAGTCGTCCCTTTCCGGATGCTGGACGGAGAGAGCGTGGCTCAGTGCGTGAACAAAGTTGAGAGAGGAAGATCAAAATGAGAAGAGCCGGAATTCTGATGCCCATTTCCTCCCTGCCCTCCCCCTGGGGGATCGGAACCATGGGGGCGGCGGCCAGGGAGTTTGTTGATTTCCTGGCGGCGGGGGGACAGTCCTGCTGGCAGATCCTGCCGGTAGGACCCACCAGCTATGGGGACTCCCCCTACCAGTCCTTCTCCTCCTTTGCGGGCAATCCCTATTTTATTGATCTTGACGATCTGGTGGCCGAGGGCCTGCTGAAGAAGAAGGAGTATGCCCGGCTGGATTGGGGAGAGGATCCGGAGCAGGTGGATTACAGCCTGATCTATGAAAACCGCTATCCCGTTTTGCGCAGGGCCTGTGAACGGCTGGACAGAGGGGGAAACAGCGCCTTTGCGGCGTTCTGCCAGAAACAGAAGGATTGGCTGGAGGACTACGCCCTCTTTATGGCCCTGAAGGAGAAGTACCATGGGAGGTCCTGGCAGGAGTGGCCTGAGGAGCTTCGTCTGCGCCGACCCCGGGCCCTGGGAAAAGCCCGGGAAGAGCTGGCGGAGGAGGTCGCATTCTGGAAAGGCGTTCAGTACCTCTTTTTTCACCAGTGGGAGGCGCTGAAGAGTCGGGCCAATGAAAAGGGAATTTCCATCATCGGGGACCTGCCTATCTATGTCTCGGGCGACAGCGCCGATGTGTGGGCCAACCCGGAACAGTTTCAGCTGGATGACCAGGGGGTGCCCACCGAGGTGGCCGGATGTCCTCCCGACGGTTTTTCCGAGGACGGACAGCTGTGGGGCAACCCGCTCTTCCGCTGGGAGCGGATGAGAGAGGAGGGCTATGCCTGGTGGATGAGGCGGATCGCGTTTCAATTTGAGATCTACGATATTCTGCGCATTGACCATTTCCGGGGCTTTGACGCATACTATGCTATTCCTTACGGGGATCAGACGGCCCGCAACGGCCGCTGGCGGCCGGGACCGGGCATTGAGTTTTTCCAAAAAGTGAAAGAGACCCTTGGAAAAAAAGAGATCATCGCCGAGGACCTGGGTTTTCTGACCGATTCGGTGCGGAAGATGCTGCGGCAGTCGGGCTTTCCGGGCATGAAGGTGCTCCAGTTTGCCTTTGACAGCCGGGATACGGGCAACGACTATCTGCCTCACTGCTACAAGCCGAATTGTGTGGTCTATGCCGGGACCCACGACAATGATACCATTCTGGGCTGGATGAAGTCCGCTCCCCGGAAGGATGTGCAGTTTGCCAAGGAGTATCTGCGACTGAATAGCCGGGAGGGGTACCACTGGGGGATGATGCGTTCAGCCTGGGCTTCACCCGCCGATCTGGCGGTGATGCAGATGCAGGATCTGCTGGGCCTGGATGGCCGGGCCCGGATGAACACGCCCTCCACATTGGGAAATAACTGGAAGTGGCGGGCCCTGCCCGGCAGCTATGGGGAGAAGCTTTCCCACCGGCTATATCGGGAAATGCGGGTATATCAGCGCCTGCCCAGGCAGAAGCGAAAGGAGAAGAAATGATATGCAGCTGAAAGAACAGCTTTGGGAATTGACAAGAGAGCGGTTCGGGTGCGGACCGGATCAGTGTGACGACCGTCAGATGTACGAGGCACTGCTTTTGCTGTGCAGCCGTCTGGCTGCCCGGCGCCCCGCCCCCCAGGGAGTGCGGAAGCTTTATTACTTTTCCGCAGAGTTTCTGGTGGGTAAGCTCCTGTCCAACAATCTGCTTGCCCTGGGGATCTATGACCAGGTGAAGGGGCTGCTGGCCGATATGGGCCGGGAGCTGAGCGGTATTGAGAACATCGAGCCGGAGCCCTCTCTGGGCAACGGCGGGCTGGGCCGGTTGGCCGCCTGTTTCCTGGACTCCATTGCAGCTCTGGAGCTGCCTGGGGACGGAGTGGGACTCAATTACCACTACGGTCTGTTCCAACAGAAATTTGAGGAAAACAAGCAGGTGGAGCTGCCCGATCCCTGGATCCAGCCGGACAGCTGGCTTATTCCCACAGGGAAGACCTTTACGGTACCCTTCGGGGGCTTTGATCTCCAGGCGGTACAGTACGACATTGCCGTACCCGGGGCGGGAAACCAGTGCGCCAACCGCCTGCACCTCTTTGATGTGCCTCAGCCCGCCCAGGAGCCCTGGAACGGCATCCGCTTTGACAAGGGGGACATCGCTCACTATCTCACTGCCTTCCTCTACCCGGATGACAGCGACGAGGCGGGACGGCTTCTGCGGGTCTATCAGCAGTACTTCATGGTGTCCGCCGGGGCACAGCTTATTTTGTCCGAACTGGAGGAGCGGGGCTATACCATTGACACTCTGGCCGACCATGTGGTCATCCAGATCAATGATACCCACCCCTCCATGGTCATCCCCGAGCTCATCCGCCTGCTGGTGGAACAGGGCATGTCCATCAACCGGGCAATCGACCAGGTAAGCCGTACCTGCGCCTACACCAACCACACCATCCTGGCCGAGGCCCTGGAGAAATGGCCCCTGTCCTTCATCGAGAAGGTGGCTCCCGGCCTGGTGCCCGTGATCCGGGAGCTGGACCGCCGGGTGAAGGAGGCTCACCCCGATGGCCGGGTGTCCATTCTGGATGACTGGGGTCTTGTTCACATGGCCCACATGGACATCCATTACGGCTTCTCTGTCAACGGCGTGGCCGCTCTTCACACAGAGATCCTGAAAAATGCGGAGCTGAAGCCCTTCTTCGACCTCTATCCCCGGAAATTCAACAACAAGACCAACGGTGTGACCTTCCGCCGCTGGCTGGAGGCCTGTGATCCCAGACTGTCCGCCCTCATTGACGACTGCATTGGGACCTCCTGGCGCAGAGATGCCCGTAAGCTGGAGGGGCTGCTGGCATTCCAGGAGGATGACAACATTCTGGGGCGGCTGCTGCAGGTAAAGCAGGACAACAAGGATGACCTGTGCCGGGCCTTTCTCTCCAGGCAGGGGGTGGAGCTTGACCCCATGTCTGTCTTCGACATCCAGATCAAGCGCCTTCATGAGTATAAGCGCCAGCAGATGAACGCCCTGTATATCATCCACAAATACCTGGAGATCAAGAGCGGTCGCCTGCCCCGACAGCCGGTCACCATCATCTTCGGGGCCAAGGCGGCTCCCGCCTATGTGATGGCGAAGCATATCATCCACTTGATCCTGTGTCTGCGCCAACTCATCGAAAACGACCCCCAGGTCAGACCCTGGCTCCGGGTGGCCATGGTGGAAAACTACAATGTGACCTGGGCCGAGCGGCTCATTCCCGCCTGTGACATCTCCGAGCAGATCTCCCTGGCCTCCAAGGAGGCCAGCGGCACCGGCAACATGAAGTTCATGGCCAACGGGGCGGTGAC
>CALWOR010000057.1 GCA_944383205.1 uncultured Oscillospiraceae bacterium | reverse complement strand
ATGGCGTGGCGGTAGGCCCCGGTGACGATGGCGGCGTAGTAGGCGCTCTTGGCCCGGCCCTCCAGCTTCAGGGAGTCCAGGCCCGCCTCCAGAAGCTCCGGGATGTGGTCGATCATGCACATGTCCTTGGAGTTCATAATGTAGGTCTCCCCGTTCTCCTCGAAGACAGGAAAATACTCCCCGGGGCGCTTCTCCTCCATGAGGGCATACTGATACCGGCAGGGCTGGGCGCACTCTCCCCGGTTGGAGTCCCGGCCGGTCATGTAGTTGGAGAGAAGGCACCGCCCGGAGTAGCTCACGCACATGGCCCCGTGGGCAAAGGCCTCGATCTCCAGCTCCTTGGGGGTTTTCTGGCGGATCTCCCGGATCTCCTCCAGAGAGAGCTCCCGGGCCAAAATCACCCGGCTGGCCCCCAGGTCGTACCAGGCCCGGGCCGACTGGTAATTCACAATGCTGGCCTGGGTGGAGATGTGCCGCTGGACATGGGGGGCATGGCGCTTACACAGCTCCAGGGTGCCCACATCGGCCAGGATAATAGCGTCCACCCCCAGACTGTCCAGATACTCCAGCCACTCCGGGAGCCGCTTGACCTCCTCGTTTCGGGGCATGGTATTGCAGGTCACATGGACCCGCACCCCCCGGCGGTGGCACAGCTCCACGGCGGTCTTCAGTTCCTCGGGGCTGAAGTTGCCGGCGAAGGAGCGCATGCCGAACATGTTCCCCGCCAGATACACCGCGTCCGCCCCATAGGCCAGGGCCATCTGCAGCCGCTCCATATCCCCTGCCGGGGCCAGCAGTTCGATCTTTTTTTCCATATCTCTATCTCTCCTGAAAAAAGGGGCAGGGGACAATTCCCCCGCCCCAAAGTTTTTGATATAAGCCCTCCTGCAAGGAGTTCCGGCGCTCGCAAGCGACGGAATAAATCTTAATCCCGTCATTTCCGGCGACACAAGGTGAATTGCCCCGAAGGGGCAAGAGAGGGTCCCCTGGGGGACATGCGTCGGAAATGACACTTCTCGCACAAGATGGGCCGGCTTTTCCCCGGGAACCCATAAAACCTATGGTTTTATGGGAGAGGAGGAGCAGCGAAATGAATGAGCATTCCCATTCATGGGGATGCGAACGATACGGAGCTTGTGACGACGAAATCGAGGCTCAGCTTGTGTGCGGCCCCTCTCGAAGCAGTGGTCATGCCACTGCTTCGATTTAGCTGTACAGTTCCTGTGTCGCCAGGAAGGCCTGCATCTGGTCGTAGCCCTCGAAGAAGTGGTGCTTGCCGTCGTCCCCCAGGGCGTAGTAGAAGTAGTCGGTGCTCTCGGGGTTGAGGGCGGCCTGGATGGCCGTCTTGCCCGGGTTGGCAATGGGGGCGGGAGGCAGTCCCTTGTACTTATAGGTGTTGTAGGGGGAGTCGATGGCCTTGTCCGCCTCGGTGGGCTGCTTGCCCCCGTTGAGATAAACCAGGGTGGCGTCGATCTGCAGATAGCCCTGAGTGCCGGCATTGGGGTTATTGAGGCGGTTATAGATCACCGAGGCGATCTTGGCCTGGTCCTCGCCGTCGGTCTCACGCTCGATGAGGGAGGCGATGGTCAAAATCTCCCGCAGGGAGTACCCCGAATCGGCCACCTGCGCCCGCATGGTTTCGTCATAGATCTCATCAAAGCGCACCAGCATTTTGTTGATGGCGTAGATGGTATTGTGGGGGGTATAGAACTGGTAGGTGTCCGGATAGAGGAAGCCTTCCAGCCGATTGGCGTCCCCCAGTGGGATGTCCTGAAGGAAATCAAAGGCGTAGTCGTAGTTGGCGGCCTGCTCGTTGAGATTTTCCGCCGTGGCCACCCCCCGCTCCTCCATGAGTTCAAAAATCTGGGAGAGATTCATGCCCTCGGTGATGGTGACGGTGACCTCCGCCTTGGTGGCGGAGTTGGCGCTCATACCGTTGAGCAATGCGGAGTAGTCCATGTCGGTGTTCAAGGTGTAGGTGCCCATAGTCACCTTGTCTGAACCGCCGCTGACTGCGGAAAACAGACGGAAAAGCCATTTATATTCAATGAGCCCCTCGTCTTTCAGCATGTCCACTACATCACCGAAGGAGTCCTCGTTGGAGATGGTAATCGTAGCCTCCTTCTGCTCCTTGTTCAAGGCCAACACATCTCCCGCTAAAATCCAGCCCACACAGGCCAGAAGGACGGAGGCTCCAATGACTCCCGCCACATAGAGCAGCACAAAGCTGGCTGTTCTTCCGGCGGAAGGTCGTCTTTTCTTAGATCGGGAGGCCTGGACGCGGCGGGATGAGTACTCCTCTTGAGAGGGTCGACTTCTCCTCCGCTCCTGATGCTCATAGTCTCGCTGCGGCATTGGGTTTCAGCTCCTAACAATTTTCTGCCCCGCCCTCTGTCACCAGGGACAGGCCGGGTCCATAGAATAGTACAGAAACGCGGGGACAGCTGTCCCGGCGTAAATGAAATGAGGTGAAATGCAATATGTGCTGTGGGAACAATGGTTGGGGCGGCAACGGCTCTTGGTGGATCATCCTGTTGATCATCCTCTTCTGCTGTGGCGGCTGGAGCGGCATCGGCTGTGGGAACAGCTGCGGCTGCAATAACTGCAACAACAACTGCAACAACAACTGCGGCTGCAACAACAGCTGCAATGACGACTGCGGCTGCTGCTGAGTACGCCCTACACATCTCAGACAGGCGGGGGAGAAATCCCCCGCCTTCAGTATATCGAAAAGCGAACAAGCCCCTTGTTTCAGAAGGAGAATTTCTCTTCCTCTGTGATCAGCACATCCACCCGGCTGTCGTGAGCCTCGGTGGGCACCCGGTCCTGAAGGACGGCCCCCCGGCACAGACCCACCCGGAAGCCCTCAAAATGCTCCAGCCACCGGTCGTAGTATCCGCCTCCGAAGCCCAGGCGGTAGCCCCGGCGGTCATAGCACACCGCGGGCACCAGAATGAGGTCGATGTCCTCCTTCTTCAAAAGGGGGCAGTCCTCCCCCGGTTCGGAAATACCGAAACCCACAGAGATGAGGGGTTTGTCCGGATCATAGAGGCGTACCTCCATCTGGTGCTCCGGCAGCATCCGGGGCAGGCCGATTTTCTTGCCCCGGGCCGTCAGCCTGGCGATGAGCTTTTTGGTGTCCGGCTCCTTGCCCTGAATGCCCCAGAAAGCGAAGATGGTCCCGGCCGCCTCCACCTGGGGCAGGGCCAGGAAGGCCTCAAAGAGGGCCTCGTCCCCCGCCTCCAGCGCCTTGGGGTCCATGGCGGCAAGCTGGGCTCTCACCTGCTTGCGCAGCTGCTTTTTCTCAACATCAATAGTGGACGGCATGGCGCACCTCGTTTGCTTTTTCTTCTCCCGCCAGGGCCTTTACCAGCTCCAGGCCGAAGTCGAAGGCGGATCCGGCGGCCCGGCCGGTGATGATGTGTCCGTCCACCACCACGCCCTGGTCCATCTGGGGGACGGCTCCCTCCAGCTGGTCCTCCATGCCGGGGTAGCACACCGCCTTCTTTCCCTGAAGAAAGCCCCGCTTGGCCAGCAGGGTGGGGGCGGCGCAGATGGCGGCCACCCACACCTCCCGCTCCAGGGCCAGCTGGATGGTGTGTCCGATCCCTGCCTGCCTGCTCAGGTTCTTCACCCCTCCCAGGCCCCCGGGCAGGACGATCATCTCCGCTTTGGACAGGTCGATCTGCCCCAGGGTCATATCCGCCTGGACGGCAATGCCATGGCTGCCCTTCACCGGTCCGGGCTCCACGGACACCAGGGCGGTGTCGATCCCCGCCCGGCGCAGCAGATCGGCGGGCACAATGGCCTCGGCTTCCTCAAAGCCCTCTGCCAGCATGATGTATACCATAGGGAAACCTCCTTATTTGCCCTTCCCGGCCTGGCCGGGTCTTATTTTTTCCGTACCTTGGCCCCTGCGGCCTTCACCAGCACCAGGGGGAGCTTGGCCATACGCCCGGCCCGCTGGGGCTGGGTGACCAGGCGGTAGGCCCACTCCATGCCCGCCTTCTGCCAGGCCTCGGGGGCCCGCTTCACATTGCCGGCGAACACATCCAGGCACCCGCCCAGGCCGATGGCCAGCCGTGCGCCGGTGTGCTTGCCCCACCGGGCCATCCACTTCTCCTGCTTGGGTGCCCCCAGGCAGACGAAGAGCAGGTCGGGCCGGGCGGCGGCCACCTTCAGCAGCACGCTCTGCTCGTCCTTGAAGTAGCCGTCCTGGGTGCCGCACAGGACGATGTCGGGGTAGCGCTCCAAAATTTTCTCCCCGGCGGCCTCGGCCACGCCGGGCTTGGCCCCCAGAAGAAACAGCCGCCCCTTGCCCTCGTTGAGACAGGCAAGCATATCCTCGGCAAACTCCACCCCGGGCACCCGGCCCTTCAGGGGAGTGCCCAAAATCTTGGCGGAGTAGACCACGCCGATGCCGTCGGGCAGCACCAAATCGGCCTCGTTGATGACCCGCTGAAACTCCGGGTCCTTCTCCGCGGCCAGGATAAACTCCGGGTTGGGGGTGACCACATAGTGGAACTTGTCCTCGCTGAGCAGCTCCGCCCCACGCCGGGCGGCCTCCTCCCGGGTGAGATCGTCAAAGCGGAGTCCTAATATCTCTCGTTTCAAACTTACCTCCACGCGTCTTTCACGCTCGCCCTCTCCCCTCTCGCCCCACGGGACCAGTTTGCCCGGCGGGACCGTCGCTCAAACAAGGAGAGGGTATTTCATTTTGATCCATTTTTCGATTTTACCATGTTTTTAGGGAAAAGTCTATGAATTTTCCATGAAGGTTTCGTTACATTCAAAAATGCGGCTGCCCGCTTTTCTCGTAACCGGACTGTAACTTGACTTTTATCTACTTCAATTGTAGTATTATATCAAATCAACTACATTCGAAGTGGATGTGATGAAAATGAAGCGCCTGCCCGATACCGAGCTGGAAGTGATGAAGGCCCTGTGGGACGCGGGAACGGAGGTCCCCCGCTCCCGTCTGGAGGAGACGCTTGCCCCCTTCGGCTGGGCCAGCAATACAGTAAACACCTACCTCTCCCGGCTGACGGAGAAGGGCTTTGTATCGATACGCCGTCAGGGAAAAAGCAACCTCTATTCCCCTCTGGTCAGCCGGGAGGAGTATCTGTCCCATGACAGCCGTGCGGTTGTGGAAAAACTTTATGGCTCGCCCGGGAATTTTGTGGCCGCCCTGGCCCGGGCGGGACTGGCAGAGGGGGAGCTGGAGGAACTGCGCTCCTTGCTGGACAGGCTGGAACGGGGGGAGCGGCCGTGACTCAGCTCCTTCTCTCTCTGGGCTCTCTCACCCTGGGCGGCTCGGCAGCAATCGTATTGCTCGCCCTGGCCGGACACCTCACCCGGAGCCGGTACGCCGCCCGGTGGCGGTGCTGGGTATGGCTGCTGCTGTGCCTGCGCCTGGCCGTCCCTCTGACCCTGCCCCAGAGGGCCCAGGCCCCCATTCAGGTGGAGGTGCCCCCCGCCTTTATCCAGGCCCCCGTTCCCACGCATGCGGACGGACCATCCGTCCAGATCCCCGCTCAGTCCGCCCCGGATGCTTCTGGTCGGCCCGCTGAGCCCGCCGCTCCCCAGGAGCCGGAGCGCGCTGCCATTTTCTCCTTTTCCCCCGCCCAGGCGCTTGCCGGGGTGTGGCTGCTGGGGGTCACCGGGGTGCTGGGGTGGAGCCTGCTTTCCCACATCCGTTTTCTTCGTTATCTCCGCCGCTGGTCCACCCCGGTGGAGGAGGGAGAACTGCTCTGCCGCTACCGCGACCTGGGCCTTCGTGCGGGGATCAGAGGCAGTCTGCCCCGGCTGCTGCGGTGCCGCGGGCTGCGTGTGCCCATGCTGGCAGGCCTTCTCTTCCCAGCGGTGCTGCTGCCCTGGGAAGAGCTGGAGGACCAGCAGCTGGACTGTGCCCTGCTCCACGAGCTGCTCCACTTCCGCCGCCGTGACATCTGGCTGAAGGCACTATGTCTGTGGGTACGGGCCCTCTACTGGTTCAACCCCCTATGCTACCTGATGACCGGTCTGGCCCACCGGGACATGGAGCTTGCCTGTGATGAGGCCGCTTTGGGCTGCCTGACCCCGGAGGAGTATGGAGTCTACGGCAAGGCCATCCTGTCCGGAGCCAAACAGATCTCTTCTCCTCCCTCCCCCTCTGCCCCACCGGGTGGGGCACACTGACATAACCATAACAGAGACAATAACAATTACATTTACATTGACACTCTCAATTACACTCTCTCTAACCCTGACAGTAACGCCCCCCTTTGTAGGACGCTTCCGTACAACTTTTCCCCCATTTCCCCCAAGGTCAGGAGGTCTTCTTATGAAAGGCACACTACCCCGCACCCCCTTCTCCACTCCTTTGTCCGGCTCAGCCAGGGAACTGCGGCTGCGCCTTATCAACATCTTCCAGTGGAAAAAAAGGCGCCCGCCCCTGCCCCTGCTGTGCCTGTGTCTGGCAGCCGCCCTGCTGTGCGGCGGTCTGGCCGCCTGTCAAAGCCAACCCGCTCCCCAAACCGGCTCCGCCTCCTCCGAGTCCTCCTCCGTCACCTCGTCCCAGTCCCCCGAGCACCTGATTCTGGAGGCCCTGTCCCCCTACGCCCAAGGGCTGGAGGAGGACTCCAAAACCTCCATCTCCTATCTGCTGCAAGAGGATGAGGACCGGTATTTCGGCGCAGGACGGTACTCCAGCGGGGAGCGATACAGTCTGGTCATCGGCCTGGTCAATCCCGACGGCACGGTGGCTGGCGCTCCCTTTGAAACCGGAGCTTACGGCGGGCGGCCCTACCTCCAGACCTTCTGGAAGGATGGGCAGAAATACCTGCTCTACACCGCCACCGGCATGCAGACGGGCCTGAGCTGGGGAGAAGCAGGGCTGATCCGTCTGGATGAGGATGACTTCACCTGGGTCTGGCCGGTGGAGGGCGACATCCGGGACAAGCAGTCCGCCGCCTATGCGGAATATCAGGACTACTGGACGGGCCGCCTGCCTCTGATGGCCCCCGGAGGGGTGGAAGTCTTTGTGGACAGCGGCTATGATGTGCTCCAGGGAGAGGGCCCCCAGTGGGTCCCCGACCACAATGAGCAGTTTTTCCCCTCGGACTATGACCAGCTCCCCATCCCTGTCCCCTATCAGGTGCGGGTGTGGCTGGAGGAGTATACCGCCCAGCCGGATGGAAACCCCTGGAGGATGAACAACGCCTCCGCCGCCTGGCAGATCACCTCCCTGAAGGCAGACGAGACCCGCTACCCCGACCAGAAGGACACCGAGCAGGCCTACACCCTGGAGGCCCGGGCGGAAAACGGCTACGGGGAGACCCTTACCGCCACCCTCCTCTTTGATCAGGCGGAGGGGAAGGTCACCCGGGCTGTGGAGGTACTCTGGGGCGGTGACGATTTCGGTCTGGACATCTCCTCTCTTCAGTCGGAGCTCTTCACCCACCAGGAAGCACCAGCCATCCTGGAAGACCTGACTCTGGAGGACTTTCCCACCCGGCCCGTCGACCTGCTGGACCAGGAAAACTGGGAGGGCCAGGAAAACTGGAAGGAGATGGTCTATCTTCTCCGGGAGGACAAGGCCACGGACACCGCCCTTTACGGAGTGGTAGAGGGAGCGCACCCCGACAATGAGCTCTACCATCCCCCCATAGGCCTCATCCTCCGCCACGGGTCAGATTGGCGCTTCTACCCCCTGGACTGGTCGGGAAACCAGTGGGAGGGGGTAGCCCCGGAGCTCTTTGTGGGGGACTTCAACGGCGACGGAACCCAGGAGGCCGCCCTGTCCATTCTCACCGGCCACGGCACCGGATGCTACTCCCACAGCCTGTCCATTTTTGATTTGGACACCCTGGAGCGCTCTGTCCCTGACTGCTCCCGCCTCCCCCTCACCACAGTCTTTGACCCGGAGACCAACCAGGCGCTCCTGGATACCGGGAAACAGCAAGCCATCCTGAATGTGTCGGAATATGTGTCCCGATACGGAGCCTTTACCGGCGTGGGCAGCGAGGTGTGCGTCCACACGCTGGAGGACGGCGTCCTCTGGGCCAATTTGAGCATCTACATCACCTGTGAGGAGCTGCCCCTGCCCGGCGCCTATATGGTCAACATCCGCTTCCCCCTGGTCTTCCGGGAAGGACAGTGGCAGCTGGGGGAGGGAAACTTGCTCCAGCAGAATTCGGACAGCTGGAAGCACGGCCTGGAGGCGATCCAGTGGACGGACGAGGCGGGGACTGCCTGCATCGCCCGGAGCCAGAAGGAACTGCTTGGGATGTCATAACAATTCAGCAAGTAAAGTCATAGCCTTTTTGTTATATTTTTCAGGAAAATTTCGTTCTCAAAGAAAAATTTTAAGGGAAATCCCCTTTTCACCCTTGCTTCCGAATACAAAAACAGTTATACTGTGGGACAAGAGAGCGGAGCCGCCCTGGATTAGATGATTCGGAGCCGGGGCGGAATTACCAAGTATAGGAGGAAACAGTATGAAAGTTGCAGTTTTCGGCGCCGGCACCATGGGCAGCGGTATTTCTCAAGTCTTTGCCGCCAAGGGCCATACGGTCCTCATGTACGCCAGCAGCCTTGAATCCGCCCAGCGTCATAAAGACGCCCTGGCCAAATCGCTTCAGAAGCGGGTGGACAAGGGCAAGATGACCCAGGAGGCCAAGGACGCCCTGATGGCCAACATCCTGGTGGATGAAAAGTCCGCTGCTGCCGATGCCGATCTGGTCATCGAGTGTGTGAAAGAGGACATGGAAACCAAGAAGGAGCTGTTCAAGGAGCTGGATGAGCTGTGCAAGCCTGAGGCCATCTTCGCCTCCAACACCTCCTCCCTGCCTATCACTGATATGGCCCGGGGCCTGAAGCACCCCCTCATTGGCATGCACTTCTTCAACCCCGTGCCCTCTATGAAGCTCATTGAGATCATTCGGGGCATCAACACCACCGATGAGACCTTTGAGTTTACCTATAATCTGGCCAAGGAGCTGGGCAAGGACCCCGTCGAGGTCAAGGAGTCCCCGGGCTTTGTGGTCAACAAGCTGCTGATCCCCATGATCAACGACGCCATCGGTCTGGTAGAGACCGGCGCCGCCAGCGTGGAGGACATCGACAAGTCCATGCAGCTTGGCGCCAACCACCCCATGGGCCCCCTGGCCCTGGGCGACTTCATTGGCCTGGATGTGTGTCTGGCCATCATGGAGACCCTGTACACCGAGTTCGGCGACTCCAAGTACCGTCCCACCTATCTGCTGAAGAAGATGGTCCGCGGCGGTCTGCTGGGCCGCAAGACCGGCAAGGGCTTCTACGACTACACCAAGTAAATTTGATCTGCGGCGCACCGGAGGGGGCTTCCCCCTCCGGTGCTTTTTCCTGAAACTGTAAACCCTCCTTTTCCCTCCGGCACCGGTGGGAATTGATGCCCTCCTCCGATGATTTCACAGGAACTTATCTACATTTTCTCTTGATAAATTAAGGATTTCCTGCACTTTCCCCCTTGCATTTTAAGGGGAAGAATGATATACTTTGTTCAGTTTATTCGACACCCCTGTGTGTACAATAAATCCCGCAACGCCGGACAGGCCCGTGTTGCTCTTTTTTTACCCCACCTTTGTTAAAAATATAACGAAGATGGGGCTTCAATCGAGCCCGGGGATGTTCGGACATTCCCATGTATCGTTATGCTCCGCCGCGGCGGACCGCTTATGGTCTGGAAGGCCGGTCCCGGGGCGGAAGCGCTCACGATATCGAAGTCAGTATTTTATAGTAGGAGGACTGCAAAATGGATTTTCACCTGTCGAAAGAACAAGAGATGGTCCGCAAGATGTACCGCGAGTTCGCCGAGAACGAGGTCAAGCCTTTGGCCGAGGAGATCGACGAGGAAGAGCGCTTCCCCATGGAGACCGTGGAGAAGATGGGCAAGCTGGGCATGATGGGCATCTACTTCCCCAAGCAGTACGGCGGCGCCGGCGGCGATGTGCTGTCCTACGCCATGTGCGTGGAGGAGCTGGCCAAGGT
>CALWOR010000056.1 GCA_944383205.1 uncultured Oscillospiraceae bacterium | reverse complement strand
GGCAGGGCCAGGATGTGCCCGGTAAACATGGCGCAGAAGCTGGCAAAGGAGTAGAAGAAGAGACACACTCCCGCCAGGGTCAGCAGAACGATTCCCAAGGTGGGGATCGTGGCCGCCCAGTCATAAGTGGGCAGCAGTATCATTTCCGCCGCCAAAGTCACAATTTCCACCACCGCTAAGGGCAGCAGCAGGAAGGACAATCCTGCCAGATACTGAGTGGTAAAGAGGGTCTCCCGCCGCAGGGGCAGGGCATGCATCATACAGGCGGAACGGGTACTGTAGAGATAGCCGAAGACCGCCATGGCCGCCAGTACCCCAAAGGCACAGGCCAGCCACACGCCCAGTGTGAGCAGCTCCCCAAGAGCCTGAGCATTCTCATATAGGCTATGTTGCGCCTGGGACAGAGAGGTATCCCACCGCAGGATCTCAAAATACCGGTTGAGCATGCGCAGGGGGATCAGGAACATCCAGATGAGGCCCCACAGCCCCCACAGGGGCCAGAACCGGGTCAGAGATTTGCGGTACAGGGTTCCATTAAAGCACGATATCCCGCACGCCATAGTCCTCACCTCCCATTTCATAAATAAAGATCTCCTCCAGACTCAGGGGCAGGGCCTCCATGAGGATGGGGGAATATTGCGCCATACGGGTACGGATCTCCCCGGGGTTGCCCCGGACGATCAGGGTAAAAACACGCCCCACCTGGGTAGTGTGGAGAACATTTAAATCCTTGGGCAATGCGGGCAGCTGCCCATCCTCAAAGGCGATCTGAAGCTTTACCACATTGTCCTGAAGATCGGTGAGAGAGCGCTCCAGCAGCACCTTCCCGTGGGAAAGGACTCCCACATGGTCGCACACATCCTCCAGCTCCCGCAGGTTGTGAGAGGATACCAGCACTGTGGTCCCACGCTGGGACACATCACCCATAAGCAGGGACCAGACCTGTCGGCGCATCACCGGGTCCAGGCCGTCCACCGGCTCATCCAGCACCAGTACCTCGGGGTTACAGCACAGGGTGAGCCAGAAGGCGCTCTGCTTCTGCATGCCCTTGCTCAGACGGCGAATAGGCTGGTTTTCGTCCACCTCGGGGAATGCTTCCTTCAACGCCTCATACCGCTTGTTGTCAAACTGGGGATAGAGCCCCCGGTAAAAACGCATCATGTCGCGGGTGGTGGCGGAGGTAAAGTAGTAGAGCTCATCTGGAATAGCCGCAATCTTGGCCTTTACGGCCGGGTTTTCGTAAACCGGCTGTCCGTCTACCAGCACCGATCCGGAGTCCGGGCGGTAGATGCCCATAATGTGCCGGAGGATGGTGGATTTTCCCGCTCCGTTTGGCCCCACCAGGCCGTAAATGGACCCCTTTTCGGCGTGCATGGTCAGCCCGTCCAGGGCCCGGAAGCCGTCAAAGGTCTTGACCACATTGTTGACCTGTATCATCAGTTCCCGCCTCCCTCTAAGCGTCCGATCCTGGAACGCAGCTCCTGACCCTTGACGCCCAGAAACAGCAGCTCCGCCGCCGCCTGGTCAAAGGCCCGATATAACTCTGTGCGCCGACTCTCATCCACTCCAGTGTTGGGCGCGGCAAAGGAGCCCTTTCCCGGCACGGAATAGACATACCCCTCGGCCTCCAATGCCTCATAGGCCCGCTGAATGGTGTTGGGATTGATGGCCAGCGTTCCGGCCATGGTCCGGACCGAGGGGAGCTTTTCTCCCTCCCGGATCACACCGGTCACCATCAGCCGGCGCAGCCCGTCCTTTACCTGCTCGTATATGGGTCGGGCATCCCGATAATCCAAACTGAGCATGGTGCCCTCCTCTCTCCGGGAAACCCGGAAATAATCTTTTCCTCCACCTAATAAGCAGAGGAGAACTGTACTAACTGTATTAGTACACACAGTATATCCAACAGTCCTCAAAAAAGCCATTAAGGATTTCTTAAGGTTTTCTTATCTTTTTCTTCCCACATCTTTTCTTTCCCTTCTCACCAAGAATATGGTACAATGGTTCAAACAGATGTGGATTCCCGCCCTTCCCCGCAGAACCGGGAGGGCGTAAGAAGGAGGATCATCCATGTATAAAAGCATCGGATTTATCGGTACAGGAAACATGGGCGGCGCCATTGCCGCCGCCGCCGCAAATAGCGGGCTGGCCGAACGCATTCTGCTGGCCAACCGTACTCCCGCCAAAGCACAGGCTCTGGCAGATCAGCTGCTTGGGGCAGAGTTGTCGGGCAACGCCGCCGTCGCCCGGGAATGTCAGCTCATTTTCCTGGGGGTAAAGCCCCAGATGATGGCCGGAATGCTGGAAGAGATCTCTCCTGTACTCGCTCAGCGGCAGGACCGTTTTATTCTGGTGACCATGGCCGCCGGCCTTTCCTGCCACCGAATCCGCGAACTGGCCGGAGTAAACTGCCCCGTCATCCGCATGATGCCCAACATCCCCTGCGCCATTGGAGCGGGGGTGATCCAGTACTGCGGCCTGGACACAGCACTGGAAGAGCTGGAATCCTTCGCAGCCCTTATGGCCCCGGCGGGACTTGTTGACCCGGTGGAGGAGCGCCTGATTGACGCCGCCAGCGCCGTGTCCGGCTGCGGTCCTGCTTATGCCTATCTCTTTATTGAGGCTCTGGCCGATGGGGGAGTAGCCTGCGGACTGCCCCGGGACAAGGCTTTGGCTTATGCTGCCCAGATGGCCGCCGGCGCGGCCAACATGGTTCTGGAAAGCGGCAAGCACCCCGGTACCCTGAAGGATGCCGTCTGTTCCCCCGGGGGCACTACCATTCAGGGCGTACGCACCCTGGAGGAGAGGGGCTTCCGCGCCGCCGCCATGGACGCGGTCATTGCCGCCTATGAAAAGACCCTGTCCCTGGGCAAATAAAAATTCCTAACTCAAACAAGGGGGTTTTGCTTATGAGGATCGTCGTAAAAGTGGGTACTTCCACCCTGGCCCACACCACCGGCCGACTGAACATCCGCCATGTGGAGGAGCTGGTGAAAGTACTTTCTGACTTAAAAAATGCCGGACACCAAGTCATTCTGGTCTCCTCGGGAGCCATCGGCATGGGAGTGGGCAAGCTGAATCTGCCCGGCAAGCCCGCCGATATGCCCACCAAGCAGGCCGCTGCTGCCGTGGGCCAGTGTGAGCTCATGTACACCTACGACAAGCTCTTCCTCCAGTACAGCCACACCGTGGCTCAGGTCCTCCTTACCGGTGAGGATGTGGACCACCCAGAGCGCCGGGAAAACTTTGAGAACACCATGGAGCGTCTGCTGGAGCTGGGCGCCCTGCCCATTATCAATGAAAACGACACCATTGCCACCGCTGAGATCAAGGTGGGGGACAACGACACCCTGGGAGCCATTGTAGCCTGCTGTGTCAAGGCCGATTTGCTGGTGCTTCTCTCCGACATTGAGGGGCTCTACACCGCCGATCCCCGAAAGGACCCCAATGCCCGGCTCATCCCCGTGGTAGAGGAAGTCACTCCGGAAATCGAGGCTCTGGCCGGAGGCGTGGGCTCCAGTTTGGGCACCGGAGGCATGGCTACAAAGCTCCGGGCCGCCAAGATGGTCACCGCCATGGGCTGTGACATGGTCATCACCAACGGTGAACATCCTGAGCGGCTTTATGATATTGCTGAAGGGAAGGCCATAGGCACCCGCTTCATGGGCGCAAGGGAAGGAGGACACATAGGATGACCACACAGGAATTGCTTCAGCGCGCCCGGGGGGCTAAAGGGGCTATGGCTTTGGCAGATTCACAGGCCAAAGACGCCGCACTTCTGGCCATGGCCGATGCTCTGCTTACCCATCAGGAGGACATTCTTTCCGCCAACTCCCTGGATCTGGAGTCAGCCCGGGGCACCGTCTCTGAGGTCATGCTGGACCGTCTGGCCCTTAGCCCCGACCGTATTGCAGGCATGGCCCAGGGCATTCGGGAGGTGGCCGCTCTCCCTGACCCGGCAGGTGCGGTCCTCAGTCGGGTGGAGCGCCCAAACGGTCTGGTCATTGAAAAAACTGCTGTCCCCATGGGGGTCATCGCCATCATCTACGAGTCCCGACCCAATGTGACCTCCGACGCCGCAGCCTTGGCCCTGAAGGCAGGAAGCGCCTGCGTCCTGCGCAGCGGCAAGGAAGCCCACCGCTCCGCCGCCGCCATCGTAGATGCACTGAAGGAGGGACTTACCCAGGCAGGTCTGCCCGCCGATGCCCTGCAGCTGGTAGAAGACACCACCCGGGCCTCCGCCAATGAACTGATGGCCGCCAGAGGATATGTAGACCTGCTCATTCCCCGGGGGGGAGCCGGTCTCATTCGCGCCTGTGTGGACAACGCCGCCGTCCCCGTTCTGGAGACGGGCACCGGCATTTGCCACATCTTTGTGGACCGGTTCGCCGACCAAAATATGGCTCTGGACATTGTGGAAAACGCCAAGTGCTCCCGCCCCAGCGTCTGCAACGCCGTCGAGGTCTGCCTGGTGGACCGGGCCATTGCGGAGGAATTTCTTCCCAAGCTCTACAAGCGCCTGACCGGCGATCGGACCGCCCAGAGCAAGCCACCTGTGGAGCTGCGGCTGGACAAGACCGCCGCCGCCCTCATTCCCGGCAAACCCGCGGGGGAGAGGGACTTCGATACAGAATTTCTGGACTACATCCTGGCCGTCAAGGTAGTAGACGGGGCGGAGGAGGCCATCGCCCATATTGCCGCCCACTCCACAGGACACAGTGAATCCATCATCACCGGGGACGCTTCCCGGGCCCGGGCCTTTTTGGCTCAGGTGGACTCCGCTGCTGTCTATTGGAATGCTTCCACCCGCTTTACCGACGGTGGCGAGTTTGGCCTGGGCTGTGAAATGGGTATCTCCACTCAGAAGCTCCATGCCCGCGGCCCCCTGGGCCTTCAAGAGCTGTGCACCTATAAGTTCATTGTTAAAGGGACGGGACAAATCCGGTGATTTTGTCAAGATTTGTGAAATGACTTTTTCAACGATTTATTGTAAAATAGACTTGAGCAAAGGGCATATGCCCGGAAAGGACTGATTCCAATGAGCCTGAAAATCCGTGAGCATGAATTTCTGGAACTGACCCGCGAACTGCTGGACTCCGACCAAGTGCGGATGATGGGCCGCTGGAAACACCACGGCCCGGTCACCACTCTGGACCATTCCCTCTTCGTGGCCTACAATTCCTATCGGGTGGCGCGCTTTCTGAGGCTGGACGCCCACGCCGCCGCCCGGGGAGGATTGCTCCATGACTTGTATCTCTACGATTCCAAGGATAAATCCGCCCACCCCGGCAACCAGTGCTTTGATCACCCCCGCTTTGCCGCCCGGAATGCGGCAAAGCTCACCACCCTTTCTCCAAAAGAGCGCAACATCATTCTTTCCCACATGTGGCCTCTGGGCGGCGCGCTGCCCCGGTCCCTGGAGGCCTGGCTGGTAGACCTGGTAGACACCATCTGTGCCGGGCTGGAGATCTCGCGGATCTACCGTCCCTCCCGGCTTCGGGAACGGCTGGGGGTCCGTCCCCTGCCGGCTGTCTACTGATCGTATACAAATGGCCGTCTCTCCCTTACAGGGAGGGGCGGTTTTTTACAACTTTCACAGTTTTTTCTTGGCTATTTTTGGAATCTTGACATTCTGAAAATTTTTTGATTGTCATGGAAAAAGCCAAAATAATATGCTATAATGTATGCAGTTGATTTCTGCCCGGCAGATGGGCAGTCTGTTCAGGAGGCATTCATGAAAGATTACCAGTCCGCACTGCAGGCCAAGCGGGAAGCACTGCTTCAAGCCGGCGTACTCATGATGGACCCCGCCAGCGTCTATGTAGAAGAGGATGTGGCGGTAGGGGCAGGCACCCTGCTGCTGCCCGGCACCATTCTCCGAGGCAAGACTGTCATTGGCCCCAACTGCCAGATCGGCCCTCAGGTCATGCTTACCGACTGTCAGGTGGGGGAGGGGTGCACCATCAACGCCTCCCAGTGCGAGGAGAGCCGGATCGAACCCCACTGTCAGATCGGTCCCTATACCCATATCCGCCCCCACTGTGTGGTGGGAGAGGGCTCCAAGATCGGTGCCTTTGTCCAGCTGAAGAACTGCAACCTTGGCAAGGGCACCAAAATGGCACACCTCACCTATGTGGGCGACAGCGATGTGGGCGACAACTGCAACTTTGGCTGCGGCACCGTCACCTGCAACTACGACGGCTTCCAGAAGCACCGTACCACCATTGGAAGCAATGTATTCGTAGGCTGCAACACCAACTTCGTCCCTCCGGTGAAGATTGGCGACGGCGCCTTTATTGCGGCCGCCACTACCGTGACGGAGGATATTCCAGGCGACGCCATGGTCATCGGCCGCTCCCGCCAGCTGGTCAAAGAGGGCTGGGCAGCATCCAACCGCGAAAAAAAAGGAAAAAAGTAACTCCGTGGCTGCTGAGCCACAGTAAATAGTCACATAAGAACGGGCGGCAGGCGCGATCGGCGGCCCAAAAAAGATTTGGAGGATTTCAATTATGATTGCACACGGGAAGGACATCAAGGTTTTCACCGGCAATTCCAACCCCAAACTGGCCAAAGACATCTGTATGGAGCTGGGCATCCCTCTGGGCAACTGCGAGGTAGGGTGCTTCTCTGATGGGGAAAACTTCGCTTCCATTTATGAGACGGTCCGCGGCTCAGATGTGTTCGTAGTCCAGTCTACCTGTTCCTTTGTCAAGGACGGTAAGCCCGGCACCGTCAATGACGCGCTGATGGAGCTGCTCATTATGATCGACGCTCTGAAGCGGGCCTCTGCTGGCCGTATCACCGCTGTGATCCCCTACTTTGGCTATGCCCGTCAGGACCGCAAGACCAAACCCCGCGACCCTATTTCTGCCAAATTGGTGGCCAACCTGATCACCCAGGCTGGTGCTGATCGTGTGCTGACCATGGACCTGCACGCCAATCAGATCCAGGGATTTTTTGATATTCCTGTGGATAATCTTCTGGGCTCCCCCATTTTTGTGGACTATTTCAACCGTAAATTTAAAGACACCAGTGCAGACACCATGGTAGTTTCCCCTGATGTGGGCTCTGTGGCCCGCGCTCGTGCCTTTGCTCAAAAGCTGGGTATGCCTCTGGCTATCGTGGACAAGCGCCGCCAAAAGGCTAACTCCTCCGAGGTTATGAATATTATTGGTGATGTCCGGGATAAGCATGTCATCCTTCTGGACGATATGGTGGATACCGGCGGATCTCTGTGCCACGCCGCCAAGGCTCTGGTAGAAATCGGAGGGGCTAAAGATGTTACCGCTTGCGCCTCCCACGGCGTACTGTCCGGCCCTGCCGTTCAACGCATTACAGAGAGCGTTCTCACCGAGGTCATGTTCCTGAATACTATTCCCCAAAAGGAAGGTATTCAGTGTGACAAGATCAAGTACATCTCTGTGGCCCATATGTTTGCCGAGGCAATCAGCCACATTTATATGGAGACCTCTGTATCTCCTCTGTTCCTGTAAGAACAGACAAAACACTCCAACAGCGGGGGCAGGTAATGTTACCTGCCCCCGTTTTAAGTCTGAAACGAGGAAAAGTTATGTTTTTGAAAAAGGATTCCAGCGCGGTCAGTTGGCTCCTGGTCTGTCTGGGTAACCCTGGGGACAAGTATGAAAATACCCGGCACAATGTGGGATTTATGGTGGCCGACGAGGTGGCTGAGCGCCAGAATAAACCCATCCAGCGCCTGAAGTTCAAAGCACTTACCAACATCTTTACCATTTCCGGGGAAAAGGTACTGGTAATGAAGCCCATCACCTACATGAACCTGTCTGGGGAGGCGGTGCGCTTGGCAGCAGACTTTTATAAAGTCCCCCCAGAGCGGATTTTGGTAGTTTCTGACGATACCGCCCTGCCTGTGGGCCGCCTACGAATTCGACTGAAAGGATCTGCCGGAGGACACAACGGTCTCAAAAGCATCATCCAGCATCTGGGCACCGACCAGTTTCCCCGGCTGCGGATCGGGGTGGGGGAGAAGCCCCATCCGGACTACGACATGGCTGACTGGGTGCTGGGCAAATTCCAGGGAGAGGACAAAAAGACCATCGACGCCGCAGTCAAGCGGGCCGCCGATGCAGTGGAATGCATCCTCGACCAGGGGCTGGACCGTGCCATGGGAAAATTCAACGGCTGAGGCGGCTTTTTCAGGCCTCTTCAGGTCTGAAAAGCCAAAACGCGGGAAAATTTTATTGCTTTTTCTTTCGCCCTCTGATATGATGACAGAGAAGAGCGGATCAAATCGGGGCGCCGGGTCGGGCGCCGTCATCAAATGACTGGAGGTATAAACACTATGAAAGACATCTATGTTGTTAGCTGCTGCCGTACCGCCATCGGTTCCTTCGGTGGTTCTCTGAAGGATACCCCTGCCGCTGATCTGGGTGCGGTTGTGATTAAGGAAGCACTGAATCGGGCCAATGTGAAGCCTGAGCAGGTGGATGAAGTGATGTTCGGCTGCATTCTCACCGCCGGTCTGGGCCAGAATGTAGCTCGTCAGGCTGCTTTGAAGGCAGGTGTGCCCACCTCCGTTCCCGCCTATACCGTCGGTATGGTCTGCGGCTCCGGTATGAAGTCCGTGATTGAGGGTGCTCGGTCCATTTTGGCTGGAGATGCTGACATCATCGTGGCCGGCGGCACTGAGAATATGTCCGCCGCTCCCTATGCCCTGCCCGCCGCCCGTTGGGGTGCCCGGATGGGTGACAACAAGATGATGGACACCATGATCAAGGACGGTCTGTGGGATGCCTATAACAACTATCACATGGGCACCACCGCCGAGAATATCTGCGATGTGTGGGGAATTACCCGGGAAGAGCTGGATGAGTTTGCTGCTTCCTCCCAGAACAAGGCTGAGGCCGCCATCAACTCCGGTCGATTCAATGATGAGATCGTCCCTGTGATGATCAAGAAGAAGAAGGAGACTGTGGAGTTCAAGGTAGATGAGTTCCCCCGTGCCGGTGTGACTGCCGAGGGTATCTCCAAGCTGCGGGGCGCCTTCCCTGTAGGCCCTGAGGGCGTAGAGGACGAAATCGTCCACACCTTTGAGCCCACCCAGATCCACGAGGCTGACGCTAAAAAGCATGTCCAGCGTGTCACCGCTGCCAACGCCTCCGGCATCAACGACGGCGCCGCCGCCATTATCCTGGCCTCCGGTGAAGCTGTTGAGAAGTACGGCCTGAAGCCCATGGCCAAGCTGATTTCCTGGGGCCAGGGCGGCGTGGATCCCAAGATCATGGGTGTGGGTCCTGTTCCCGCCTCCCGTCAGGCCATGGAGAAGGCCGGCCTGAAGATCGAGGATATGGACCTGGTGGAGGCCAACGAGGCCTTTGCCGCTCAGTCTATCGCCGTGGCCCGCGAGTTGGGCTTCGATATGAGCAAGGTCAATGTGAACGGCGGCGCCATCGCCCTGGGTCACCCCGTGGGTGCTTCCGGTGCCCGTATCATCGTCACCCTGCTCCACGAGATGCAGAAGCGTCCCGAGGCCAAGAAGGGCCTTGCCACCCTGTGTATCGGCGGCGGTATGGGCGTTGCCACCATCTTTGAGAAGTGCTGATTTGATCTATAAAAACAGCGCCCCGACTGGGGCGCTGTTTTCTTCGTCTGCCAAAAGAAAGGACAACTGGAACATTCCCAAAAGAAACAGAAATCCCCGGCGCCCGCTCCAAGGCACCGGGGTCTTCTGTTGAAAAAGAGGATTAAAATGAAACGAACTGTCTCTTGCAAGTGTTATGATACGGAAAAGTTATTAACAATTCCATCCCCAGTTGTTACAAAAGGATTAAATCGGAGTTCGCTTTTTCTAAAAAATCAAAATCTGTAAAAATTTTTCCACAATCCTCCCTGAAAAAGGAGGAAAGGCTGATGGAGCGACCCATCAGCCTTTCAAAGAAATTGGAGGATAGAATGAAAAGATGTTCTTGCCTTGCGAGTATGAGTATATCCAAGAATCATTAAAAAAGTTCTCTGCAAATGTTACAAAAGAATTAAATCTTTT
>CALWOR010000055.1 GCA_944383205.1 uncultured Oscillospiraceae bacterium | reverse complement strand
CAGGGGGTGGTCAGCACGGTAATGGGCCATATCAATGACCACGAGACGGGGGCGGTAGAGGCTACCGGCCATAAAATCATCCCCGTCCCCTCCCAGGACGGCAAACTCACCGCCGCCCAGATCGAACAGATCTGTCAGGCCCACTACGCCGACCCCAGCGTGGAGCATAAGGTCCAGCCCGGTATGGTTTATCTCTCTCACCCCACTGAGATGGGTACTGTCTACACCCTCAGGGAGCTGGAGGCCATCTGTCAGGCCGCCCACCGCTATCATATGACTGTCTTTGTGGACGGGGCCCGAATGGCCTACGGCCTGGCCGCCTCGGACATCACCCTGCCCGACCTGGCACGGCTGTGCGATGTGTTCTACATCGGCGGCACCAAGGCCGGGGCCCTCTTCGGTGAGGCGGTGGTCATCACCAACGAGGCTTTGAAGTCCGACTTCCGCTATCTCATCAAACAGCGGGGAGGCATGCTTGCCAAGGGGCGGCTGCTGGGGGTACAGTTCGAGGCTCTCATGGAAGGCGGCCTCTACCAGGAGATCGGTAAAAAGGCTGTTGGGCAGGCCATGCGCCTTCAGAAGGCCTTTTTGGACAAGGGCTATTCCCTGCTCATCCCCTCCCCCACCAACCAGCAGTTTCCCCTCCTTCCGGACGAGGACCTGGCAAAGCTCAGCGAGAACTATACCAGCTGCTGGTGGTGCAAGCCCGACGAGGACCACACCGCCGTGCGCTTCTGCGTGGCCTGGTCCACCACTGACGAGGATATTGACGCACTGATCGCCGATATTCAAGCTCTTTGAGCTCTTTTGTCAAGCACACACAATCACACGGGCCGCAGGCGTCTTCCCGCCGGCGGTCCGTGATTTCTCAGGAAGGAGGAATGGCCGTGGAACGAAACGAACACGACTTTTCCAAGGGCAGCATCCCCCGCAACATCATGTCCCTGGCCGTTCCCATGACGGCGGCCCAGCTGGTGAATGTACTGTACAGCGTGGTGGACCGGATCTATCTGGGGCGTCTGCCAGGAAGCAGCCACCTGGCCCTTACCGGTCTGGGCATCACCATCCCCATCGTCTCTATCATCATGGGCTTTGCCAACCTCTGCGGTACCGGCGGCGGCCCCCTTTTCTCCATCTGCCGGGGCCAGGGAGACAAGAAAGAGGCGGAGCTGGTAATGGGCAATGCCTTTACCCTGCTCATTCTGCTGGGCGCCGCGGTCACCGCCTTTTTTATGGTGTTGAAAGAGCCCATTCTCTACCTTTTCGGGGCCAGTGTCAACACCTTCCCCTACGCTGACGACTACATGACCATCTATCTGCTGGGCACTCTTTTTGTGATGATCAGTCTGGGGATGAACCCTTTTATCAACGCCCAGGGCTTCGGCGCCACGGGGATGATGACCGTGGTCATCGGAGCGGTGCTGAACCTGCTTCTGGATCCCCTGTTCATCTTTGTGTTCAACATGGGGGTGAAGGGTGCGGCTCTGGCCACCGTCATCTCCCAGGGGGTATCGGCGGCGTGGGTGATGCTCTTTCTCACGGGTCGAAGGGCTCTTATCCGTCTGCGGCCTTCCGCCCTCCGGCTGGAGGGGCGGCGGGTGCGCAGGATCATCTCCCTGGGCCTGTCCGGCTTCTTTATGAACATGACCAACAGCCTGGTCCAGGTGGTGTGCAACGCCACCCTCCAGGCCTGGGGCGGAGACCTGTATGTAGGCATTATGACCATCATCAACTCTCTGCGTGAGGTCTTCATCATGCCCGTCCATGGTCTGACCAACGGCTCCCAGCCGGTGATGGGGTTCAACTATGGGGCGGGAAAGCCCTCCCGGGTACGGGAGTCCATCCGCTTCTCCGTGGGGGTAACGGTAGCCTACGCCGCAGTGTTCTGGGCAGTGGCCATGATCTTCCCCCAGGCGCTTATTTTTATTTTCAACGACGACCCCGAGGTCATTGCCAAGGGTGTCCCCGCCCTGCGGGTCTACTTCGGGCTGTTTATTTTCATGTCCCTTCAGGTGGCCGCCCAGTCGGTCTTTGTGGGGCTGAGCCACGCCAAACAGGCGGTATTTTTCTCCCTGCTCCGCAAGGCGATCATCAATGCCCCTCTCACCGTGATCCTGCCCATCTGGATGGGCACCATGGGCGTCTTTGCCGCCGAAGCGGTATCCCAGCTGGTGGGTGGCCTGGCCAGCAGCCTGACCATGTACTTCACTGTCTACCGGCCGCTCCGGCGGGAGATCCTTATGGAGCAGAGCCGACCCGCCTGCCAATAGGTATAAAAAAATCCGGGACCAGAGGTCCCGGATTTCAGCTTGTTATGGATTAGAGGGGCACGCCCAGCAGGGGGAAGAGGAATCGCACCACCAGAGCGGCAATAATCAGAGAGAGAATGATGCGCTCCACCCAGACAATGAGAATATCCTTCAGGGAGATGTCAATGTCGGTACCAAGAACACAGGGGATGGAGGCGGAGAAGAACAGGATCTCAGACACACACACGATGGCGGTCACATACTGGGACATGGGGGAGGCGTTGGCCACGATATTGGCGGGGAGGAACATCTCCGCCAGGCTGATGGCGCAGCTCTTACCCATCATCACGGCCTCGGGGCCGAATCCAAGCACCATAGCAAAGGGAACAAAGATGTAGCCGATGATGTCGAACACGGGGGTGTACTCCGCCAGCAGCAGGCCCAGGAAACCGATGGACATGAGGGAAGGACCAATGCCCAGGGCCATGTTCAGGCCGTCGATGAAGTTCTTTACAATGCCCTCCACAATGCCGGGGGCCTTGGCACAGGCCTCCAGGCCCTCGTCCAGGGCGGTGGAGAGAAGCTTGCCTTTCTCAGGAACAGGCTCAGGCACAACAGGCATACCGTTGTATCCGGTGTCAGGCTTCTTGCTCAAGGGATAAATTCGGGTGGTAAGGGCCGTAACGATGAAGGTGATCACAAGTGTGGACCAGAAGTACACATTCCAGTGATCCAGCAATCCCAGAGTCCGGGCCACCACGATCATGAAGGTGGCGGACACAGTGGAGAAGCCTGTGGCAATGATGGAGGCCTCCTTAGTGGAGTAGAAGCCCTCCTTGTACACCCGGTTGGTGATCAGCAGACCCACGGAGTAGCTGCCCACAAAAGAGGCCACCGCATCAACCGCGGAACGGCCGGGGGTCTTCCAGATAGGACGCATGACCGGCTTCATGAACACACCGATAAACTCCATCAGGCCATAGTTGATGAGGAAGGCCAGGAACACGGCGCCCACAGGCACCAGGGAGGTGACGGGCAGGACGACTTTGTTATAGATAAAAGGCATCATGTCATCTTCAAACCAGCGGGCAGGGCCGGCCTTGGTCAGCCAGACAATGAGGAAGGGGATAGCCAGAAGCTTCAAAAAGGAAAAAAACATAGTTACCTTGTCCTTGTTCCAGGTCTTGCGGATAAAGGGCAGCACCGCGCCCACCACCACGATGGCCGCACCATAAACCAGGTCAAAGTAAGGAATTTTGCGAATGGCGGTCACCACATGGTCCACAGGGATGGAACTGCTCCCGCCAATGGTAATGGTGACAAAGAACATAAAGATACCAATGAGATTGAGCACAATAAACTTCAGAATATTGGCCCCGTTTCTCGCGTTGGATTTTACGCTGTTTTCCATTTTATTTTCCCTCCTAAACACAGTTCGCTCTCTTTGTCCTTGGGCACAGGCTTTCCGTGCAGTGACAGGGCACACACACCCTGATCCTTTCCAAACGACAAACACAAGCTTCAGCCAAAAAGCCGTGGAACCGTTTCCACCTCCTTACTTCTTTGCGGCTTTTTAACAAAATCAATTATACTCTTTACGCAGTTATAATGCAATGCTTCTTGCGTTTCTTCGTCACTTTGACCAATTTTTTATTTAGTAAATTAATGTCTTATATCTTTTTTCTTATTCAGTATTTTTCCATATATTTGAAAAAAAGAGAAAAACCGCAACAAATCGCGGTTTTTCTCTTTTTCATTTCAATTCCGGTTTACAGATTTTTTCTCTGAAAAATATTTTTTGCAGGATTAATCCTCTTCATCTTTCATCAGCAGGTACATAACTGCCTTCTGGGCGTGGAGACGGTTCTCCGCCTCGTCAAAGATCTCCTGAGCGTGGGCTTCAAACACATCGGCAGTGATCTCCTCACCCCGGTGGGCGGGCAGACAGTGCTGCACCATACATCCCTCGTTGGTCAGCGCCATGAGTTCGGCATTGATCTGGTATCCGGCGAAGGCCTTGGCACGGACAGCCCGCTCCTCCTCCTGGCCCATGGAGGCCCACACATCAGTGATCATCACATCGGCGCCCACTGCCGCCTCCTTGGGGGTGCGGAAGAGGGAGAATTTGTGAGCAGGATCGCTCTTGGCAAAATCCAGCACCTTCTGATCAGGGTCATACCCCTCAGGACAGGCCACGGACACCTCCATGCCCATCTTCAGGCCGCCTACAATGAGGGAGTTTGCCATATTGTTGCCGTCGCCGATGTAGCACAGCTTCAGCCCCTCCAGCACCGCCTTATACTCCCGGATGGTAAGCAGGTCGGCCAGCACCTGGCAGGGGTGACAGAAGTCGGTGAGGCCGTTAATGACGGGGATCTTGGTATTTTTGGCCAGGTTTTCCACTTCCTCCTGGCCGAAGGTGCGGATCATAATGCCGTCACAGTACCGGTCCAGCACCCGGGCGGTGTCCTCCACCGGCTCACCCCGGCCGATCTGGCTCTCCTTCCCCGAGAGGAACAGGGCGTGCCCTCCCAGCTGGAACATACCTGTCTCAAAGGTCACCCGACGCCGGGTGGAGGTCTGCTCAAAGCTCATGGCCAGGGTCTTTCCCCGGAGGTAGTCGTGGGGGATGCGGTGCTTCTGATCATATTTCAGCTGATCGGCGGTATTCAG
This sequence comes from uncultured Oscillospiraceae bacterium, assembly GCA_944383205.1. Classification (GTDB taxonomy): domain Bacteria; phylum Bacillota; class Clostridia; order Oscillospirales; family Oscillospiraceae; genus Lawsonibacter. Next base: position 5,220 of record CALWOR010000055.1, on the reverse strand, counting down.
AATGTGGACGATGTCCTCTTTGGACAGGTCCAGCAGCTTTAAGAGATCTTTTGTCATCAGGCTTACACTCCTTTGAACTGGCTGAGGGTGCCGCGCAGGATGGCCAGGCCCTTGTCAATCTCCTCCCTGGTGATGACCAGAGGGGGCAGAAAGCGCAGGCCCGGACCGGCAGTGAGGCAGAGAAGGCCGTTGTCGATGAGAGCGGCGGCCAGCTCCCGGTTGGTCTTCTCACCCTTGATCTCCACGCCCAGCATCATGCCAAGGCCCCGGACCTGACCCAGACAGGGCAGGTCCATCTCCTCCACAGCGGCGCGGATATAGGCGCCCTTCTCCTTCACCTGCTTCAGCAGGTCCTCGTCGATGGTGTCCAGCACATAGCAGGCGGCGGCGGCAGAAACGGGGTTGCCCCCGAAGGTGGTGCCGTGGGTACCGGGGGTGAAGACATTCCGGCACTTCTCATTGGCCATCACGCCCCCGAAGGGCAGCCCTCCGGCAATGCCCTTGGCAAAGGACACCACATCGGGCTCGATACCGTACTGCTGGAAGGCAAACAGGGTACCGGTGCGGCCCACGCCGGTCTGCACTTCGTCGATCAGCAGCAGCCAGTCCCGCTTTTTGCACAGGTCTGCCACATCCTGAACAAACTTTTCATCCAGAGGCAGCACGCCGCCCTCCCCCTGGACCAGCTCCATCATCACAGCGCACACATCGTGGCCCGCCACCTCTTCCACGCTGTCCAGATTGTTGGCATCGGCATAGCGGAACCCCTCGGTGAAGGGGAAGAAGTAGTCATGGAACTTGTCCTGACCGGTGGCTGCCAAGGTGGTAATGGTCCGGCCATGGAAAGAGTTATGGAGGGTGATGACGGTCCCCCGGCCCTTGCCGTACTTGTCATAGGAGTACTTCCGGGCCAGTTTGATCATGGCCTCGTTGGCCTCGGCCCCGGAGTTGGCAAACATTGCATTGCTCATCCCCGTGCGGGTACACAGCTTCTGAGCCGCCTTGGCATAGGGCTCGGTGTAAAAGAGGTTGGAGATGTGTCCCAGCTTGGCAGTCTGGGCAGCGATGGCCTTCTGCCACCCCTCATCGGCATAGCCCAGGGAACACACCCCGATGCCAGAGGTAAAGTCGATATATTCCCTGCCGTTCACATCCCACAAGGTAGCCCCTTTGCCGTGGTCGATCGCCACCTGGAAACGCCCGTAGGAGTGCATTACATACTGCTCATCCAGGGCTTTGATTTCTTCAAAGGTCATATAGCTGCCCCCTTCTATACTATTTTCCGTCTGCTCACTGGATCAGCATGGTGCCGATGCCCGCGTCAGACAGCAGCTCGATGAGGATGGAGTGCTCCACCCGGCCGTCCAGGATGGTAGCTGACTTCACCCCGGAACGCACCGCCTCCACGCAGCAGTCCACCTTGGGGATCATGCCCCCGGTGATGATCCCCTCCCTTACCAGGGCCGGGACGGAGGAGAGCTGCAGCTCGGAGATAAGCGTATTCTCGTCCTTGGGGTCCCGGAGAAGGCCCCGCACATCGGTGAGGAGGATGAGCTTCTCTGCCCCCAGGGCCACAGCCAGCTTGGCGGCGGCAGTATCGGCGTTCACATTGTAGGACACCTCCGCGTCCATCCCCTGAGCCACAGTGGATACCACGGGCACATAGCCGCCGGCCAGGGCGTCGGTCACCGGACGGGGGTCAACATGGCGGATCTCGCCCACCAGGCCGTACTTCTCATCCAGCTTTTTTGCCTGGAACATACCGCCGTCCAGGCCGCACAGGCCCAGAGCCCGGCCGCCCATGCGGTTCAGGGTGGCAACCAGATCCTTGTTCACCTGACCGCACAGCACCTGCTGCACGATCTCCATGGTCTCCTCATCAGTATAGCGCAGTCCATCCACAAAGGTGGACTCTTTGCCCACCTTCTTCAGCATACCGCTGATCTCGGGACCACCTCCGTGGACCACCACCACCCGGATACCCACCAGGGACAGCAGGACGATGTCAGAGATGACGGCCCGGCGCAGTTCCTGGGAGATCATGGCATTGCCGCCGTACTTCACCACAATGGTCTTGCCGTAATATTTCTGGATATAAGGCAGGGCCTCGGCCAGCACCTGGGCCCGATCGATTTCATTAAAAGACATTCAAATCAGCCACCTTTGTTCGATTAGGAATGAGGAATTAGGAATTCTATCATAGAAATCCGGCTTTCAGCCAAATCTCTAATCCCTCACTCCTAATCCCCAACTGTCTTTAAGTTCGGTAGTCCCCGTTGATCTTCACATAGTCATAGGTGAGGTCACAGCCCCAGCATTCGGCGCTCTCATCCCCCTCGTGGAGGTCCACGGCGATGATGACTTCCTTCTGGGACAGGATCTCCTTGGCCTTGTCCTCGTCAAAGATAAGGCCGTCCCCCTGCTTGCACACCAGGATCTCCCCGGCGCAGGACTGGAAGGACACATCCACATGCTCGGGACGGAAGGGCGCCTTGGAGTAGCCCATGGCACACAGTACTCTTCCCCAGTTTGCGTCGGAGCCGAACATGGCCGCCTTCACCAAAGCAGAGCCCACAACAGCCTTGCTGAGGCGCTCGGCGCTCTCCTCGCTGCGGGCGCCGGACACCTTGCAGGTGACCAGCTTGCTGGCCCCCTCCCCGTCCCCGGCAATGGCCCGGGACAGATAGCGGCACACATACTCCAGGGCCTCCTTAAAGGCCTCATAGCTCTCGTCCTTCCACTCGATGAGGCCGTTGCCCGCCATGGCGTTGGCCAGCACTACGCAGGTATCATTGGTGGAGGTATCCCCATCCACGGTGACACGGTTGAAGGTCCGGCCCACTACCTCGTGAAGGGCCTCGGAGAGCATCTCGTGGGTAATGGCGCAGTCGGTGGTGATAAAGGCCAGCATGGTGCCCATGTTGGGGTGGATCATGCCGGATCCCTTGGCAATGGCTCCCATCTTCACTTCCTTGCCCCCTACAGTGAAGGAGACGGCGATCTCCTTTTTCACCGTGTCGGTGGTCATGATGGCATTGGCAGCGGCATCGGAGCCGTCGCCGTTCAGGGCAGCGGCCACCTGGGGCATCCCGGCCTGGATGGCGGAGATGTTGATGGTCTGACCGATGACACCGGTGGAGGCCACCACAAAGTCCTCGGGCTCATGGCCGGTGGCCTGGGCGGCGGCCACACACATGGCCTCGGCGTTTTCGTGACTCATGGGGCAGCAGGCGTTGGCGTTGCCGCTGTTGGCTACCACGCCCCAGGCCACTCCGTTCTCCAGGTGGTCCATGGTCACATAAATGGGGGCGGCCTTCACCCGATTGAGAGTGTAGGTGGCGGCGGCGGTACACTCCTTGTCCGAAAGGATCAGAGCCAGATCATTTTTATCCGGGCTGCTGCTGGCCTTGACGCCGCAGTGGATGCCGGCGGCCTTGAAGCCCTGAGCGGCACACACGCCGCCGGAAATTTCTTTCAACATAACGCTCACCTTTTCATCAGATTTTTATGGGTCCTTCCCGCTGTTATTCCAGATTCAGTCCGGCAGTTTCCTCAAAGCCCAGCATGATGTTCATATTCTGGACGGCGGCGCCGCTGGCTCCCTTGCCCAGGTTGTCGAACTGGGCGCTGAGAAGGGTCTGCTCCCCGCTGCCGGAGACGGTGATCTCCAAAAAGTCCTTACCGGCCAGCTCGCTGGTATAGAGCCGGGGGCCGCTTCCCCCAAACTCCGCCACCCGCACCAGCTTCTGCTCCTCGTAGTAGTTGCACAGCAGGTCCCGGATGTCCTGGGCACTGGGGCTTCCCTTCAAAAGGCTGTTCTGGAGCATGACGCAGGTGGTCATTCCTTTATAGATGTCTCCCAGCACCGGCAGGAAGTTGGGGGCCATGGTCAGTCCGGCCACCGCCTGCATTTCAGGCAGGTGCTTGTGGCTCATCCCCAGGGCATAGGGGGCGGGAGCGCTGAGACGGCTGTCCCGGTCAGGGGCCTCATACTCGGCAATCAGCTTTTTGCCGCCCCCGGAGTACCCCGTCAGGGAGTAGCAGGCCAGTGGGTAGTCTTTGGGCAGGATACCCAGGTTGACCAGTGGGGCCACAGTTGAGAGGAAACCCGTGGCGTGGCAGCCGGGATTTGCCACCCGGCTGGAAAATTTGATCCGCTGGCGCTGCCCGGGCAGCAGCTCAGGAAAACCGTAGACCCAGCCCGGGGCGGTGCGGTGTGCGGTGGAGGCGTCGATGACCTTGGTCTTCGGATTCTCAATAAGGGTCACCGCCTCCAGGGCGGCGGCGTCGGGCAGGCAGAGAAAGACCAGGTCGGCGGCGTTGAGAAATTTCTTTCGCTCCTGGGTATCCTTGCGCTTGTCCTCGTCAATGAGCAGCAGCTCAATGTCCTCCCGGCTTCCCAGCCGCTCGTAGATCTGAAGGCCGGTAGTGCCCTCCTTGCCGTCAATGTATACCTTGGGTTTGCTCATATGTCCCACTCTTTTCTGAAAATCTTTTCCCCTTGGCCCGGACTTACTGCTGCCGGTCCTGTACAAACTCCTCGATCAGAGCAATCTGCTTCTCCACGCTCTCCTTGCTGGGGCCGCCGTAGTTCCCGTCCGGAGGCCCTCCGGACGGGGCCCCAGGGATTTAAACTCCTCGGCGGAAGTGAATTCCGCCTGCGGAATTTTCCGCTTCGCTTCAAATTACGCGCCTGCCGGCGCGCCCCGCCTTTGGCGGGGATAAGGTCTCCGGCGGCTTACTCCTGTCGGGCGCTGACAAATTCCTCGATAAGGCCGATCTGCTTCTCCACAGATTCCTTGCTCGGGCCGCCGTAGACCTTGCGCTCGTTGACGCAGGTCTTCAGGGCCAGGGCCTCGTACACATCCTCGTCGAAGAGGGAGGAGATGGCCCGGAAGTCCTTCAGGGCCAGGGTATCCAGGGTGTCCCCGGTCTTGATGCACATATTCACCAGACGGCCCACGATCATATAGGCCTCCCGGAAGGGCAGGCCCTTCTTGGTCAGGTAGTCAGCACAGTCGGTAGCGTTGATGAAGCCGCCGGAGGCCGCCTTGGCCATGTTCTTGGGTCGGACGGTGAGGGTGTCCAGCATGGCTCCAAAGACAGGCAGGCAAAGCTCCACCGTGTCGATGGCGTCAAAGAGGGCCTCCTTGTCCTCCTGCATGTCCTTGTTATAGGCCAGGGGCAGGGACTTCATCACGGTGAGCAGGGTGACCAGGG
>CALWOR010000054.1 GCA_944383205.1 uncultured Oscillospiraceae bacterium | reverse complement strand
TACAGAATTAGTTCTATACATCATTCTGTATTTTGTTCTTGGAAAGTGTGTGCTATAATACCACCATTGCACCCTCCGGTTGTGTGTGGAGGGAGAAAAAGGAGCGAGAATATGGCACAAGTACTGATTATGTTGGCCATCGTGGTCTATCTGCTGGGTATGCTGTGGATCGGCGTGGTCTACTCCAAAAAGAATGAGTCTGTGGACGATTTCTACCTGGGCGGGCGAAAGCTGGGCCCCTTTGTCACCGCCATGAGCGCCGAGGCCAGCGATATGTCCTCCTGGCTTCTCATGGGCCTGCCCGGCGTGGCCTACCTCACCGGACTGGCGGAAGCCAGCTGGACCGCCATCGGCCTGGCTATCGGCACCTACCTGAACTGGCTCATCGTGGCCCGGCGCATCCGCCGCTATTCCCACCGGCTGGACGCCATCACCGTTCCCCAGTTCTTCTCCAAGCGCTGGGGGGATGACCGGAGCCTGCTGTCCGCCATCGCCGCCGTGGTCATCATCGTGTTTTTCATCCCCTATCTGGCCTCCGGCTTCTCCGCCTGCGGAAAGCTCTTTGCCAGCCTGTTCGGCATCAATTACCTCACCGCCATGCTGATTTCCGCCGCCGTCATCGTGATCTACACAGTCATGGGCGGTTTCCTGGCCGCCTCCTTCACCGATCTGGTCCAATCTATTATCATGACCATCGCCCTGGTGGTGGTACTTGGCTTTGGCGTGACCCAGGCCGGCGGCATGGATGCTGTGCTGGACAATGCCAAATCCATGGCCGGCTATCTGTCCCTGTCCAATATCTATGATCCTTCCACCGGCGGCTCCAATCCCTACAGCCTGCTCACCATCTGCTCCCTGCTGGCCTGGGGCCTGGGCTACTTCGGCATGCCCCACATCCTTCTGCGGTTTATGGCCATTGAGGAAGAGCAGAAGCTGAAGCTCTCCCGCCGGGTGGCCACCGTGTGGGTGGTCATTTCTATGACGGTGGCCATCATCATTGGTGTGGTGGGCAACGCCATGACCAAGGCCGGCACTCTGGAGTCTTTGGCCGACGCCGAGACCATCGTTGTACGCATCTCCACCCTGATCAGCCAGTACGGCGTTCTCGCCGCTCTGATCGCCGGCGTCATCCTGGCCGGCATTCTGGCCGCCACCATGTCCACCGCTGACAGCCAGCTGCTGGCCGCCTCTTCCTCCGTGTCTCAAAACCTGGGTGCGGAATTCCTGGGGCTCAACCTCTCCGGCAAAAAGGGCGTGACCGTGGCCCGGTCCACCATGGTGGTCATCTCCCTCATTGCCGCCTTCCTGGCCCGGGACCCCAACAGCTCTGTGTTCCGGGTGGTATCCTTCGCCTGGGCCGGCTTTGGCGCAGCCTTCGGCCCCACCATTCTCTTTGCCCTGTTTTGGAAGCGGTCCAACAAGTACGGGGCCCTGGCCGGCATGGTGGTGGGCGGCATGATGGTCTTTGTGTGGAAGTACCTCATCACCCCTATGGGCGGGGCCCTGGCCATCTACGAGCTGCTGCCCGCCTTCCTGTGCGCCAGCGCAGCCATCATTGTGGTCTCTCTTATTACTCCTGCCCCCCGGCAGGAGGTTCTGGACGCCTTTGACTCCTACAACAAGTAATAACACAAATCAAAAATTCCGCCCGGCCAAAGCCGGGCGGAATTTTTATGTCTTTTCAGATCTCCGGAGTCTTTTCCTCATCCCTGCGCATTTTTTCTCTTCGCCGAAAGGAGAGCAGCAGAAAGATGGGAATAACTGCACCAAAGAGGATAATCTGCAGGGCACGGATGAGATCATCTCCCAGGAACATCCCTGCCACCACGCCTCCGTACGCCAGAGGGACAATGCAGCTCATGTACCAGTGGCGCTCGCCCCGGCGGCTGATCCACGCCTGGAGCACTACAGAGGCAAAGGCAATGGTAAAAACAGCCCAGGCGTTCATGGTTATCCTCTCCTCTTATTCCAGATTCAAACGGTGCTTCAGCAGATAGCTGGTCGCCAAAAACATCAGTACAGCGGGAATCAGCAGCAGAACAATTCCCACCCAAAAGCCCGTATGGCCGCCCCACTCTGCCATTTTATTTAGGAATCTCAGCATACCAAGTTCGTTGATAAAACTGATGATCAGATTTCCCGCAATATCCAGGGCAAAGAAAGCCACCACGCTCATCAGGACCCTGCGGCGGTGAAACAGGTGGCCGATGGACATGGACAGATATACCATAGTCACCATCAGTGCCAGGGCGGTGCCGCACAGCAGGAAGAATTCTCCCAGATACAGCAAGGCGTCGGGCTGCTTCATCAGGCCCTGCAGCAGCCGCTGCCATTGGATTACATCAAACAGCGCCGTCCAGTTGATTGGCATCATCAAAAACATGGCCAGGAAAGACACCACTACATTGAGAACTGTCACAATAACCGCACAGATCAGCTTGGACAGCACCAGCTGCCAGGTCTGTACCGGCAGGGTGTGCATCAGATAGCCCTCGTCCCCCAGCAATCCCCGATAGAACCGCGTCAGGACGAAGACCATGGCCACCACAAACATGGCGCACATCACGCCGACGAACACGGTAATGGTGATCACGGCCAGCAGCTCACTTTTTACCCCGACCTCGTTTCCGCTCCCCTGGTTAAAGGGGAGGGTGAAGCGGTTGATCAGTGCGATAATGAGTGCCGCGGGCCAGATAATGGAGAACTGCTTCCACATGGCCCGAATATCATACTTCAACAGCTTACCCAGCATCAGAACTCGCCTCCTTCCAAAGTCTGGGCCCGAAAGATCTCCCGGAACAGGGCGTCCACGCTCTTGCCCTGAGTCTCTCGGATATGGTCCACCGTCTCATGGAGCATGACCTTCCCCGTTTTCAGAAAAATAGCCTCATCCAGCACTTTTTCAATATCGGAAATCAGATGGGTGGAGATGAGAACGGTGCCCTCCTCATTGTAGTTGGTCAAAATAGTGTGGAGGATAAAATCCCGGGCCGCCGGATCCACCCCGGCAATGGGCTCATCCAGCAGATAGAGCTGGGCCTTCCTGGCCATGACCAACACCAGCTGCACCTTCTCCTTGGTGCCCTTGGACATGGTCTTCAGCCGGTCGTGAGGCTCCACTCCCAGGCTGCGGCACATGGCTATGGCCTTCTCATAGTCAAAATCCCGGTAGAAATCCCGAAACAAGTCGAACAGATCCACCGCCCGCATCCAGTTGGCAAAATACATCCGGTCGGGCAGATAACTGACCATAGCCTTGGTCTCCGTGCCAACGGGCAGGCCGCCAATTTCAATCTGCCCTGTGGTGGGCTGGAGCAGGCCGCACATCAGTTTAATGAGCGTGGTCTTTCCACTTCCATTGGGACCAAGCAGACCTACGATTCTTCCCCGACCCACCTCCAGATCCACGCCGGACAGGGCGGCCTTTCGCCCGTATGCCTTGGACAATCCCCGGCAGGCGATTAAATTCTCACTCATTCCTTCTCCTCCTTTAGCAGCTCCGCAGCCTCAGCGGGGGAGTACCCCAGTTCAGCCATGGCATTGAAATATTGATCCATTACTACCCGGGCCTGGGCCCTTCTGACATCCTCCAGCACAGCGGTATCCTGCGTAACCATCCGTCCAGCAGTACGATCTGCCTTGGCCAGGCCGTCCTGCTCCAGCTGAGCCAGCGCCCGCTGCATGGTGTTGGGGTTGACTCCTGCCTCGGCGGCCAGTTCCCGCACTGAGGGCAGCCTGCTCCCGGGGGGATAGACACCTGTGATGATCCGCCTGGTCATCTGTTCCGTCAGCTGGAGCCAGATGGGACGGTCATCAGTAAGCTTCCATTCCATGTGCGTCCCTCCATGTCTGTATTGTTGTATTATGTGATTAGTACAATAATACATCCATATCTTTTTGTCAACCCCCGGCGGCAATTTTAATCTGATTTTCATTTATGAAGATTTCTTAAGGATCTGTCATCGATTTGTAGCTGATTTGCAGAGATTTTGTGATGATAGGCCCTTTCCGCTCTGATATAATGAAATTTAGCCCAAGAAGTTCTTCGGGCAGTCCCTTTTGCCCCGTATCACAGGAGGAATTGATGATGAACCGAATCCTATCTTGTACCGCTGTCGTCCTGACTTTGACACTGGCCCTTGCCGCCTGTTCTCCCGGAACCGGCGGAGTCTCCTCCGCTGACTCCGGCGCGTCCGCGTCCCAACAGGCCTCCTTTGTGTTTACCCGGGAAAATCTACCTCGTTTGGACGGCTCTACTTCTACCGTCCCCCTGGCCCAGGCCATGTGCGCCGTACTGCTGGGGGAAGATCCGGAGCAGGTATCCGACCTGGTGGATTTTTCCCGCACCACCCAGTCCTACCGCAACCTCATGGCAGGGGAGCGGGACCTAGTGCTGGCGGCGGAACCCGAGGGAGAGGTCCTTGACCAGCTGAAGGAGGAGGGCCACTGGCTCTACACCCCCTTCGCCACCGACGCCCTGGTTTTTGTCGTCAACCAGGATAACCCTGTGGACAATCTGACCACGGAACAGCTGCAAAAAATCTATACAGGCGAGATCACCAACTGGAAAGAGGTGGGGGGCAACGACCTGGAGATCGTCCCCTTCCAGCGCAATCAGGGGGCAGGAAGTCAGACTATGTTTGAAAAGCTTGTGATGGAGGAGTTGACCCCCATGGAGGCCCCGGAGGCCTGGATTCCCGACTCTATGGCCGGGCTGATGGACGCAGTACGGGAATACGACAACACCCCCGCCGCCATCGGCTTTACTGTCTACTACTACGCCAACGACATGGAGATGGCCCAGGGATTGAAGGTGCTGTCGGTGGACGGTGTCCTTCCCGATGCCCAAAGCATCCGCCAGGGAACCTATCCTTTCCTCAACCCCTACTTTGTAGCCATCGATCAAAATACCGCCGCAGACAGTCCTACCTGGATTCTCTATGACTGGGTGCTGGGTCCAGAGGGACAAAAGCTGGCAGAACGGGAGGGTTATGTGCCCGTCATGGAAGGGGTGGAGTAGGATGATGCGCCATGGCAGATGGACCGCTCTGGCCCTGGCCTGTGTTTTGCTGACAGGGTGCGTCTCGGAGCAGGGTACAGACTCTACCTCAGCCTCCCAGTCTCCCGCCGGCCCCAATGTGCAGACGAACTGGTCTGTTCTGGCAGAGGAGGCCCCTCTACCAGCGCTGGGAGAGCGGTGGTATGAGGCCTACACTCCAGAGCTTATCCCCAGAACGGACTATGGCTCCCTTCTGCCCTTTAAGGGTGCTTTGGGCATGACATTGTCCTGGTGGGAGGAGGAGCCTGCATATACCTCCCCATCCTGGTTTTATGGACTGATGACCCGGGATGGAACTCTGGTCATGGATGCGGTATGCAGCTCCATCGGCCGCTGCAGCTATTCCCAGCCGGACCAGGACACCGGCCTTCGCTCTGAGCACACACTCCCTGTCTACACCCTGACCAAAGGAGACCGGGAACAGGGCCGGCCCGGTGCGGGCACCCTGGTAGCTCTGGCTGCAGAGGACGGCAGCTGGTGGACCGGATTCCAATACTGGGGTGCCATTGCCTATCCTGACGGCGTGGCCGTGGGAGATCAGGATGGGCTGACACTGATTGACGCCAAGACCGGAGCGGAACAGCGGCAGTTCTCCTGGGCGGAACTGGGAATCGATGAGCCCGGTTCCTTTCCCTGGTTCACCGGAGACACCACGGGCACCGCCCAGTGGGCGGATGGGCGTATCTATCTGGGCGTCTACGGAGACCTGGCGGACACCGCGCTGTTTTTAGATCCCTACACCGGGGCGGTATCCACCTCCAGTGCCCAGGACTGGTTCAATCAGCTGGACTCCTATTATAACAATCAGGCCTTCTACTGGACCTCCCAGACCTCCGCAGACGGAACCATCACCCTGACCCGGGGCAATGAATCCCACACCTTTACTTCCCCTCTCCCGCAGGCCGAATATCCGTCTGTGTTTGGAAACGACCGGGTATACTTCTCCGTCTGGGAGGAACAGGGCAGCACATTTGCTGTGACCGATCTGGAGGGAAAGGTCCTCATCCCCCTCCAAAAGGGAGCCCTCACCATTCTCGACGGCACGGGAGAAGGCGGTCCGCTTCTCTTTGCCATTCCCAGCGGCGGAGAGTGGACCATCTATAACCGGGACGGGCAGCCGCTTTATGACCTGCCCGGAGGCACAAACAGCTGGTGCTATCTCAATGGCCCTCTCATCGAAATCACTCAAGGCAACTGCGCTTCCTATTATCTGACCGATACCGGAACATGTATCCGGCGGACCTACGCCGGCCTGGAGGCCCGGGACTCCAATCTGTAAAAAAATTGTGAACTCTCTTGCAATTTCCCACTAAGTGCGCTATGATACCGTTAGCACTCATCAAAAGCGAGTGCTAACGGTATATTTTAATTTTGTTATAAAATTTTTTCATTATACATGGAGGAATCAGTAACTATGGCAAAGAAACAATTCAAGGCGGAATCCAAGCGTCTGCTGGATCTGATGGTCAACTCCATCTACACCCACAAGGAGATTTTCCTCCGGGAACTCATTTCCAACGCCAGCGACGCAGAGGACAAGCTGGCCTACAAGTCCCTCACCGACGACAGCGTGGATGTCAAGCGCAAGGACCTGAAGATCACCATTGTCCCCGACAAGCAGCTGCGCACTCTCACCGTATCCGATAACGGCATCGGCATGAGCAAGGAGGACCTGGAGTCCAACCTGGGCACTATCGCCCGCAGCGGCTCGGGCCAGTTCAAGGCCAGTCTCAGCGAGGATGACAAGGCTGCCGACAAAATTGATGTGATCGGCCAGTTTGGCGTGGGCTTCTACTCCGCCTTTATGGTAGCTGACCATGTCACGGTCATTTCCAGGGCCTGGGGCAGCGATGAGGCCTGGATGTGGCAATCCGACGGAGCCGACGGTTATACTGTCACCGCCTGTGAAAAGGATGCCCCCGGCACCGACATCATCATGCACATCAAGGCCAACGCCGACGAAGAGAATTACGATCAGTATCTGGAAACCTACAAATTACAGGAGCTGATCAAAAAGTACTCTGACTACATCCGCTACCCCATCGTCATGGAAGTGGAGGACTATCGCCAGAAGGAGAAGCCCGCCGATGCCGGAGAGGACTATAAGCCCGAGTGGGAGACCGTGAAGGAGTGGAAGACGCTCAATTCCATGGTCCCCCTGTGGCAGCGGCAGAAATCCAAAGTCAAGCCCGAGGAATATAACGCATTCTATAAGGAAAAGTTCAATGACTGGCAGGACCCCCTGGCTGTCATCCATACCAGCGCCGAGGGGGCGGTGACCTATAAGGCCATGCTGTATATCCCCGCCCAAACGCCCTACGACTTCTACACCCGTGAGTACCAGAAGGGGCTTCAGCTTTACTCCTCCGGGGTGCTGATCATGGACAAGTGCGCCGATCTGCTCCCCGATCACTTCCGCTTTGTCAAGGGTGTCGTGGACTCCGCCGACTTCTCCCTGAACATCAGCCGTGAGGTCCTCCAGCACACCCGCCAGCTGAAGGTCATTGCCTCCGCTCTGGAGAAGAAGATCAAGTCCGAACTTCTCAAGATGCAGAAGGACGAGCGGGAGAAATATGAGAAGTTCTGGAGCGCCTTCGGCACCCAGATCAAGTACGGCGTGGTGTCCGATTATGGTGCCCACAAGGATGTACTCCAGGATCTGCTGCTGTTCTGGTCCTCCAAGGAAGAGAAAAACACCACCTTGGCCGCCTACAAGGACCGGATGCCGGAAGATCAGCCCTTCTACTACTACGCCTGCGGCGAAAGCGTGGACAAGATCGCCAAGCTCCCCCAGGTGGAGCGCATCCTGGACAAGGGCTATGAGATCCTCTACTGCACAGAGGATGTGGACGACTTTGTCATGAAGGCCCTGGGCGAAATCGACGGCAAGCAGTTTAAGTCGGTCAACGAGGAGGACGCTCTGCCCCAGACTGAGGAGGAGAAGAAGGCCGCCGAGGAGAAGGCCGAGGCCGGAATGGGCGTGCTGGAGGCCGTGAAGGAGGCTCTGGGCGACCAGGTAAAGGAGGTGCGCATCTCCTCCATCCTGAAGTCCGGCGCCTGCTGTCTCACCGCCGACGGCCCTGTCTCCCTGGAGATGGAGAAATATATGCGCAAGGTCGAGGGCGGCGCCCACATGAAAGCCGACCGGGTACTGGAGCTCAACCCCGACTCCGCCCCCTTTGCCGCCTTGAAAAAGGCTGTGGACGCCGACGACAAGGACACGGTATCCAAGTACTCCAAGCTGCTGTACGCCCAGGCCCTGCTCCTGGCCGACCTGCCTTTGGAGGACCCCGCCGAGTACACTCAGTTGGTGTGTTCCCTGATGGTCTAATCTCAAAAACTCAACAGCGCTCCCCCGAAAAATACCGGGGGAGCGCTGTTTATTGCTTTTGAAACGCCCTCAGCTGTTTGTTCAGCTGCCTGGAATCCTGTTTTAACGCCACATGGAAACCAAACCACATGGCCCCCAAACTCAGTTCAAATACGACCAAAAGGATGAGCAGCATCCACCAGGGTGCTGGCGAAAACCATCCCATAATCGCCGCCCCTCCTACAAAGGCTACATGGGCAAGGATTGTCCACCAGATGGTATTTCGTCTTAGCTGCTCCTGTTCCTCCCCACTGGGGAACAGCCAGCTCTCCGCTATGGCAAAGGCCATGCATACCAACAGCATCTGAATCAAATGGAGCGTCTCCATGGAAAACTCCCCGCACACTCCGTCAGAAATTGCCTTCATAAATACCAACCCGGAAAAATAAAGGCCCATATGGTATTTCATTTCCATGCCCCACCGATAAAACCGGATAAAGCTTGTTCCTCTCATATAAAGTCCTCCCTTCACATACCCAGCCGCTCCCGCAGCAGGGGCGCATAGTGGCGGGAAACCACCAGTTTTTCCCCGGTTTCCACAGTCGCTTCAATTCTGCCGCCCGGGCGGCTTTCCAAAGTGCGGATACGATGGAGGTTGATCAGTGTCGGTTTCCCTGCCCGGAAAAATCCCAGCTGCCCATACCTGCCCTCCAGCTCCGCCAGACTCAGCGCACACTGGTATACCTCCTGACTGGTATAGACATAGGTGCGCTCCTCCACACTCTCACAGTACATCACCTCCCCCGGCGACAGAAGAACCGTGCATCTCTGTTCATCCCAGACGCAAAGTCTTTGGATCCCGGAGTGCAGCACCGACAGCACCCACAACATTTCCTCATCCAGCGCTGGGCACCGAAGCACCACCTCATTTTCCTGTACCTGCGCATGCTCCATCATGATCTTCATTTTCTTACCCCTCCTGCACCCACAGATTAGCAAGGTTTTTCCGGGTACGCAAGTGCTGTTCCGTCCAGCGGCTTTTTCCCGGAGGCAAGATGCATTTCTCTTGCAATCTCTGGAAAAATGGGCTACAATAGAGTCGGAATTTTGTATTTTTGAAAGAACCTGCTAGAGGAGGAAATCGTCATGATTGCCATTGCTTCCGACCATGGAGGATACATGCTTAAAGAGCATATCAAAGCCTATCTGGCTGCCAAAGGGATTACCTGTGAGGATTTCGGTACCAACAGCACTGAAAGCTGTGACTACCCCGATTTCGGCAAGGCCGCTGCTCAGGCCGTAGCCGACGGCCGCTGTGAGAAGGGAATCGTCATCTGCACCACAGGGATCGGCATTTCCATCTCCGCCAACAAGGTCAAGGGCATCCGCTGCGCTCTGTGCGGAGATGTGCTGTCCGCGGAAATGACCCGCCGGCACAACGACGCCAATGTGCTGGCTATGGGTGCGGGCATTGTCGGCTCTATGGTTGCCGAGCGGATTGTAGATACCTTCCTGACCACCGAGTTTGAAGGTGGGCGTCACGCCCGCCGGGTGGCCAAGATGATGGAGATTGAACAATAACTCTCCTCTCTCCCCCTTCGCCGCAAGGCGACAAAGGGCCCTGACCATACGGTCAGGGCCCTTTGCCTGTGTGTGTTGTAAAAGGAGAGGGAGAAATGGGAGATACAGTTTGTAGCTTGGCTACAAGGATATGATAAAAGATATTTAAGGCAAAATCGTGACATTCTCGTGAACTTTTTGTAAACGTTATTTTTCCCCGGGCGGCAAAGAGCCCCGGCTGTATGACCGGGGCTCTTTG
>CALWOR010000053.1 GCA_944383205.1 uncultured Oscillospiraceae bacterium | reverse complement strand
CAGGGAGGAGAGCTCCTTCCTCTTCCCCTGCCTCATCAAGCGGGGAAGCCTGTCCGTGGGCATCTCCACGGGGGGAGACAGCCCCTCGGCGGCCATTTATTTCAAGGAGCGGTTCGGCTCCCTCATCCCCGGGCAAATGGAGGAGATCCTGGACTACCTGGCCCGGGAGCGGCAGACGGTCAAGGAGACGGTGCCCCTGCTCTCCCGGCGGGAGGCCATTTTGAAGGCCCTCTTTTCCGCCTGTATGGCCAGGGGCCGGCCCCTCACCGGGGCGGAGCGGGCTGAGCTTTTCAAACAATGGGAGGGTGAGGCATGAGCGAAACAACAGGCCGGGTCTATCTCATCGGGGCCGGCTGCGGCCGCTGGGACCTCATCACCCTCCGGGGGCTGCGGCTTCTGGAGGGCTGCGATGTGGTGGTCTATGACGATCTCATCGACCCCGCCCTCCTCTCCGCCGCCCCGGCGTGGGCGGAACGGCGCTACATGGGCAAGCGCCGGGGGAAGCACTCCGCCAGCCAGGAGGAGATCTCCCAGGCCCTCATCGCCCTGGCCCGGGAGGGGAAGACGGTGGCCCGGCTCAAAGGGGGCGACCCCTTCGTCTTCGGCCGGGGGGGCGAGGAGATGCTGGCCCTCCGGGCGGCGGGCATCCCCTGTGAGGAGGTGCCCGGCATCACCTCCCCCGTGGCCATCCCCGCCGGGGCGGGCATCCCGGTGACCCACCGGGGGCTGAGCCGGAGCTTCCATGTGATCACCGCCCACACCGCCCACACCCCGGACGGCCTGCCCGGGGATTTGGACAAGCTGGCGGGGCTGTCGGGCACCCTGGTCTTTCTCATGGGCCTGTCCCAGCTGGAGGGGCTGGCCCGGCGGCTGATCGAGGCGGGGAAGGACCCCGCCACTCCGGCGGCGGTGATCTCCGGGGGCTGCGCCCCAAAGCCCATGGCGGTACGGGGCACCCTGGGGGACATCGCCCCCAAGGCCCGGCAGGCGGGGGTGGAGCCCCCGGCCGTCATTCTGGTGGGGGAGGTGGCCGCCCTGGACCTGTCCGCCCCCATGTCCCGGCCCCTGGAGGGGGTGCGGGTGGGCCTGACGGGCACGGCGGCCATTCAAAAGAAGCTCCGGCCCCTGCTGGAGGCGCTGGGCGCCCTCCCCATCCCGGTGATGGAGTCCCGGGTGGTGCCCCTGCCCCCGGACTTCGCGCTGGAGGCGCTGTGGGACGGGAAGGAGCGCTGGCTGGTCTTCACCAGCGCCAACGGGGTGGAGGAGTTCTTCCGCCGGGCGGGGGAGCGCCGCCTGGACCTGCGGGGGCTCGCCCACAGCAGATTTGCCGTCATCGGCCCGGCCACCGGGGCGGCCCTGGCGCGGCATGGCGTCTTCCCCGACCTGTGCCCCGGGGAGCACACCAGCGAGGGCCTGGCCCGGGCCCTGTGCGGAACACTTTCCCCCGGCACGGCCTGCGTCCTCCTCCGCTCGGCGCTGGGGGCGGAGATTTTACCACAAATGCTGCAAAAATGTGGAATATTGGTAGAGGAAATCTCCCTTTACACCGTCCGGGCAGAAGCTTTGGCGGAACAGATTCCACATCTTGACTACCTGCTGTTTGGCAGCGCGGAGGGCGTATCGGACTATTTCCGCTCCTTCCACGCCCTGCCGGAAGGGACTGTGCCCCTGTGCATAGGGGAGGTTACCGCCGCCCGGCTCCGGGACCTGACCCAGTCCCCCTTCCTCACCGCCCCCACCCCTTCGGTGGAGGCCATGACAGAGGCCCTCTGCCGCCACCGGGCCCAGCAAGGACAATAAGAGATCCCCCTGTCTCGCACGCTTGAGACAGGGGGATTTCCTTTATTCACATCTCAGCTCCGCCAGGACGATCTCCGGGCGGTTATTCACCCGCAGGGGGATGATGCTGTTGCCCAGCCCCCGGGACACCACCATTTGGGTCTCCCCCAGGGTGTACAGTCCCCCGTCATATTGGGGAAACAGCCCCTGGCCCGGGGCCGCCAGGCCGCCGATGAAGGGCAGGCGCACCTGTCCCCCGTGGGCGTGACCGCTGAACACCAGCTCCACCCCCGACTTCTCGTAGATCTCCGCCAGCTCGGGGCGGTGGGACAGGAGAATGGTATAGCCCCCCTCCTCCCGCAGGCTTTGAATGTCCTCCAGCAGCAGCCCCTCCGGGACCCGGCCGGGGTGGTACTCGGCGTAAAAGCTCACATCGTCCACCCCCGCCAGGGTGATGGACGCCCCATCCCGCCAAATATTCTCTCCCTCTCCCCGGAGCAGGCGGACCCCCAGCTTTGTGAGTCCCTCCTCCAGCCGGGCGAAGGCCCGGGGCACCCGCTGTTCGTGGTTGCCGGTGACATAGTAGGTGGGGGCGATCTCCGCCGCCCCGGCGGCAAAGGTGAGGGCCGCCTCCACATCGGTACGCCGGGAGTCGATCATGTCCCCGGTGATGACGATGAGGTCGGGCCCGGCCTCTGTTAACAGGGCCAGGAGCGTTTCGTTTCCTGTCCCAAACGCATCGTTGTGGAGATCGGAGATCTGAGCGACCCGGAAGCCGGAAAAGGCCCGGGGCAGGCGGCTGTCTGTCACGGTGATGGTATGGGCCATCACCGTCGTGTTCCCCCACCACAGCCACAGTCCCAGCGCCAGCAGGGCGGCCAGACAGGAGAGCAGGATCTTCTTTTTTCTCATCTTCAGGCTCCTTGTGGGAATTTTACTTCATTTTACCAGCCGCTCCCGAGCAAAAAGGAAATATTCTGAAAACTTTTTCTAAAAAAGGACCTGCCCGCCCCGGTGTCCCGGGACGGGCAGCTTCTTGTCATTGTAGCAGCTCCAGAGCCTGCCGGGCGTGGCGGACGAAGAGCGACCGGATCTCCTCCAGCTCTCCCAGGCCCTCCATGCGGCAGTGGACCTCATATCCCGCCCGGGCAAAGGCCCCTCTCCAGGAGTCCTCCCCCTCCCCGGCCATGTCGTGGTTGGCGTGGTCTCCGGCCACGATCATCAACGGCCGCAGGAGCACCCGGCGGTAGTTCCCCGCCTTTACCCGCTCCAGGATCTCCCCGAGGGCGGGCCGGGCCTCCACGGTGCCCACAAACCAGTGCCCGCCCCCCAAGGTCCGTAAAACCGCCTCCAGCTTGGGATAGACGGCGTTGCAGCTGGCGGTGGTGCCGTGTCCCATGAGGACCAGGGCGGTGCGGCCGTCGTCCCAGGAGGCATCCGCCCGGATGAGGGCCCGGGCCACGGCGAGAAAATCCTCCTGTCCGGTGAGCAATGGCCTGCCCACACCCAGGCGGGAAAACTCCCTCGCCCGGCGCTCAACGGTCTCCACCAGCCGCCGGTACTCCAGCCCCTCCAGCAGGTGGGTGGGCTGGATGAGCAGCTCCTCCACTCCTTCCTCCGCCGCCCGGTCCAGGGCCCGGTCCATGGAGTCGATGTCCAGCCCCTCCCGCTCCCGGGCCAGCTGGATGACCACCCGGCTGGTAAAGGCCCGGCGGAGGGTATACTCCGGAAACGCCGCCTCCAGGGCCCCCTCGATGGCTCCGATGGTCTTCTCTCTGGTCTGGGGGTAGCTGGTGCCGAAGCTCACCGCCAGCAGCTCCCGCTTTGTGGGGGAGAGTATCTTGTTCATGCCCGTCTCCTTCTCCCCCGCCGGGGGATTTTTTCTTCCTTCGAAAGGGGCGCCGCCTTTTATGGCGGCGCCCAGGTTTATCTATGATACGATAGTTTTCCCGCCACTGTCAAGCATCTTCCCGGTCCAGCACATAGCCGCACCGCTCCTCCAGACTGGCCTTGGCGAAGTAAGCCTCCTCCAGGGGGATCCACCGCTCCGCAAAGCTGACAAGTCCCTCCGGTCCGTTGCGCTTTATGATCCGCTCCCGCTGAAGCGCCGGGTCCACAGTGAGGAATACATGGAGGTCATAGTGGTCCCACAGCGCCCGGTGGCAGGCGTAGGAGCCCTCCACAATGGTCACCGGCCCGGGAGACACCCGGATGGGCTCCCCCAGGCGCCCGGTGTGGCAGAGGAAGGGGCGGTACACCGCCCCCCGGCCCGCCTCCAGAGGGAGGAGGACCTGCTCCAAAAACCGCTCGTGGTCCACATTCTCCCCGGGGACGGCGTACCGCTCCGGGGTGCGCTGCTCCGGCCGGAGGAAGAAGTGGTCCAGGTGGACCACCGGCCAGCCGTACCGCTCCCCCAGCATCCGGGCCAGGGTGGTCTTGCCGGCGGCGCACCGGCCGTCCAGAGCCACCAACAGCCCCTCTCCCCGCCCGGCCCGCTCCAGCAGCTCCCCCACCAGAAGTGTAAGGGAGTACCGCCCCTCCACCACCCGGTAGGCCGGGCGGCAGGCGGAGCGGTAGGCCGGGGAGTGAGACACGGGGAGACAGCCGTCGGCCAGGTAGTCTTCCAGAAACCCCTCCAGCTCCTCTGGGGAAAAGCCGAAGGCCCCCGACGCCGTCAGGGCCCCCAGCAGCTCCAGCTTTTCCAAAAACCGTCCCCGGTCCCCGCCATGGCGGCGGGCGGAGCGGAGCATATCCCTCCACAGCTCCTCCAGGGGGTGGTCCGCCCCCAGGGCCCGGAGGTTCACCCGGACCATGCCGCCCCCGATGTTCTCCCACAGGGGACAGGCGGGGTCATGGCCCGCCGTCCGGGCCTCCTCCTCCAGGGCCCTCCATCCCCTTTCGGGGTCAGAGAGCAGGTGGCCGCCGCCAAACTCGTTCTGATAGAGGAGCTTCACAGCGTCCCGGGGGGCCATGGCGGGGCAGCGCCGGACCTGTTGAAGGAGGAGGCCCCTCAGTTCCTCCCGGTCCCAGCCTCTCTTGTCCATTCAGTTCTCCGCCCGGCTCAGGGCGTACCGGGAGGGAATGAGCCCGGCCCGGGTCACCGCCAGCACCAGAGCGGGCAGGACCAGCAGGTGGAGCACCGCCCCGGGGAGGGTGCCCACAAAGTAGCTGCTCACCCACATGGCCAGGGTATAGGGCTCGGTCCCCGACAGATAGACCAGGCTCTGGGCCACGCCCCCGGCCACACGGCCCAGAAGCATGGCGGGGACCAGGGCCAGGTAGAGGTCGGCATAGAAGTGCCCGGTGCGGATGAGCTTCAAAAACAGCCCCGCGCACAGCCCGTAGACCACCAGCTCCGGGACCATGGTCATAAGCATGGGGGTCCCGGGCATTCCGGTGGTGATGCTGGACAGCACCGGCCCAGCCAGGCCGCACACCGCCCCCAGCCAGGGGCCGCACACCAGGCCGCACAGGAGGACGGGCAGGTGCATGGGGGACAGGGCGGTGCCCAGGCCCAGGCCGTGGAAGGCGGTGGGCAGCACACAGCACAGGGCAATGCACAGGGCGCACAGACAGAGTTTTTTCACAGATGACATGGGACTTCTCCTTTCAGACACAAAAAAGGTATGCTCTTTTCCTTGGGAAAAGGGCATACCTTCCTGGTACGCATCAATAAACAGAGATTGGGGTGCCTGGGGCGGGGCGCTTCGGCGCCCGGACCGGCTTCCTGCCGGCAGTGTCCATATTTTACCGGAAATCCCCGGTCCCTGTCAAGGGCGCGGAGCCTTTTTTCCGCTCTTGGCCAGGGCAAAGTCATAGGCCTCCCTCAGCCAGGTCATCAGCTCTCCGTCCACTTCCTCCTCCCGGGACAGGAGCACATGGTTGGTCCACCGCCCCGGGTAGGGCTCCACCTTCACCGCCGCCCTCGGGGACTCCAGGGGGCGGGCAAGGCCGATGGTCACCAGAATGCAGTGTTCCGGCCAGTCCTTCTTTCGACGCAGGGGCAGGGAGGAGGCGGCAAAGAGGTGCTTGTGATAAAAGCTGATCTGGCTTTTCTGCACCTTGACCGCGGCCTCCGGGAATGCCTTCTCCATGGACTGGAAGAGGGCCTCATAGAGCGCCCGCTCCCGGTCCTTTCCCTCAAAGAAAAACAGCACATCCGACTGGTAGTATTCTCCCCGTTCCATGGCCGCTCCCCTCCTTTTTTCTTATCATACCACAGCTTTCTCTCTCTGAAAAGCCCCGGCCCCGGCAAAGGCTTTGCCGGCGGCGCATATGCTTGAGCAGCGGCCCTCTCTCCCGGGCGGCAGTTTCATAATTTAGTCTGATATGTTATATTTTTCCTCCGTTTCTGTGGATACTGCCTATTTTTCTCCTGTTAAGGTCATGCTTTTCTTCGAGTTTCACCCGTTAAGAAGCTGTTAATTTCGTTGTTTTCGGCCAAAAAAATCAGTATGATGATAAGGCTAAACTAGAGTTACTGTGTCCAAAGACCCCTGAAAGGCGTGAATATTTCCCATGAGTCTGCGCGTCGGCATCGACATCGGCTCCACCACCGTAAAGGTAGTGGTCCTCAACGAACAAAGCAAGCTCCTGTTCCGCTCCTACGAGCGGCACTTTTCCAAAACCCGGGAGCGGGCCCTGGAGACCCTCCATTCCATTCAGGATCTGCTGGCCGGGCAGAACATCAAGCTCACCATCACCGGCTCAGCCGGACTGGGTGTGGCCAACGCCGCAGGCATCGACTTCGTTCAGGAGGTGTACGCCACAGCCGCGGCGGTGAACACCTACATCCCCGACACCGACGCCGTCATCGAGCTGGGGGGCGAGGACGCCAAGATCATCTTCTTCGGCGGCGCCCTGGAGGAGCGGATGAACGGCTCCTGCGCCGGGGGCACCGGGGCCTTCATCGACCAGATGGCCACCCTGATGAATGTCACCGTCCCCGAGCTTGACGAGCTCTCCCTGAAGCACGAAAAGATCTACCCCATTGCCTCCCGGTGCGGGGTATTCGCCAAGAGCGACATTCAGCCCATCCTGAACCAGGGCGGCCGGAAAGAGGATGTGGCCGCCTCCATCTTCCAGGCGGTGGTGGACCAGACGGTGGCCGGCCTCACCCAGGGCCGGGAGCTGAAGGGCAAGATCGTCTTTCTGGGCGGTCCCCTCCACTTCCTCATGGGCCTTCGCCAGCGGTTCGTGGAGACCCTGAAGCTGGACTCCGACCACGCCATCTTTCCCCAGGACGGGGACTGCTTTGCCGCCATGGGCGCCGCCCTGTGCGCCACCGACTATGAGCCCGTCCCCTTTGAGACAGTGCTGAAGAAGCTGGAGGACAGCGCCGAGACCACCACCCTGGTGGACACCATGCCTCCCCTCTTTGAGAGTCAGGAGGAGTACGACGCCTTTGTGGAGCGCCACAATTCCAAGCGCCCCCCCGAAGCGGACATCAGCACCTACACCGGCCCGGCCTGGCTGGGCATGGACGCCGGCTCCACCACCACCAAGCTGGCCCTCATCACCGAAGACGGAGGGCTTCTCTATACATATTACCACTCCAACCTGGGAAACCCCGTGTCCATTGTTCTGGAGCAGCTGAAAAAGATCTATGAGCTGTGCGGGGACCGGATCGAGATCCGGGGCGCCGCGGTCACCGGCTACGGCGAAGACCTCATCAAAAACGCCTTCAACTGCGACCTGGGGCTGGTGGAGACCATGGCCCACTACAAGGCCGCCGCCCACTTCGAGCCCGATGTGGACTTCATCATCGACATCGGCGGCCAGGACATGAAGTGCTTCAAAATCCGCAACGGGGCCGTGGACTCCATCATGCTCAACGAGGCCTGTTCCTCGGGCTGCGGCTCCTTCATCGAGACCTTTGCCAAGGCCCTGGGCTATGACATCGCCACCTTCTCCAAGCTGGGCCTGTTCACCAAAAAGCCGGTGAACCTGGGCTCCCGGTGCACGGTGTTCATGAACTCCAGCGTAAAGCAGGCCCAGAAGGACGGGGCCAGCGTGGAGGACATCTCCGCGGGCCTGTCCACCTCCATTGTGAAAAACGCCATTTACAAGGTGATCCGCGCCGCCAGCGCCGACGACCTGGGCCAGCACATCGTGGTCCAGGGGGGCACCTTCCTCAACGACGCGGTGCTCCGGGCCTTTGAGCAGGAGCTGGGCCGGAATGTGACCCGGCCGGTGATCTCGGGCATTATGGGGGCCTTCGGCGCCGCTCTGGCCGCCCGGGACCTGCACCTGGAAAAGAGCGCCCTCCTCTCGGCCAAGGCCCTGGAGAAGTTCACCCACACCGCCAAGCCCGCCACCTGCGGGCTGTGCACCAACCACTGCTCCCTCACCGTCAACTCCTTTGACGGGGGACGGCGGTTCATCTCGGGCAACCGGTGCTCCCGCCCCCTGGGAGAAGCCCCCAAGCGCCTGCCCGATCTCATGCGCTACAAGTACGGCAAGCTCCGCGCCCTCCACGGGAAGGGCCAGGGCAGCGGCATGCGGGGAAAGATCGGCATCCCCTTCGGCCTCAATATGTATGAGAACCTGCCCTTCTGGTTCGAGCTGTTCACCCGCCTCAACTTTGAGGTGGTCCTCTCCCCCGAGTCCTCCCGGAAGATCTATCTGAAGGGCCAGCGCACCATCCCCTCGGACACCGTGTGCTACCCCGCCAAGCTCCTCCACGGCCATGTGGAGGCCCTCATTGAGGCGGGGGTGGACGCCATCTTCTACCCCTGTATGCCCTATAACTTCAACGAGGGGGTCAGCGACAACAACTATAACTGCCCCGTGGTGGCCTACTACCCCGAGCTGCTGGCCGCCAATGTGCCCGAGCTGAAAAACACCCGGTACCTCGATCCCTACTTCGGGCTCCACCGCCCCAAGGACTTTACCCGGCGGGCGGAGGAGTGGTTCTTCAACGAGTTCCAGGTCCCCAAGCGGGAGACCGCCGCCGCCGTCAAGGCCGCCTACGCCGCCTATGAAGGCTATAAGGACGACCTGCGGGAGACGGGCAAGCGCTACATCGACCAGGCCCGGCGGGAGGGGCACCCCATCCTGGTGGTGGCCGGCCGCCCCTACCACATGGACCCGGAGATCAACCACGGCATCAACGACCTCATCACCTCCTACGGCTTTGTACTGGTCACCGAGGACGCGGTGGCCTATCTGGAGGATAAGGCCCCCCGGCATGTACTCAACCAGTGGACCTACCACGCCCGGATGTACAACGCCGCACGGTATGTGTGCACCCAGAAGGACATGGAGCTCATTCAGCTGGTGAGCTTCGGCTGCGGCAT
Organism: uncultured Oscillospiraceae bacterium; assembly: GCA_944383205.1. Lineage (GTDB taxonomy): Bacteria > Bacillota > Clostridia > Oscillospirales > Oscillospiraceae > Lawsonibacter. The sequence goes on along the minus strand of CALWOR010000053.1, from coordinate 1,146 downwards.
CGACGCCATCACCGGCGACGAGATGCGCTCCATTCTGGAGCAGGGCGGCAAGCTCTACACCCAGCTGAAAATTGACGACATCAGCAACCTGGGGGCTGTCAGGATCCGCATCCGGTCCCTGATGGCCGCCATCGAGGCAAGAAAGGAACATTGATTATGGCGAAATTGGTATATGATGAATCCGGTCGTCTTCTGTTCACCAAGGAGATGAAGGAGGAGTACACCCTCCTGATGCCTCAGATGCTCCCCGTCCACTTCGGGATGATGAAAAAGCTCCTGGAGTGCGAGGGGTACAAGGTGGATATGCTCACCACCAACCACCGGGGGATCGTGGACGAGGGCCTCAAATATGTCCACAACGACACCTGCTACCCTGCCCTGCTGGTCATCGGCCAGCTCATCGACGCGGTGAAGCACGGGGGCTACGACCCCCACAAGGTGGGTCTGCTCATCACCCAGACCGGCGGCGGCTGCCGGGCCAGCAACTATATTCACCTGCTCCGGAAGGCCCTGGAAAAGGCGGACATGGCCTACATCCCCGTGGTATCTGTGAACCTGTCCGGTCTGGAGAAGAACCCCGGCTTCTCCCTGACCCTCCCCTTCATCCGCAAGGCGGTGTACGCCATGATGTACGGGGACATCATCGTCAATGTGGCCAACCAGGTCCGCCCCTACGAGGTCAATGCCGGCTCCGCCGACGAGATGATCGACCACTGGTCTCAGAAGCTGGTGGACGGCTTCCAGGCGGGCAAGGGTATGTCCCGGGCTCAGATGCGGGCCAATTTCGACCAGATCTGCGCCGACTTTGCCGCCATCCCCGTCCAGGGCGAGCCCAAGATCCGCGTGGGCGTGGTGGGCGAGATCTATGTGAAGTTCGCCCCTCTGGGCAACAACAACCTGGAAAAGTTCCTCCTCAGCGAGGGGGTGGAGCCGGTGGTCCCCGGCCTCACCGACTTCATCATCTTCAAAATCTTCAACCGGGTGTCCGATGTGGACCTGTACGGAGGCAAGTGGATCAAGAAGGCCGCCTGCAAGGCCTTTATGGCCTATATCGAGGGCTGCCAGAAGGATATGATCGAGGCCCTGGAGCGCTCCGGCCGCTTCCGCGCCCCCGGCACCTTCCGGGAGCTGCACAGCCTGGTGAAG
>CALWOR010000052.1 GCA_944383205.1 uncultured Oscillospiraceae bacterium | reverse complement strand
CACCCTGCGCCGGGGCACCGCCGCCGCCCACTACGTCCTGGGCGGTCCTCAGGGCAACGACAACAACGCCTTCTCTCTGGGCACCGCCGCCACTGAGATCAACGTCATGAACGGCAAGACCGCCGCCAACGCCATGTACACCGGCCGTCTGGCCAAGGACCAGAAGGCGGGCAAGGATCTGCAGCCCACCATCGACAAGATGAATGCCCTCATCGACGACTACGATGTGAAGTCCAAGCCTCTGTTCTGTGCCCAGGCCGGTCTGGTGGACGAGATCGTGGATATGCCCATGATGCGCAACTACATCGTGGCCTTCACCGACGCCTGCTACCAGAACCCCGAGAGCATCTGCCCCTTCCACCAGATGCTCCTGCCCCGCACCATCAAGGATTACGACAGCCTGAAGAAGTAATCCCACATTCTGAACGGTCCGGGCGGCGGTGCCCCCGCCGCCCGGCGTGAATAGGAGACAAGGGAATTTATGAGTATTTACACCTTAGGAATCGACATCGGCTCTACCGCATCCAAGTGCGTCATGCTCTGTGACGGCCGGGAGATCGTGGCCAAATCCCTCATCGCCGTGGGAGCCGGTACCAGCGGACCCCAGCGGGCCATCGCCCAGGTGCTGGAGGAGTCGGGAAAGAGCCGGGAAGATATGGCCTTTAGTTTGGCTACCGGCTACGGCCGCAACTCCATGCGGGAGCTGGCCGATCAGCAGATGAGCGAGCTGAGCTGTCATGCCAGGGGCGCCTCCTTCCTGTTCCCGGATGTCCACACCGTGGTGGACATCGGCGGCCAGGATGTGAAGGTCCTTCAAATCGAAAATGGCGTCATGACCAACTTTGTGATGAATGACAAATGCGCTGCCGGTACCGGCCGGTTCCTGGATGTAATGGCACGGGTTCTGGAGGTAAAGGTAGAGGATTTGGGCACCCTTGGAGCCCAGTCCACCAAAAATATTTCCATCAGCTCCACCTGTACCGTTTTTGCCGAGAGCGAGGTCATCAGCCAGCTGTCCATGGATACTGACAAGCGGGACATCATCAACGGCATCCACCACTCTGTGGCTTCCCGTGTGGCGGGCCTGGCCCACCGGGTGGGGGTCCGGGACAAGGTGGTCATGACCGGCGGCGTGGCCCAGAACACCGGCGTGGTCAAGGCGCTGGAGGAGGAACTGGGCCACATCATCTATACCTCGCCCCTCACCCAGTATAACGGCGCTCTGGGCGCCGCCCTGTTCGCCTATCAGAAGTACCAGAAGGAGCACAGAGACTGATCTCTCTGCGCCTCAACCAGTTTCTTTTCGCCTCACGCCCCGGGAGGGAGCCCTTTTCCCGCGGGTACAGACGCAATTTTTTAGGGAGGAATCTACAATGGCTAAAGAAGTAAGCCCCGGCGTCCTGGCACTGCGTAAAGTCGTGGAGGATGTCTATGCCGACGCCCGTAAGGCCCATGCTGAGGGCCGTCTGGTGGGCTGGTCCAGCTCCAAGTTCCCCTGCGAGCTGGCCGCCGCCTTTGATCTGGATGTCATGTATCCCGAGAACCAGGCCGCCGGCATCGCCGCCAACCGTGACGGCGAGATCATGTGCAAGGCCGCTGAGGACCTGGGCTTTGACAACGATATCTGCGGCTACGCCCGCATCAGCCTGGCCTATGCCGCCGGCAAGCGCGCCAGCCGCAAGGTTGATTTTGAGACCGGCGAGTATGTGATCAATCCCGCCAGCGGCAAGCCTCTCAAGGACGAGAACGGCAAGGTGGTCATCGACCCCGAGACCGGCAAGCCCAAGAAGGACCCCAAGACCATGCAGCCCTACACCGTGCTGGATGACATCTATGAGATCGAGGCCCTGCCCGAGGGCCGGGAGAAGGAGCTGCGCAAGGCCGCCATCAAGCCCTACCGCCAGATGCAGATGCCCCAGCCTGACTTTGTGCTGTGCTGCAACAACATCTGCAACTGCATGACCAAGTGGTATGAGAACATCGCCCGTATGCGCAACATCCCCCTGATCATGATCGATATCCCCTATAACAACACTGTGGATGTCCATGACACCAATGTGGCATATGTGCGGGCTCAGTTCGATCACGCCATCCACCAGCTGGAGGAGCTGACCGGCAAGAAGTTTGACGAAAAGAAGTTTGAGGAGGCATGTGCCAACGCAAACCGCACCGCCAGCGCCTGGCTGCGGGTGTGCGACTATCTGCAGTACAAGCCCGCCCCCTACAGCGGCTTCGATCTGTTCAACCACATGGCCGATGTGGTCACCGCCCGCGGCCGGGTGGCCGCCGCCGAGGCCTTCGAGCTGCTGGAGAAGGACCTGGCCGAGGCCGTGAAGGTGGGCAAGACCACCACCCCCTTCCCCGAGCAGTACCGTGTCATGTTCGAGGGCATCCCCTGCTGGCCCAAGCTGCCCAACCTGTTCAAGCCTCTGAAGGAGCATGGCGTCAATGTCACCGCCGTTGTGTATGCCCCCGCCTTCGGCTTTGTGTACAACAACATGGACGAGATGGTCCGCGCCTACTACAAGGCCCCCAACTCCGTGTGTATCGAGCAGGGCGTGTCTTGGCGTGAGGGCATCTGCCGGGACAACAAGGTGGACGGCGTGCTGGTCCACTACAACCGTTCCTGCAAGCCCTGGTCCGGCTACATGGCCGAGATGCAGCGCCGCTTTACCGAGGACCTGGGCGTTCCCTGCGCCGGCTTTGACGGCGACCAGGCCGACCCCCGCAACTTTAACGAGGCCCAGTATGAGACCCGTGTCCAGGGCCTGGTTGAGGCCATGGAAGCCAATAAGGCTGCTAAGGAGGGCTAAGAGATGAGTATTGAAGTAATGCTGAAGGAGTTTGCGGAGGCCTCCGCCCACCCCTATCGTCTGATCAAGGAGTACAAGGCCCAGGGCAAGAAGGTCATCGGTGTTCTGCCCTACTACGCTCCCGAGGAGCTGGTCTATGCCGCCGGTATGGTGCCCATGGGCATCTGGGGCAGCAACAGCAAGACCATTTCCATGGCAAAGGAGTACTGTGCCACCTTCTACTGCACCATCGCCCAGCTGGCTCTGGAGATGCTGCTGGACGGCACTCTGGACGACCTGGACGGCCTCATCACCCCCACCATCTGCGACACCCTGCGCCCCATGAGCCAGAACTTCCGTGTGGCCATGGAAGGCAAGCTGCCCTGCATCTTCCTGGCCCACCCCCAGCAGCGTAAGCCCGCCTTTGGTCTGCAGTTCACCATGGACCAGTACCAGCACATCAAGGCTGAGCTGGAGAAGATCTCCGGCGAGGCTATCACTGACGACGCTCTGCGCAACGCCATCAAGGTCTATAACCGCAGCCGCGCCGCCCGCCGCGAGTTCGTGAAGCTGGCCGGGGAGCACCCTGATGTGATCTCCGCCGTGAACCGTTCCGCCGTGCTGCGCTCCGCCTGGTTCATGCTCAAGGATGAGCACACTGCCAAGGTGGAGGCCCTCAACGAGGAGCTGAAGAAGCTGCCTGTGTGCAACTGGAAGGGCAAGAAGGTCCTCACCTCCGGTATTATCTGCGACAACCCCAAGCTGCTGCAGATCTTTGACGACAACCAGATCGCCATCGTGGCCGACGATGTGGCCCACGAGAGCCGCCCCATCCGGGTGGATGCCGCCGAGACCGGCGATCCCATGATGGCTCTGGCCCAGCAGTTTGCCGATCAGGACTACGATGTGCTTCTGTACGATGAGTTCTCCAACCAGAACCGTCGGGCCGACTTCGTGGTCAAGCAGATCAAGGACTCCGGCGCCCAGGGCCTGGTGCTGTTCATGCAGCAGTTCTGCGACCCCGAGGAGATGGAGTACCCCTACCTGAAGAAGGCTCTGGACGAGGCCGGTATTCCCCACATCAAGCTGGGCGTGGACCAGCAGATGCGGGACTTTGGCCAGGCCAGCACTGCTATTCAGGCATTTGCTGATGTGCTGTAAAGAAAGTGTTCGGGTCTGAGGGGCTTCCGCTCTGAAAACTTGACACCTTGGCCATTGAAATGTTATAATACTCCCAATTTCGGTTCTCTATCCGGCCCTTAACGGGCCGGATGGAGGCCGTAAGCCGGAAAAAAGACAAAAACACAGAGTAGTCTTTTGTTAAGGCCGAAACTAATTTTGTAAAGGGGAATAAGAAGCTATGAATTACAATGTGACCGTCAACGGCAAGGTCTACAACGTTACCGTTGAAAAGACCGGCGCCGCTGCCCCCGTCGTTGCCGCTCCTGTGGCCGCCCCTGTGGCCGCCGCCCCTGTGGCCGCCGCTCCCGTGGCTGCCGCTCCTGCGGCTGCTCCCGCGCCCGCTCCGGCTCCCGCTCCTGCCGCCGCCCCCGCCGCTCCCGCTGCTGTGGCCGCCGGTGAGACCGCGGTGAAGAGCCCCATGCCCGGCAACATCTTTAAGGTGGAGTGCTCTGTGGGTCAGCAGGTGAAGGCCGGCGATGTGCTGGTGGTTCTGGAAGCCATGAAGATGGAAATCGAGGTCTCCGCTCCTGTGGACGGCACCGTCAAGGCTGTGGCCGCCACTATGGGGTCTACCGTCAACACTGACGATCTGCTGGTTACCCTGGGTTAATAGGAGGAATGATCAATGCCTAGTGCTGCGAAAGCGATTCTTGATCCGTTTACCCCGTTAACCGTTTCCGAGGCCCTGCTGGTGGCCGTCTGCGGTATGGTGGTCGTGTTCATGATGCTGGCCATCCTGGCCCTGGTGATCATCGTGATCTCCAAGATCGTGGGCGGTGTCGAAGGGAAGGCCGCTGCCCCCGCCCCCAAGGCTGCTCCTGCTGCTGCTCCCAAGCCGGCTGCCGCTCCCGCCGTCCCTGCGGTGGATGAGGGCGAACTGGTTGCGGTGATGATGGCTGCTGTGGCGGAGGAGTCCGGGATGAACCCCAACTCCTTCCGGATCACCAACATCAGTGCCGCTCCCGCCGCCCCTGTGGCCGCGGCGCCCGCCCCTGCCGCTGCCCCCGCTCCTGCGCCCGCACCCGCGGCCCCCGCCCCTGCTCCCGCTCCCGCCGCTGCCCCTGCCGCCGCTCCCGCGGCCGGCGAGACCGCTGTGAAGAGCCCCATGCCCGGCAACATCTTCAAGGTGGAGTGCTCCGTGGGCCAGCAGGTGAAGGCCGGCGATGTGCTGGTGGTGCTGGAGGCCATGAAGATGGAGATCGAGGTCTCCGCCCCCGTGGACGGCACCGTCAAGTCTGTGTCTGCTACGATGGGTACTACTGTAAATACCGACGACCTGCTGGTCATTATCGGTTGAGAGGAGGGGTGAAGTATGAGTTTCTTTAGTGAAGTATTGATCGCGATTTTCGGAGGCTCCGGCTTTGCCTACCTGCCTACCGACTGGCGTCAGGTCATTATGATTCTGGTGGCCTGTCTGCTGCTGTACCTGGGCATCGGCAAGGGCTTCGAGCCCCTGCTGCTGGTCCCCATCGCCTTCGGCATGCTGCTGGCCAACCTGCCTCTGACCGGCTTGTTCAATGAGCCCGTCTATGACGCGGCCACCCACAGCGGCTCGGTCGGCTTCATGTGGGTCCTGTATCAGGGCGTACAGTACGCCATCTATCCGTCCATCATCTTCATGGGCATCGGCGCCATGACCGATTTTGGTCCTCTGCTGGCCAACCCCATGTCCCTGCTGCTGGGCGCCGCCGCCCAGCTGGGTATCTTTACCGCCTTCCTGCTGGCCCTGCTGCTGGGCTTCAAGCCCTGTGAGGCTGCCGCCATCGGCGTCATCGGCGGCGCCGACGGCCCCACCGCCATCCTGACGGCGTCGAAACTGGCCAGCGAGCTGTTACCTGCCATCGCCATCGCAGCATACTCGTACATGGCGCTGATCCCCCTGATCCAGCCGCCCATTATGAAGCTGCTCACCACCAAAGAGGCCCGGAAGGTCAAGATGACCCAGCTGCGCGTGGTCTCCAAGACTGAGAAGATCATCTTCCCCATCGCCGTGACCATCTTCGTCATCCTGCTCATCCCCGACACCGCCCCCCTGATCGGTATGCTCATGCTGGGTAATCTGTTCCGTGAGTGCGGCGTCTGTGAGCGTTTGAGTGACACCGCCCAGAATGCTCTGATGAACATCGTGACCATCCCCCTGGGCCTGTCCGTGGGCTTCAAGGCCACCTACAACAGCTTCCTCACTGCCCAGACTCTGGCCATCGTATTCCTGGGACTGTTTGCCTTTATGCTGTCCACTGCCGGCGGCATCCTCTTCGGCAATGTGATGTATGTGCTCACCAAGGGTAAGGTCAACCCCCTCATCGGCTCCGCCGGTGTGTCTGCTGTGCCTATGGCTGCCCGTGTGGCTCAGACTGTGGGCCAGAAGGAGAATCCTGCCAACTTCCTGCTCATGCACGCCATGGGCCCCAATGTGGCCGGCGTCATCGGTTCCGCTGTTGCGGCCGGTTTCATGATCAAGGTCTTCGGCGGCTGATCCGTCTTGTTTGCTGCAAAAAGGCTCTCCGGTTTATGCCGGAGAGCCTTTTCCTCTGAAATGGTACGGACAGCGGGGAAATGCTCCAAATTCGCCACAAAATTGCGAAAAATGTGAGAAACATTTTTTTCTAAAAAAATGGAAAATACCTCTTGCATTTTCAAAATACCTATGCTATAATAACTGAGCTGTCAAGGAGAACACCTCCTTTTCGGTATGCGGCTGTAGCTCAGTTGGATAGAGTGACTGGCTACGAACCAGTAGGTCGGGGGTTCGAATCCCTTCAGCCGTACCAGCTCGTCGCAAGCGAATTCGCTTGCGGCGAGCTTTTTTCAAGTTTGGAAGAAATCATATCTGGAGTGAGTGTGTGTGAAAGAAAGAGAACAGTGGGTCAGCAACCTGGGTTTTATCCTGGCTACCGCCGGTTCTGCCATTGGCCTGGGGAATATCTGGAAATTTCCCGGGAAAGTGGGGGCCTACGGCGGAGGAGCTTTTATCCTCTGCTACATCCTCATTGTGGTTCTGGTTGGCTTTCCCGTCATGCTTGCGGAGCTGTCTATCGGCCGGAGTACCCAGAAAAACGCTGTGGGAGCTTTTCGGGCTCTGAATCGGAAGTGGGCCTTTGTGGGGTGGATCGGACAGATCGCCTTGTTTGTTATCATGTCCTACTACTGTATCGTGGGCGGCTGGGTGCTCAAGTACATCGCCGCTTATGTGTCTGATGCCAGCTTTGGGGCTGTGTCCTATCAGGACTACTTTGTCAACTTTATCTCCAGGCCTGTGGAGCCTCTTTTGTGGGGACTGGTGTTCCTGGCCATCTGTGTGTTCATCATCGGCAAGGGGGTGGCCAAGGGGATCGAACAGGTGAGCAAATTCCTGATGCCTGTTTTGTTCCTGCTGCTCATCGCCTGCGTGGTCCGCGCGGTCACGCTGCCCGGAGCAGGGGAGGGGATTGCCTTTATGCTGAAGGTGGACCCGTCTCAAATCACCCAGGACACCTTTGTGGGAGCCCTGGGGCAGGCCTTCTTCTCCCTGTCTGTGGGCATGGGCATCATCCTTACCTACGGCTCCTATGTGCCCAAGAAGGAGAATCTCATTTCCAGCGCCGCAGTCATTTGCGCCCTGGACACCCTGGTGGCCATTCTGGCGGCTTTTGCCATCATCCCCATGGTCTTTGTCACCCTGGGCGCCGAGGGGCTGGGGATGGGAGGCGGCTTTGCCTTTATGGCCCTGCCTGCCGTTTTTGAGGGGATTCCTGGGGGCCGGGTGCTTGGGGCTGTGTTCTTCCTGCTGCTGTTTCTGGCGGCCCTCACCAGCGCTCTGAGTATCCTGGAGACCTGTGTGGCCTTCATGACTGAGGAGTGGCACCTTTCCCGGGGAAAAGCCATGGCTCTTTTCTCCGTGCCCATGGCTCTGTTCAGTGCGGGCTATTCCCTGTCCCAGGATGGGACCCGGGGGATCAACCTGCCTTGGTTCGATTTTACCAACGGGGTGCAGATGATCCCCATGAATACCGTAATGGAGCGCTTTACCGATAACCTGATGATCCCTCTGGGTGCCTTCTTCATGTGTATCTTCACCGGCTGGATCCTGGGGACCGACCGGGCGGAGGAAGAGATCACCTCCGGCGGCCTCTATCGTTTTCCCTGTCGCAGGACCTGGGCGGGGATCATCCGGTTCCTGGCTCCGGCGGTCATTCTGGTGATCCTGTACTTCACCTTCCTGCGAGGCGAGACCCTGTCCTAAGAAAAAACCTCTGAGCTTTTATGCTCAGAGGTTTTTATTATACACCGACAGGCTCTCTATCCTTTAAATGGATAAACCACATGATCCAGGCCAAAACCAGACCTCCCAAGATGTTGCCGATGGTTACAGGGATGAGATTGCTAATTAAAAAATTGGAAACTGTAAGGCTGCTGAGATCCACACCCATCTCGCCGGCCAGCTGGGTGTAAGCAGGGACGGTTTTGGCCAGAAGTCCGGCAGAGATGTAATACATGTTTGCTACGCAGTGCTCAAATCCGCACATAACAAAGAAGGCTACAGGAAGGTAGGCGGAAATGATCTTTCCGGCGCTGTCCTTGGCAGACAGGGCCATGAGAACACCCAGACAGACCAGCAGGTTACAGAAAAAGCCCAGGACAAGGGCATTCTGGAAGGGGAGAGTACATTTGGCGGCGGCAACCTTCATGGTATAGACAGCCAGCTGTCCGCCGCCCAAATCCATTTGTCCAAACCAGGCACAACTGCCGGCCACCAGCAGGGAACCTGCAAAATTAGCCAGATAAACGACGACCCAGCTGCGGATCATTTGAAGAAAACTGCATTTCTTTTCCAGCAGCGTAATCCCCATGAGGCAGTTTCCTGTGAACAGCTCCGCGCCCATGATCACTACCATGCCAAGACCAAAGGGGAAGAGAAGGCCGCAGATGAGTTTGATGGTCCAGGTATCTTGGATGCCGTAGACCACGGTGTTGGTGGCTGCACCGCCCAGAGCAATGAGGGTGCCTGCCAAAATTCCCAGAACGGCAAGCTGTGCCGAGGAGCGTGTAGCCTTGCCCACCCCGATCTCGGCGTAGCGGGAGGCGATGTCAGCGGGGGAGAAGCTCAGTTCCATTTAGGTTCGTCCTTTCCATAGCATGAATACCCAACTGAGATCTGGTTTAATTCAAATCAATTCAATCCAAGTGACTATAGCATGAAGAAAAGAAAAAAGCAACACAATTCGGCCATAACTTGGTATATTTAAAGGGAAAACCATTAAAGTATAATATTTTAAAGCCAAAAATGGGTTCGAAATGAAAAATCAAACTTCAAAATTTTTGAACGGACTATTTAAATTCAATAGTTTTTTACTTTAAAGAAGAAGAAAAGCTGTTGTATTTACCTATATTAAAGGGGAAAAACCACGGCGGAAAGAAGGAAAAATTCGTAAAGTAAAGGCAGGTTTTCACTTAAGGAAAGAAAGCAGGTTTTTCAAAAAGAGCAACAAAAATCCTGTACGAAAAGAGAAAAATGATGTATAATACTACCATCGTAAAACCCGTTAGGTGACCACAAAATTTACATGAATGTTAAGGAGGCCATCGTCATGACTGACATCGAAATCGCCCAGCAGTCCACTATGCTGCCTATCGTTGAGGTTGCTAAGTCCATCGGTATTTCCGAGGACCAGCTGGAGAATTACGGAAAGTACAAGGCCAAGGTGGATATCCACGCCCTGAAGGACCTGCCCCGCAAGTCCAAGCTGGTCCTGGTGACTGCCATCAGCCCCACGCCTGCCGGCGAGGGTAAGACCACCACTTCCGTGGGTCTGGCTGACGCTCTGAACAAGCTGGGCAAGAAGACCATCGTCTGCCTGCGTGAGCCCTCCCTGGGTCCCGTGTTCGGTGTAAAGGGCGGCGCTGCCGGCGGCGGCTATGCTCAGGTCGTTCCCATGGAGGACATCAACCTGCACTTCACCGGTGACTTCAATGCCATCGGCATCGCCAACAACCTGCTCTCTGCTCTCATTGACAACCACATTCAGCAGGGCAACGCTCTGGACATCGACACCCGTCAGATCACCTGGAAGCGCGTTGTGGACATGAATGACCGTCAGCTGCGCCACATTGTCTGCGGCCTGGGCGGCAAGGCCAGCGGCGTGCCCCGTGAGGACGGCTTCGACATCGTGGTGGCCTCTGAGATTATGGCTGTTCTGTGTCTGTCCTCCGGTTTGGCCGACATGAAGCAGCGCCTGGCGAAGATGGTGGTCGGCTACAGCCGTTCCGGCAAGCCCATCACCGCTCACGATCTGAAGGCCGAGGGCGCTATGGCTGCCGTTCTGAAGGATGCCATCAAGCCCAACCTGGTTCAGACCCTGGAGCACACCCCCGCCTTTATCCACGGCGGTCCCTTCGCCAATATCGCCCACGGCTG
>CALWOR010000051.1 GCA_944383205.1 uncultured Oscillospiraceae bacterium | reverse complement strand
CCTGCGCCAGGGCATCGGCCTTCGCTCCTACGCCCAGACCGACCCCGTGGTGGCCTACAAAAAGGAAGGCTACGAGATGTTCGAGCAGATGGTGGCCGCCATTCAGGAGGAGACTCTTCGTCGGCTGTTCCTGGTCCGTCTGCGCAAAAACGAGGAAGTCAAACGGGAGCGGGTTGCCAAGGTCACCGGTGAGTCCGGTGCCGGCGATGGCACCCTGAAAAAGCAGCCCCAGCGCAAGGTCGTCAAGGTGGGCCGCAACGATCCTTGCCCCTGCGGCTCCGGCCTGAAGTGGAAAAAGTGCACCTGCAAGGAATATCATCCCGAGCAGCAATAACCCATCGCAAGCCCTGACAGCTCATCCCGATGTAAAGATACGGGGGACCGCCTGATGGCGGTCCCCCGTATTTTATATGCCGTTGGCACAGATATTCAGGATTACTTCAGCTCACCCACAGCCTGCTCCACTGCCTGGACATACTTGCCCTCCCGGATCTGAGCGGCAACCTTGTTCATATCCAGATAGATAGCACGGTCCTTGTCCATAAAGGTCACCTCGCTGCGCACCAGGTCATAGGCAGCCTTGGTGCCCTTGCCCAGTTTGCTGCTATCCTTAAAGTCAGCGGCCTGGGCAGCGCAAATGAGCTCCACGGCCAGCACGCTCTGGACATGGCTGATGATGGTGGCGGCCTTTCGGGAAGCGATGGTGCCCATGCTCACATGGTCCTCCTGGTTGGCGGAGGTGGGGATGGAGTCCACACAGGCGGGGTGGGCCAGCACCTTGTTCTCAGACACCAGGGCGGCGGCGGCGTACTGGGCCACCATGAAGCCGTCGTTGATGCCCTCCACAGGGGTCAGGAAGCCGGGCAGACCGCTGAGCTGAGGGTTGACCAGCCGCTCGATGCGGCGCTCGGCTACATTGGCGTACTCGGCCATGGCAATGCCCAGGGTGTCCATGGCCACAGCCACAGGCTGACCGTGGAAATTACCGCCGGAGAAGATATCGCCGTTGTCGGGGAAGATCAGGGGGTTGTCGGTGACGGAGTTGATTTCGGTCTCGATCACTTTGCGGACATAATCATAGGCCATGCGGCTGGCTCCGTGGATCTGAGGCAGGCAGCGCAGGGTATAGGCGTCCTGTACCCGGACCTCGCCCTGATGGACGGTCAGGCCGCTGCCCTCCAGCAGCCGGCGGAAGTTGGCGGCCACATCGATCTGACCACTGTGGGGACGAATCTGCTGGATACGGGGATCGTAGGGATCTACGATTCCTTCCAGAGCATCTACCGTCAGAGCACCAGAGATATCAGCAGTTTTAATAATAATACCGGCATCATAGACTGCCAGACTTGCCACACCCATCATGGCGCAGGTACCGTTGATAAGGGCCAGCCCTTCTTTGGCCTTCAGGCGGACCACGGGGATGCCGGCGGCCTCCATGGCCTCCTTACCTGGCATGACCTTGCCCTGATAGACGGCCTCGCCCTCGCCGATCATGGGCATAACCATATGGGCCAGGGGGCACAGGTCGCCGCTGGAACCCACGGAGCCCTTCTCCGGGATGACGGGGTGGACGCCCTTGTTGAGCATTTCCAGCAGGGTCTCCACTGTGGACAGGCGGATGCCGGAGAAGCCCTTGGCCAGGGCATTGGCCCGCAGCAGCATGATGGCACGGGTAACATCCTCCTTGAAGGGGTCGCCCACACCGCAGGCATCGGACACGATGAGGTTGTACTGGAGCTGGTCCAGATCCTCCTCAGGGATGGCCACATTGACAAACTTACCAAAGCCGGTGCTCAGACCGTAGACCACCTTGTGCTCGGCCACATTCTTCTCCACAATGTCCCGGGAGATCTGGATGGCTTTCTTGGCCTCTTCAGTGAGGGCCACCTTGGCCCCATGGCGGCAGACCTCCACCACCTGCTCAATGGTCAGACTGCTGCCGTCCAGGTAAATTACTTTTTCCATGATGATGTTCCTCCGTTTCCATATTATCGTCGTCTCGTTTATGCCGCTGTAATTTTCATCGTAACTATAATGTACCTTGAGCCTGTCGATAAACCGTCGACTGTACTATGTTTCAAAAATCCCGATTTCGCCTTCATCATCTCTGGCGTTTCTCTGCTTTCTTCCCATTATCCTATCAAAACGCAAAAATTATTTTTTTATCGATATTTTTTTAATACTTAAGAATTTTGCCGATTTTTCCTAAGGATTTCTTGTACTTTACTATTTTAGCGAAATATATCCCCCCGCTCTTTCGACACTTTTTCGTTATTTCTCCTCTATAATTTCCCTATCATTCAAGTATTTTTTACATGTGCAAAAAACAAAAAAGAAAGGAGCGAACAAATTTTATTCTTCACTCACGAGAGGACGGAGGTGACTGCCTGTAAAATATAATCAGTGCTCTTACAAGCATACCTTACCTGGAATTACAAGAAATCGAAATAATCAGAAAAGGAGAGTGTGCGTGTGTTAGAAATCATTACCAATCCGGTGACAATCGGCGTAATCATCATGCTGGCTCTGTGTGTCATCAAGGTCAATGTTATCATTTCCCTGCTGGTATCCGCCTTTGTCATTGGCTTCCTGGGCCATATGGCCCCTGATGTAATCATGAGTTCCATCATCACAGGTCTGAACGGCAACGGCACCAATGCGCTTGCTTATCTGTTACTTGGCTGCTTTGCCGCCGCCCTGGCCAATACCGGTCTGGCCACCATTCTGTCCCGCAAGATCACCGCTCTGGTGGGCGGGCGCAAGTGGATGCTTCTTCTAACAATGGTAATCTGTGCCTGTATTTCGGGTACCATTATCCCCGTCCATATCGCCTATATTCCTATTCTGTATCCCACCCTTATTCCCATGATGAATAAAATGCGCATGGACCGCCGTCAGGCCGCCTGTGTTACCGAGTTCGGTCTGGTAGCTATGTATATTACCTTCCCCATCGGTTATGGTCTGATTTTCCAGGGCATCATCGCCGACAACATGACCGCCAACGGCATGCCCATCGAGCTGATGGAAGTTTGGCCCCACACCATCCCTCTGTTTATCGGCATGCTCTTTGCTCTGGTAGCCTCCTGGTGGTTCTACCGCAAGCCACGCGACTACGAGGATCTGCCCATCGCAGGTGTAGACGAGACCGCTGAGGTGGACATGAAGCTGAATAAGGACCACATCGTCTCCCTGATTGCCATCGCAGGCGTTCTCTTCGGCCAGCTCTACTGGGACAGCATGCCTCTGGGCGCCCTCATCGGCCTGGTCATCATGATGCTGGGCGGCGCCATCAAGCTGAAGGACTCCAATAAAAACATGTCCGAAGGTATCGCCATCATGGGTATGGTCTCCTTTATCATGCTCATCGCCGGCGGCTTTGCCACCGTGGTCCAGGCCACCGGCGCCGTTGACTCTCTGGTTAATGCCGCCATGTCTATTCTGGGCGACAGCCGTGCAGCCCTGGTTATTGTCCTAATTCTAATTGGTCTGATCGTCACCATGGGCATCGGCACCTCTTTCGGCACCATCCCCATCATCGCCCTGCTCTATGTCCCCATGTGCCAGCAGGCCGGCCTCAGCGTGGGCGCCACCACCTGTATCATCGCCTGCGCAGCCTTCCTGGGCGACGCCGGCTCCCCCGCCTCCGACAGTACCCTGGGCCCCACGGCCGGTCTCAATGCCGACGGCCAGCACGACCACATCTGGGACACCTGCGTGCCCACCTTCGCATTCTACAACATTCCTCTGATCATTGCCGGCTTCATCGGCGCTATGATCCTCTGATTCCTCAAAAAATGGCCCTCCGCACTTTGCGGAGGGCCATTTTTATGTCAAACGAGCTCCAACGCCGGGAATCAAATTGATCAGCCACGCCACTGGCAGGGACAGCAGGAAAAAGATCAGTGCAAACAGGGGAACCGACAACACCACCGGCAGGGACAGCATGGAGATCCCGAGCCAGCGGAACACCATCACCCACAGCTGATGGACCAGGTAGATTCCAAAGGCGTAGGCCCCCACTTCATAGACCGCCCGCTTCCGGGAGCGCTCCTCACTCACCCCCAGCACATAGCGGAACAAAGTGCAGAAGGCAACGGCTGTAAGCACCACATTGGGCGTGGTGTAACCGTACCAGAGGGAGCGGTCTCCTCCAAAAATTCTGGGGCCCATGAGGGTCAGGGCCAGGCCAAGGATGCCCAGGGCATAGAGAATAAACTCCGGCACCCGGCCGATGGTATAGTGGCGCAGGTACCATCCTGCTACATAGCACCCTGCCCATCCCAGCACCAAATGAATGTCCAGACGCTCCAGCTGGCTGATAACCAGATTGTCCGGATCAAAGCGGGCCCACAGGGGCAGCAGGCTGGCCAGCAGGAAACACAGCAGGAGAAAATAGCGCACCTCCCCCCGCCCAGCGGAGGAAGTAAAGCGGTGAAGCACCGGATGGACCAGATACAGACCGATGAGCGGGTAGAGCACCCACAGGTGAAAATAGGTGTTACCCTTTGCCGCAGACACCAGAGCGGACCAGAAGCCGCCCAAAGTGAGCGCACCGCCTCCCAAAAGGTGTGCAGCCAGGGCGTACACCGCCCCCCAAAAGACCAGCTGGCAGAAGGCGGGCAGAGCCAGGCCCGTCATGGTCCCCGCCAAGTGCGGTTTTCCTCCCTCCAGGGCAAACATGCCCCACAGCATGAACAGGGCGGGAATGGACCAGCGGGTCACCCCCTCATAGACGCTCAGTACCTGCCACTCCCCCGACCCGGCCGCCACCAGGTCCTGTCCCTCCTGGGCCAGCAGCATCAGTATGGCACACAAGACGGCAAATACCCGGAAAAATCCGGTCCAGCCGCCATTCCGGTTCCCGGCCATCAGCTTCTCTCCGGGACGATCTCGATCCAGTAGCCGTCGGGATCGGTGATAAAGTAAATGCCCATGGCGGGGTTCTCAAAGCAGACGCAACCCATCTCCTTGTGTTTGGCATAGAGCTGGTCATAGCAGTCGGTGCGGAAGGCCAGGTGGAACTCACACTCCCCCAGATTATAGGGCTCGGTGCGGTCCCGGAGCCAGGTCAGTTCCAGCTGGAAGGGGCTGCCTGCCTCGTCTCCCAAAAATACCAGCTTGAAGGAGCCGTCCTCCGCCTCCTTTTCCCGCACCGGGGACAAGTTCAGAGCCTGCTTGTAGAAGGCAAGGCTGCGTTCCAGATCCAGCACATTGAAATTGAAGTGATAAAAGCTCGTCATGGTCCGTTCTCCTTATTGACAGATTTCCCCTTCATTATAGTAAAAACCTTTTCCGATTGCAAGGGAACAAAAAGCGGCGCAGATTCTTCTGCGCCGCTTGGTTTGGAATACTTATTTGTTCTCGTGGAGCTTTTTGCCCGCATGGGCAATGACCTGGAGCATGGTGAGAGCAGCCAGGCGCTCGGTACAGCCGGTGGGATCAAAGGCGGGAGCCACCTCCACCATATCCATCGCCACCACTTTTCCGGTCTGGCAGATCGCTTTGAGCATGTCCATGCTCTCCTCATAGGTGATGCCGCCGGGCAGAGGAGAAGCCGCACCGGGGGCCAGGGTCATGTCATAGCCGTCAATGTCGAAAGTGATGTAATAGGCCTCTGCCTCGGGGATCTGGTCCAAGACATATTGTACCCCCTTCTCGTGAAGCTCACGGGCGGAGATCAGGCGGCTGCCGTAGGCACGGGCGTCGTCATAGTCGGACTTCTTTCCGCTGCCCATACCCCGCAGACCGATCTGCACCATCTCGCCGATGTGGTCCATCTCAGACATCCGGCGCATGGGGCTTCCGTTGCCCTGAACCAGCGGTCCCACATGGCTGGTCCAGTCCAGGTGGGCATCAAACTGGATGACGCAGATCTTCTTGCCGTACACCTCCAGGGCCCGGCCCACAGGAATGCTGATGGAGTGGTCGCCGCCCATGACGACTGGAATCGAGCCCGCCTTGATGATCCGGCGGACCGCCCGCTCAATGCACATAAAGGAATAATCCCGGTCCCCCTGGAGCACATCGGCGTCGCCGCAGTCGGCGATGGTAATGGGGGCACACAGCATCTGCTCGTCGGCCTCATAGTCGTAGTAACCTACCTCGCCCCGGCCATACTGGGTGGAGGCCTCACGGATTCGGCGGGGGCCCATCCGGGCGCCGCTGAGGAAGCCCACCCCCATGTCAAAGGGGACGCCCAGCACGCCGAAATCGGCTTTCAGCTCGTCCAGGTCCAGGCAGATGGGATAGCGGCCAAAGGAACAAATACCGGTAATGGGCTGACTGATCAGTTCAGGACGCATAATGAAATACCCCTTTCTTATTGTCGCAGTGCCGTCAAGCGGCTCATTTTTCCTTGTTACGCCGGCAATTATAGCCGCAAAGCTCCCATTTTACAACGGAATCAGGAAAGTGTCCGGGCCGGGGCGGATAAGAAAGCAAACCATTTTTCCCTTTCGGGATACGATTTGAAAAGCGGGGCAGTTTCTCCGTCTCAATCGGCCTTTCGGTCGATCCATTCTGTCTTGAACTTGGAATAGACGATCTTCTGCTCCCCATAGAGACCATAGTACCCGGAGAGCATATAGGACACTCCCACGCACAGGGCGTACAGGGGCAGGCCCTCCCCGCCGAAGAGCTCATAGGACAGGAGGATGGAGCTCATGGGGCAGTTGGTCGCCCCACAGAATACCGCCGCCATACCCAGCGCCCCGGAAAAACCATGGGGCAGACCCAGCATGGGCCCTGCCAGGGTACCGAAGGCGCAGCCGGTAAAGAGCACCGGCACGATCTCTCCTCCCCGGAACCCCGCCCCCAGAGTGAGAGCGGTAAAAAGGATCTTCAGCAAAAAGGCCTCCGGGATGGTCTCTCCCCCGATCATCCGGTGCATCACCGCCTCCCCCGCGCCGTTGTAGGTCTGGTCCCCCACCAGAACGGTAAGGACCAGCACCAGCAGTCCCCCCACCGTCACCCGCAGCAGCGTGCCGGGGAAAAACCTGGCATAGAGCTTGGGAGCAGCGTGCATGACCCGGCAGAACAAGATGGACACCAGGGCACACAGGATACCCAGCACCGCCACCCGGAGCATGGAGTCGGGCGCCAGCACAGCGCACTCCCCCACCTGATAGCCTCCCTCCAGGTGCAGGCCAAACCCCTGAGCCACCAGCAGCCCTACCGAGGCGGACACCAGGCAGGGGACAATGGCCGCATAGTACATGATCCCAACGCTGACCACCTCCATGGCAAAAACCGCGGCGGTGAGGGGGGTACCGAAGAGGGCGGAGAAGGCCCCCGCCATCCCGCACATGACCATCATCCGCCCGTCCTTGGCGTCCAGTCCGATCTTTTTCCCGATAAAGGCCGCCATGGAGCCCCCCAGCTGCAGAGCTGCCCCCTCTCTTCCGGCAGACCCCCCCGCCAGATGGGTGAGAATGGTGGAGAGAAAGATCAGCGGGGCGGTGCGCAGCTTCAGGGGCTCCGCCTCCCGCACAGCCATCAGCACCAGGTTGGTCCCCCGGTCCTTCTCCATACCGCAGATACGGTACATCAGCACAATGCCCACGCCCACCGCCGGCAGCAGCACACAGATCCTGGGGTTCTGCTCCCGCAGCTGGGTGGCCCAGCCGATGCCATAGTGGAATGCCACCGCCACCAGCCCCACCAGCGCTCCCATGGCGCAGGAGTAGAGGACCCACTTTAAAAAGGTAAGCCCCTCTCCCATGTGTCCCCGGATCCGCTCAGAGATGTCCATGATGCTTCTCTCCCTCCCCCGTGGGGCCCGCCAGCCCCTGACTTTTTTAAATTATAACATATCTGCGGCAGATCCGCAGTAAATATTGCGCTTTCTGTCAGAAAATATCATCCCCACTTGCACCTTTTCCGCTTGTGTGGTATGATTGCAATCGTACCAGTATGATTTTTGTTTCATCAAGGGGGAATTTCCGTGTCAGGGGACCAAATATGGCCCGTATTATTCGCGCTCAGTGCCTGTATCAATGTAGTGCTGCTGCGCCGGCCGGTTATGAAGCTGCTCCGCCGGGGCGACCAGGTATCCGAGGATAACATCATGGCCATGGTGGAAGAGGGCGAGGAGTCCGGCGCCATTCAGAGCAATGAAAAAGAGTTCATTGAAAATGTCTTTGAGTTTGACAACATGACCGCCCGGGATGTGATGATCCATCGCACCGACATGGTCACCCTCTCTCTGGAGGAGGACCCGGATACCATCTTGGACACCATCCGCCAGTCCGGTCTGTCCCGGTTCCCGGTGTACGGGGACGATGTGGACGACATTTTAGGCGTTCTGTCCACCCGGGAGTATCTGCTCAATTTCCACCTGCCCGACCCCAAGCCCATGAAAGAGCTGCTGCGTCCGGCCTATTTTGTGCCGGAGACCGTACAAGCCGATGTGCTCTTCCGGGATATGCAGGGCAAAAAGATCCACATGGCTCTGGTGGTGGACGAGTACGGCGGAACCAGCGGCCTGGTCACTCTGGAGGACCTGCTGGAGGAACTGGTGGGCAACATCTACGACGAGTTCGACCCCCAGGAGGAACAGGAGATCATCCATCTGGATGAAAACCGCTGGCGGGTGTCAGGCTCCGCCGATCTGGAGGAGCTGGCCGAGACCATCGGCTTCGAGCTGCCCCAGGAGGAGAACCGGGACTATGACACCCTGGGCGGCCTGATTTTTGCCCAGCTGCCCGTCATCCCCGAGGACGGTAGCCGTCCCGCAGTTGACGCCCTCGGCCTTCACATCCAGGTGGAGGAGCTGTGCGACAGGCGGGTGGAGTGGGCGCTGGTGGAAAAGCTGGTCCCCTGCGCTCAGGAGAGCAAGTCGGAAGCCTGATTTTCAAAACACAGAGGCATACCGCTCAGACGGTATGCCTGTTTTTTTATTGCTCCAGAATATGCCCGTCGGTAGATAGAGTGACCACCTGCCAGGGAATCATCTTTCCGCTATGCTTCAGGGCGGTGATCACGGCATGCTCCAGCCCGCCGCAGCAGGGCACCTCCATACGGACCACCGTGACGCTCTTAATATCATTCTCCCGGAGGATCTCCGTCAGCTTCTCACTGTAATCCACCCCATCCAGCTTGGGGCAGCCAATTAGGGTCACCTTGCCCCCCATAAATTCGTTATGGAAGTTTCCATAGGCATATGCGCCGCAATCCGCCGCCACCAACAGCTTTGCGCCCTGAAAATAGGGGGCATGCACGGGGGCCAGCTTGATCTGCACCGGCCACTGCCGCAGCTGGGAGGCCACAGCGGAGGGCGCCGCGTGCCGTTCCTGCTCCTCCCGGCAGATGGTACGGGACTGGCTGCCCGGACAGCCGCAGGCCAGAGGCTGCTCCAATTCTTTCTTCCGGGCCTGGACAGCGGCCTCGTCATAGGCGGCCGCCTCCCGTTCCACAAAGGTAATCGCTCCGGTGGGACAGGTGGGCAGACAGTCTCCCAGACCGTCACAGTAGTCGTCCCGCAGCAGTTTGGCCTTTCCATCCACCATACCAATGGCCCCTTCGTGGCAGGCCCGGGCACACAGTCCGCAGCCGTTGCAGCGCTCCTGGTCGATGTGAATGATCCTACGAATCATATCGGTTCCTCCGTTTCTTGACTTTGTGTCCTCAGTATAGTAGGATAGGGCAAATAAGTATGTTGTTTTAACAACAAATGGAGGATCTATGGATATCCAATTTTTGCTCCGCACTCCACTGTTTCTGGGCGCCGCACCAGAAGAACTGGAATCTCTCCTGGCCGCCATGGAAGCAACACAACGCCGTTTTCCCAGAGGGGAAGGAATCCTCCGGGCCGGGGAAGACACCGCCCGCTTCTATCTCGTGCTGTCCGGAGGCGTTACAGTGGAACATCACGATGCCTGGGGCAACCGAACCATTCTGGGCCATGTGGCTGCCGGAGA
This sequence comes from uncultured Oscillospiraceae bacterium, assembly GCA_944383205.1. GTDB lineage: Bacteria > Bacillota > Clostridia > Oscillospirales > Oscillospiraceae > Lawsonibacter. Next base: position 651 of record CALWOR010000051.1, on the reverse strand, counting down.
AGTATTTGCGGAGACCTACGCCTGCCTCCCCCAACAGTCTATGATGGTCAGCGCGGTGGCTTCTCAGGAGACGGTGCTGCTCAGCCTGAACGCCGCTGCCCTTCTGACACACAGCTGCCCCAGCAGAGACCTGATTTTAACCAACCTGCTGCGCATCACTGCGGAGAAAAATCTGGCTCTGTCCCGCCGGATCTTTTATACCTCCTCCAAAACCATTCGAGGTCGGCTGCTGTCCTATCTCTCTGACCAAGCTGTGCTTCAAGGAAGCCTCACTTTTTCCATTCCCTTTGACCGTCAGCAGCTGGCGGACTACCTGGGGGTGGACCGCAGCGCTCTGTCCAACGAGCTGAGCAAATTGCGCCGTGAGGGACTGCTTACCACCCGAAAGAACCGTTTTTCCCTGCTGACCCAGGCAGATTTGCCATAAAAACGGGAATACAAAAACAAAGCCGCCCCATTGGGGCGGCTTTGCTGCGAGAGCTCAAATCTTACTTCAGGTTGAAGAAAGCCTTCATCCCGGGGTACTCGGCGATGTCGCCCAGCTCCTCCTCGATGCGCAGGAGCTGGTTGTACTTGGCCACACGGTCGGTACGGCTGGGAGCGCCGGTCTTGATCTGGCCGGCGTTGAGGGCCACAGCGATGTCGGCAATG
>CALWOR010000050.1 GCA_944383205.1 uncultured Oscillospiraceae bacterium | reverse complement strand
CTATCACCTCATCGCCGAGGCCATCAAGCTGGCCTATGCCGACACCAGGACCTATGTGGCCGACCCCCGGTACATGAGGACCCGGGTGGCCGACCTGCTCAGCGAGGAATACGCCGCCCGGAGACGGGCCCTGATCAGCAATCAGGCGCTGGAGCCTGAGGCGGGGGACCCCTCCTGCGGGGGCACCATCTACCTGTGCACCGCCGACCCCCAGGGGAACATGGTCTCCTTCATCCAGAGCAACTACACCACCTTCGGCGCGGGGGTGGCCGTCCCCGGGACGGGCATCTCCCTGCAAAACCGGGGGGCCAACTTCTCCCTGGACGAGGACAGCGACAACTGCCTGGCCGGGGGCAAGCGGTCCTACCACACCATCATCCCCGGCTTTCTGCTGAAGGACGGGGAGGCGGTGGGCCCCTTCGGGGTGATGGGGGCCTTCATGCAGCCCCAGGGTCATGTGCTGGTGGGAGTAAACACCATCGACTACCATATGAATCCCCAGGATTGCCTGGATGCTCCCAGAGTTCAGTGGATCGGCGGGAAGAAGATCCAGCTGGAGGAGAGCGTCCCCGGCCACATCGCCCGGGAGCTTCGGGAGATGGGCCATGAGGTGGAGGTCATTTCTGACTCTATCAATATGGGCCGGGGAGAGATCATCTGGAGGACGGACAACGGTCTGCTCATGGGGGCTACAGAGCCGAGATGTGACGGAACGGTGGCGGCCTGGTAAGGAAAACGCCGGGATTTATAATACAAAGAGGAGCGGATTATATCATGTATACCGCGCGTAATTACATAAAAGCGGAATCCCTGGCCCAGGCCTATGAGCTGAACCAGCGGCGTGCCAACGCCATTGTTGGCGGAGGGTGCTGGATGCGCATGGGGGAGCGGATGTATGACACCCTTATCGATCTGTCCGCACTGGAGCTGGATCAGATTCAGGACCGGGGGGAGCAGGCAGCTCTGGGGGCCATGGTCACCCTGCGGCAGCTGGAGACCAACTTCATGCTGGACAAGTGCTTTGCTGGACTGTTCCGGAAGTGTACAGAGCACATTGTAGGGGTGCAGTTTCGCAACTGCGCCACTCTGGGGGGAAGTGTCTGGTCCCGGTTCGGCTTTTCCGACATTGTGACCGCCCTGCTTGCCCTGGACTGCCAGGTGGAGCTGGCGGGAGCGGGGCGGATGAGCCTGGAGGATTTTGTAAAAATGCCCCGGGACCGGGATGTGCTGGCTTGGGTCTATATAAAAAAGGATGGCCGCCCCGTGGCCTATGAGACAGCCCGGAACAGCGAGACCGACCTGCCTGTGCTAACCTGTGCGCTATCCAGGCATGAGGGAACATACCGGGCCGTGGTGGGCGCTCGTCCGGGCGGCCCCCGGGTGGTGGAGGACAGAGGCTGGGACCGGCTGGTGGAGAAGGTCCTGGCCCTGGAATACGGAGACAATATGCGTGGAAGCGCCCGGTACCGCCGGCATCTGGCGGGTGTGCTGCTGAAGCGCTGCAAGGCGGAGCTGGAGGTGACCGGAGGATGACCATCAAATGGACGCTGAATGGGGCACGCCGCACCGATGAGGTGGAGCCCGACGAGACCCTGCTCCACTGTCTGCGAAAGGTGGGCTGCCTGTCGGTGAAGTGCGGCTGCGAGACCAGCGGCTGCGGACTTTGCACCGTGTGGCTGGATGGAAAGCCCGTGCTCTCCTGCTCGGTACCTGCCCCCCGGGCGGATGGCCGGGAGGTCACCACCCTGGAGGGCCTTCAGGCGGAGGCCGCTGAGTTGGGCGCCTTTTTAGCCGACGAGGGGGCGGAGCAGTGCGGCTTCTGCGCACCGGGCTTTATGATGAATGTGCTGGCCATGGCAAGAGAGCTGAAAACTCCCACAGAGGAGGAGATCCAGCACTATCTGGCGGGCAACCTGTGCCGCTGCTCCGGCTATCAGGGGCAGCTGCGGGCCATCCGCAAGTATTTGGCGAAAAAGGGAGGGGAGCAGGCGTGAAAACGGTTTCCACCGGCGTGCGGAAAAAAGACGCCATGAGCCTGGTCACCGGCAAGCCGGTATACACCGGGGACCTGGTGCCCCCTAACGCCCTGCGGATCAAATTGCTGCGCTCTCCCCACGCCAGGGCCAATATTATATCCATTGATGCCAGTCGGGCCAAAATGGTACCGGGGGTGGCGGCGGTCTTTACCTGGGAGGATATGCCCCAGAGCCGTTTTACCACCGCCGGCCAGACCTGGCCCGAGCCCAGCCCCTATGACCGGCTGATTTTAGACCGACACCTGCGCTGCGCCGGGGATCCGGTGGCCATTGTGGCCGCTGAGACCGAGGAGATCGCCCAGCGGGCAATGCGGCTGATCAAGGTGGAGTATGAGGTGCTGGAGCCCCTGCTGGACTTTACCAAGGCACTGGACAACCCCATCCTGGTCCACCCGGAGGACAACTTCCGGTCTCTGTGCGAGGTGGGCACTGACGCGAAACGAAATCTGGTGTCCACCGACAGCTTTGAAGTGGGAGATGTGGAGGAAGAGCTTGCACGGTGTGAGGTGGTGCTGGAGCGCACCTACAACACCGTGGCCAACAACCAGACAATGATGGAGCCCTTCTGCACCTATACCTACCTGGATGAGTACGGCCGGCTCAATGTGGTCAGTTCCACTCAGGTTCCCTTCCATGTGCGGCGGATCTTGTCCAACGCCCTGGAGATCCCCAAGTCCCAGATCCGGGTGGTGAAGCCCAGAATCGGCGGGGGCTTTGGGGCCAAGCAGAGCGCGGTCAGCGAGATGTTCCCCGCCATTGTCACCAAGCTTACCGGCCGCCCCGCCTATCTCTGCTATACCCGTCAGGAGTCCATGGCCAACGGCTCCCCCCGGCATCAGATGCAGATGAAGGTGCGAATCGGTGCCGACCGGGACGGGTCCATCCGGTGCATCGACCTCTACGCCCTCTCCAATGCCGGAGCCTACGGGGACCATGGCCCCACTACCATCGGGTTGGTGGGCCATAAGTCCCTGGCACTCTATGGGAGCCTTCGTGCCAGCCGTTTTGTCTGCGATGTGGTATATACCAATACCATGGGAGCGGGAGCCTACCGGGGCTACGGGGCCACCCAGGGCATTTTTGCTGTGGAATCCGCTGTCAATGAGATGGCGGCCCGGCTTGGAATGGACCCCTGCGTGATTCGGGAAAAGAACATGGTCCGCCAAGGTCAGGTGATGCCCGCCTACTACGGGGAGCCCTGCAACAGCTGCACCTTGGACAAGTGCATGGAGCGGGCCAAAGAAATGATGGGTTGGGACAAGGGCCCAACCCACTGGACGCTGCCAAACGGACATCTCCGGGGCCGGGGAGTGGCCATGGCTATGCAGGGCAGCGGTATCTCCGGCGTGGACATCGGCAGTGTGGAGATCCGCCTCAATGACGGGGGCTTCTACACCATGCTGGTGGGATGTACTGACATGGGTACCGGCTGCGATACCATTCTGGCCCAGATGGCCGCAGACTGTCTCGATTGCAGTGTGGACGACATCTCCGTGCGTGGCGTGGACACTGACCAGTCCCCTTATGACACCGGCTCCTACGCCTCCGCCACCACCTATGTAACCGGCGGCGCGGTGGTGAAGGCCTGTGCCGAGCTCCGGGACAAGATCCGCATCGAAGGTGCCCGACTGCTGGGGGTGGACCCCCAGGCGGCCCAGTTTGACGGGGAGAAGGTCTTTCTGCCCGGTACCGACAAGGTGATGACACGCTCTGAGATTGGCTGGGCCAGCTATGCGGGGGGAAGCAGACAGCTTTCCGCCACCCAGTCCAACTCATCCCCCATCTCCCCGCCCCCCTTTATGGTGGGCATGGCAGAGGTGGACATCGACCCGGAGACAGGACTTGTGCGGGTGGTAGACTATGTAGGTGTGGTGGACTGCGGCACCGTTATCAATACCAATCTGGCCCGGGTCCAGACCGAGGGAGGGATCGTACAGGGGATCGGCATGGCTCTGCTGGAAAATATCCAGTATAATGACAAGGGGCGCATGCTCAATGACTCTTTACTTCAGTACCGTATCCCCACCCGCCTGGAGGCGGGGAAAATCCGGGTGGAGTTTGTCCCCAGCTATGAGCCTACCGGGCCCTTTGGCGCCAAGTCCATCGGAGAGCTGGTCATCAATACCCCCAGCCCCGCCATTGCCGAGGCGATTCGGGCGGCCACCGGACATATGTTCCGCACCCTGCCTATCCGGCCGGAGGATGTGGCCCTGGCAGGTTTAGAGGAATAAGACATGCAAGGCCGCGCCCTTTCTTGACAGGGCGCGGCTTTTATGATACCTTCGTTATGCTTTTATAAGTATAACGATATTGGAGGAATTTTTATGAAAAAGAGACTTTTGTCCCTGATCCTGGCCGGCGCCATGGCCCTCTCCCTGGCGGCATGTTCCAATCCCGGGGCTGTTTCCGGTGGGAGCGCCGCCTCGTCCGGCTCCAGCGTGTCCGCCTCTCAGGGGGATGGCAGTACCGAGAGCCAGGCGGCCTTTCCTGTTACAGTGACCGACGCCGCCGGAAGGGAGGTGACCATTGAGGAGGAGCCCCAGACCCTGGTCAGCGGATACTATATCACTACCTCCATGCTCATCGCTCTGGGCCTGGAGGACAGGCTGGTGGGCATCGAGGCCAAGGCGGACACCCGTCCCATTTACTCCCTGGCTGCTCCCGAGCTGCTGGAGCTGCCCTCAGTGGGTACGGCTAAGGAGTTTGATCTGGAGGGCTGCGCCGCCCTCCACCCTGATCTGGTGATCCTGCCCCTGAAGCTGAAGGGCACGGTTCCCGCCCTGGAGGAGCTGGGGCTCACTGCGATCACCGTCAACCCGGAGAGCCTTGAGGAACTCAATGAGACCATTGAGCTGCTGGGTACTGCCGCAGGGGCCTCCATGAAGGCCCAGGAGCTGCTGGACTATAACCAGCAGACGGAGGAGGAGCTGGCCGGAATCCTGGCCGATGTGGAAAAGCCTGCCGTCTACCTGGCGGGCAACAGCAGCTACCTGAGCACCGCCGGCTCCGCCATGTACCAGAACACCCTTCTGGAACTGGGCGGGGGCGAGAATGTGGCAGCCCAGCTGGAGGACACCTACTGGGCTGAAATTTCCTATGAGCAGCTCCTGGCTTGGAACCCTGAGGTCATCATCCTGGCCTCTGATGCCGACTACACCAAGGAAGAGCTGATGGCAGATCCCCAGCTTCAGCAGCTGGAGGCGGTACAGAATGGCCGGGTATACGCCATGCCCTCCGTCTTTGAGTCCTGGGACTCCCCTGTGCCCAGCGCCCTGGTGGGCAGCCGTTGGGTGGCCAGCGTCCTCCACGGGGAGCAGTACGCCTTTGAGCAGTTCCAGGCCGACGCTGCGGCCTTTTATCAGCAGTTCTACGCCATTGATATCGACACTCAGCTTTTGAGCTGGTAAGAGGTAAAATGAAACTGGGAAAGCGGGCAGAGGTGTGCTTCCCCGCCGCCCTGGCCCTGCTGGCGGGAGCGGTCTTCCTGTCCCTGACGGTGGGGCGCTACCCCATCACCTGGGAAGGGCTGTGGAGCGACCCTTATATGGCCCATATATTTGTGACCCTGCGACTGGCTCGCACCTGTATGGTGGCGCTGGCCGGCTTTGCCCTGGGGGTGGCGGGGAGCGTCTACCAGATGATCTTCCGCAACCCCCTGGCCGCCCCGGACATCATTGGGGTGGCCTCGGGGGCCTCGGCGGGGGCGGCCGCCGGCATCCTGCTTTTCGGGGGCGGCGGGGTGGTGACCACTCTGTGGGCTTTCGGGGGAGGTTTTCTGGCGGTGCTGGCCGCCCTGGCCCTGTCCGCTGTGACCCGGGACCGGGGGATCGCCAATCTGGTGCTTTCAGGTATTGTAGTCAACGCCCTGGCCCAGTCGGTTCTGATGCTGATGAAAACCGCCGCCGACCCGGAGAAGGAGCTGGCCTCCATCGAGTTCTGGATCATGGGCAGCTTTGCCGATATGACCGCATCAAAATTTCTGGGGGCGGCCCCCTGGGTCCTGGCAGGACTGGCGGGACTTGTGCTTCTGCGCCGGCAGATTATGATGCTGGCTCTGGATGAGGAGGAAGCCAAAATGCTGGGGGTACCGGTGGGAGCCATGCGCACAGGCATCCTGCTCCTGGCCACCCTGGTGACCGGCGCGGTGATCAGTGTCACGGGTCTCATCTCCTTTGTGGGACTGCTGGCACCCCACATTGCCCGGCTGCTCACCGGGAGTAGCCGCTTTTCCACCACGGTCCTGTCCGGGCTGTGCGGGAGTATTTTGCTGCTTCTGGCCGATGTGCTGGCCCGAAGCATTGGAGGCAGCGAGGTGCCCATCAGCATTGTGACCTCCCTGCTGGGAGCCCCCTTTTTATTCTGGCTCATGTGCAAAAGGGGGCGGGCGCTGTGAGGGAGATTTTGCGGGCGGAGGACTTGTGTGCCGGCTATGGCCGGGGAGATGTAATCCATAAGGTCAGCTTTGCCCTGAAAGCGGGGGAGCTGTGCGCTCTGCTGGGGAGCAATGGCTCTGGAAAGACAACCCTGCTGCGGCGGGTGTGCGGTCTCCTTCCTGGCAGCGGGACGGTCCGCCTGCTGGGCCGGGAGGCCGGCCGGCGGGAGCGGGCCGGGCATATGGGGTATCTGTCCCAGGGGGGGCGGATGGCCCTGTCTCTGGAGGTGCTGGATGTGGTGCTTATGGGCTTTTATCCGGTGCTGGGTTTACTGGAATCTCCGGGGGCCGGGCACCGCCGCCGGGCTATGGAGATCCTGAAGTGGATGGGGATTGCCCATCTGGCCGGAGAACCCTTTCAAAGCCTAAGCCAGGGGCAAAAGCAACTGTGCCTTTTTGCCAGGACCTTGGTGTGCGGTCCGGAGCTGCTGGTACTGGATGAGCCGGACAGCGCGCTGGACCTGTCCAACCGGGGACAGATCTTCCGCCTTATGAAGGAGTACCTGGCCGAAGGGGAGCGGGCGGTGCTGCTGTGCAGCCACGATGTAAACGCCGCTCTGGCCCACGCTCACCGGCTGCTGCTGATGAAGGAGGGAGCACTGGTTTCCGACCTGCGCCCGGACCGGCTCAGCCGGGGGGAGCTGGAGGAGGCGCTGTCAGAGGTGTATGGCCCGGTGGAGGTTCTGCCATACAAAGACCGCTATCTGATGATCGGAGGGGATGGGACATGAAGCTCAGACTGACAGTCAGTTTTCAAACTGATCAAGGGGAGCGCTTTTTTGGCGAGGGACCCTACCGCCTCCTGATGGGGGTAGAGGAGCTGCACAGCCTGCGGGCCTCGGCTCAGAGTATGGGCATGGCCTACACCAAGGCGTTTCGGATGATCAAAAATGCCGAAGCCGGTCTGGGCTTTCCCCTGCTGGAGCGAAGCGTGGGAGGAAAAGGAGGCGGAGGCAGCACCCTTACCGCCCGGGGAAAGGAGCTTTTGAGACGCTATGGAGCATACCGAATATCCCTTGATCACATGGTTGAGCAGCTATACCAGGAGTGTTTTTCTGGGTTCCTCCCGGCGGCATCTTCTGATTACCGGGGGAAAGAGCCGGGGGAAAACCACTCTCATTGAGGCTCTGATGGCGGACAGAGGACTGCCGGGGCTTCGCAGTACTGTGGAACGGGGAGAAGACGGATTTCCTTTCCAGGTGATTTTGGAGGAGCGTGCCGGCCAGGGCCGGTGTGTCATTGGACACCGGGAGCGGGGGAAGATGGAGCCGGTGCCCGGCGTGCTGGATACCAGGGGGGTGGAGCTGGTCCGGCAGGTGCTTGAGACCACGGGAGAGTGGGCGGTGGTGGACGAGATCGGCTTTCTGGAGGAGTCCAGCTCCGCCTATCAGGCCGCCTTGTGGAAGATTTTTGAGCAAAAACGGGTGCTGGCTGCACTGCGCAAGGCAGACCTGCCCTTTTTAAACCGCCTGCGCGGGCGGAAGGACTGCTTTGTGCTGGATCTGGACGAGGTGAGGGGACCATGAACCTGGGATGTGTGGTGCTGGCTGCAGGCCGGAGCAGCAGATTTGGGGAAAATAAGCTGCTGAACCCTCTGAAAGGCAGGGCAGTGCTGGCCCGTGTGCTGGACAGCCTGCCGCGGGAGCGGTTTGAGAGGATCGCCGTGGTGGCCGCCTCAGAAGGAGTGGAGCAGTTGTGCAGGGAGCGGCAGCTCCAGTGCCTCCGATACTCCGGAGGCACCCAGAGTGAGAGCATCCGCCTGGGTATCCGGGCCATGACAGGGCTGGAGGGCTGCCTGTTTGTGATGGGGGACCAGCCCCTCTGTGCCCGTGCCAGCATGGAGCGGATGGTGGAAGAATTTATGGCTCATCCCAGGGCGGTGGTCCGCCTAGCATGGGGCAAGACCCCCTGCAGTCCGGTCCTGTTTCCACAATGCTGCTTTTCTGCCCTTGAGAAGCTTACGGGAGAGCGGGGGGGAATGTCTGCGCTGAAGGGCCTGGAGCCGGAAATTCGACTGGTCCAGGCGGAAGATGAGGCGGAGTTGTGGGATGTGGATACCAAAGAGGATTTGAGTCGGATAGAGTGCTGGTTGGACCGATACCGGCAGAAATAAAAGAGCTTCCCCGCCCGAGGAAGCTCTTTTCGACTATTAAGAAATGTAAAATTCAAAAGGGTGGGGGATTTTTCTGAAAGGAAATGCGTGGAAGAGTCCAGTGGTAGTGGCTGGCCAGGACCCGCAGGACCACAACCAGGAGGGTGCTCAGGGCAATGGAGACGGAAGGAGCATAGATATGCAGGAAATAGTAAGATAGGGAGCCAGCCAGAGAAGCTAGGGCGTAGATATGCTTACGCAGGACGGCAGGGGTGGAGCGGCTGAGTACATCCCGAAGCATCCCGCCCCCAACGCCAGTGGTAAGACCCAGAAAGACGCAGAAAAAGGCGTTGTCTCCGAAACCGGCGTTGATGGTGTTCTGAACCCCGATAACAGAAAAAATGCCCAGCCCCGCTGCATCAAAAATGTTGAGCAGGGTGTCGTTTAGAAACTGAATGGGCTTGCCCTGCCGGGAGCGGAGCAGCGAGATTACAAAGACGATTAAAGCGGTAAGTGCCGCTGTCAACAGATAGATGTAATTGAGGAAGGCCTGAGGTGGGACCTGTCCAAGAAGAAGATCCCGAATGATGCCGCCGCCGATGGCTGTAACGACTCCCAGAAAGACCACACCGAACAGGTCGAGGTTTCGCTCTATGGCCAGCATAGCCCCAGAGATGGAGAAGGCGACGGTCCCTGCGATTTCGGTGAGAAAGAAGAGAATGCTGGGGTCAAAAGGCATGATCTGCAGCCTCCTTTCGCGATGGAGAAAGGGTAGGTGGGAGGGGGCGCCAGCGGATCCTGGCGGGGGGGATGGACAGGGCACACACGGCGCCCACCCAGCCCGGGCCGAAGTAGAGGCGAAACCACAGCCCTTCATGGGCATACAGTCCCTGCCCATGCCGGGGGAGAGGAACGGAAATGGCGGAAATTGCCTCGCGGAGTCCAAGACCGCTCTGCTTTACCCGGCTCTCCTTCAGTGCCCAAAGGGCGGTAAAGCTCCGCCAGAAGTCCGTTTGGCTGTCCAGCCAGTCCACTTCTGCTTGGGAACAGACACGATGTGGGAGAGAGGGACGCCAGGATTTGACCGTCTGGATGTCTACCCCCACCGGACTGCCATCCAAAGCGCACAGAGCCAGTGTTCCGCTGTGGCTGAGGTTGAATTCCCTCCCCGGGAAGGAGGCAAAGGCTGGCTTTCCAGTGGGGGAGCGGACCAGGGTGGGAAGGGAGGAGAATCCCCAATGTTCCTTCGCGGCAATGGCCAACAGGTCATAGGCCTGACTGCGCTGCTCCAGATTGTCGGTGCCGTATAAGACCAAAGCGCTCCCTCCCATCTGCTTTGTTCTCATTATAGCAGATGAGAAGGAGCGCTGACTAGTGGCAGAAGAAATTTAACAGGGGAGAGGAAGCCAGGCCCCCGCTGCGGAGAGATCCGCAAATAGGATGAGATCCGGAGGATACAGGGTAAAAAGAGCGGTCATCAAAACCAGCGCCAGACATGCCAGCAGGGACAGAATCTTTTTGAGAAGGGAGAAGGGCTGGGAAGACAGGGTGGGCAGCCAGAACCCCAGGACCATGACTCCGATAAAAATTGCGATGTCCACCCACATGGCCTCACCATTCAGAGGGATGTGGTAGAGATAGCCCGCACCCAGTAAAATGATGTACAGTACGGGAAGGGTCAGGAGCCAGGGGTAGATGCCGCCGGGACGGCCGCGGTTTAGAAGAACGGCGGCGGCCAGGTAAGGCCATAGAATGAGCTTGGTGTGCTCCCACAGACTTTCATTGATGGGTGAAAAGAGCCCGGTAAGTGCACAGGGGAACCACTGATAGACAAAGTGGAGGACGGTGCCGGCCAACATGGCGGCCAGGCAGGTGAGGACTAGGGTACGCTTGCCATAATACATAACACACACCACCTTGGCTTACTCTATGCTGAACTAGAGGAAAGCATGCCCACACAAAATATAAAATATTAACCGTGGCTACCAAAATGCTACCGGAAATTCCCTTCAATCCCCTGC
>CALWOR010000049.1 GCA_944383205.1 uncultured Oscillospiraceae bacterium | reverse complement strand
CGCACATGTCGCCGGAAATGACGGATTAAAATTTATTCCGTCGCCTTCGGGCGCCGGAACTCCTTGCAGGAGGGCTTTTTCGACAAGCGCCCTTAAGGTTTTATTTCATTTCTATTAAATTTTCCTTGAAGGACTTTACAGCGCAGTGCTTTTGGAGTAGACTAGAGCCAAGTTTTAATTCTTTTGTTGGGAGGTGCTGTTTATGGCGGATATGGATTTCACCCGGAAATTCAGCCTGGGAGATCAGCGGGATCTGGAGATCAAGACCATCCTGACCACGGTGTATCAGGCGCTTCAGGAGAAGGGCTATAACCCCATCAATCAGATCGTGGGCTACATTCTCTCCGAGGACCCCACCTATATCACCAACCACAACAATGCCCGGGCCCTCATTCGCAAGGTGGACCGGGACGAGCTGCTCCAGACCCTGGTGAAGTACTACCTGAACCACTAAAGCGTCATTGGAGATGGCCCGCCATCCCGGCGGGCCATTTGAGGTTGTTCGAAAAAGTGATACGATCCCTTTTTCAAGGGGGACGGCACAAAAGGTGTCATTTCCCAGGTACACGCCCTGGGAAATGACAGATCAAAATTTATGTTGCCGCTTTGGCGGCAAAACTCCCTGGGGGAGGGCTTTTTGAGAAGGGCTGTCCCCAGGGAACAGGACAATTCCTGATTCCTAATTGAAAAAGAGGGTGTTACCCATGAACATACTCATCAGCCACTGCTTTCTGGGGGAGCCCTGCCGCTACGACGGCTGCAGCCGCCTGGACCGGCAGGTCATCGAGCTCCACCGCTCGGGCCACAACCTGATCCCCGTCTGCCCCGAGGTGCTGGGAGGACTGGACACGCCCCGGGCCCCCGCCGAGCTCCAGAGGGACGGCAGGGTGGTGAACGAGGACGGGGAGGATGTGACGGCGGCCTATCTGGAGGGGGCGAAGAAAGCCCTGGAGATCGCCCGGGAGAACGGCTGTACCCTGGCGGTGCTGAAGGCCCGCTCCCCATCCTGCGGAAGCGGGGAAATTTACGACGGGACCTTCACCCACACCCTCACCCCCGGCTGGGGGGTGACGGCCCGGCTCCTGCGGGAGGCGGGCATCCAGGTGATGGATGAGGAAAATCTGGACAGCCGCCTTTTTGAGCGGCAGGATTGAACAACACCTCCGGGCCCTAAAAGCCCGGAGGTGTTGTTTTAATCTTCATACAGCTGTTGGAATTTCATCAAAATCTGTGCCATTTCACACCGGGTAACAGTGTCTCCGGGGAAAAGGCGGTTTCCGTCGCCGCCGGAGAAAAGCCCGGCTCCCACCGCCCAGATCATGGCCTCCTGGGCCCAGGAGGAGACGGCGTCCCCGTCGGCAAAGGCGGTCAGGTCCCCCTTGGGCCGGGTATCATACCGGTACATCTGGGCGTAGCGGTAGAGGGTGAGGGCCACCTGTTCCCGGGACATGGGCCGGTCGGGACCGAAGCGGCCCTCGGCGTAGCCGTTCATCAGACCGCTGGTGCTCACCCAGGACACCGCCGGGGCGTACCAGGTGTCCCAGATCGTGTCTCCGTAGGTGACCAGATCCACCCGGATCCGTCCGGCCATGGCCCAGAACAGCTGGGCCCCCATTGCCCGGGTAAGGGTGCCCTGGGGATCAAAGGCAGTTTCGCTCACCCCGGACATGAGCCCCTGCTCCAGGACATATTCCACCCCCTGGGCATACCAGGCGCCGGGGTCCACATCGGTAAAGGGCGCCAGAGGGGACTCCTTGGCCCCGGCCCCCATGGTCATAAGCCCCAGGACCATGGCGCCGGTGACCAGCGCGCTCCCAAGGCGTCTGTGCAGTTGTTTCATCTCTGTTACCTCCCCTTGTTCCGAACGGCGGGCGAAGCCGCCGCCTGTTGGGACCACTATACCATAAAACCTAAAAATTGACAATGCACACAGGGACAAAGAAATGTACGCCGCCCCACACCGGCGGCAAAAAATCCATCGAACGGGGTCAAACGATAAAAAATTTACCGGGGACCGCCCCCGTATGAAAGCGCCCGCCCGGGAGATACTGGAAGTACAGTATCGCCGGGCGGGAGGTTTTCGTTTATGCAGCATAAGGTGGAGATCTGCGGGGTGAACACATCCAAGCTGAAGGTCTTGAAAAACGATGAGACCCAGGCCCTCCTTATCCGGGCCAAGGCGGGAGACCAGCAGGCCCGGGAGGAGCTCATCGCCGGCAACCTGCGCCTGGTGCTGTCGGTGATCCAGCGCTTTACCAACCGGGGAGAGAACGCCGACGACCTGTTCCAGGTGGGCTGCATCGGCCTCATCAAGGCCATCGACAACTTCAACACCGACCTCAATGTGCGCTTTTCCACCTACGGAGTGCCCATGATCGTGGGGGAGATCCGCCGCTATCTCCGGGACAACAGCACCATGCGGGTGTCCCGGGCCATGCGGGACACCGCCTATAAGGTGCTCCAGGCCAAGGAGCGCTACATGGCCCAGCACCAGAAGGAACCCTCTGTAGAGGAGATCGCCAAGATCCTGGACATCCCGCGGGAGGAGGTGGTCTTTGCCCTGGACGCCATTCTGGAGCCCGTATCCCTCTATGAGCCGGTGTACTCGGACAGCGGGGACACCATCTGTGTGATGGATCAGGTGAAGGACAACAAAAATAACGACGAGGCCTGGGTGGAGCGCATCGCCCTGAAAGAGGCGGTGGGCCGCCTCACCGACCGGGAGCGGAAGATCCTCTCCATGCGCTTTTTCCAGGGAAAGACTCAGATGGAGGTGTCCGCCGAGATCGGCATTTCCCAGGCCCAGGTGTCCCGGCTGGAAAAAAACGCGTTAAGGCAGATCCGAAAAGAGATGTGAAAAATCCGTCCGGCCCTTTTGGGAGCCGGACGGATTTTATGCTTTCGATGGGAAATTTACGCGGCGGCGGAGGTCTTTACATCCCCCTTGCGGGCGACCCACTCCCGGAACAGGAAGATCCCGAAGAAGACCAGGGCCACGACGATGCCCACGGGGTAGGCGATGGCGGTGGACATATTCAGGCACTCGGGAGCCTGGATGAAGTAAGTCACGGACACAGCGGACATGAAGGTGGCGGGCAGAGCGCACATGAAGCAGGCCACCGGGGGGAAGCCGTTGCGGTGGAGATACACAGCGCCGGCCCACAGGACCATCATGGCCAGGGTCTGGTTGGACCAGGAGAAGTACTTCCACAGGGTGGCGAAGTCGCCCCACTGGGTGATGAGGGCGCCAACGCCCAGCACAGGAATGGAGAGCATCAGACGGTTTTTGACGCTGCCCTGGTCGATGTGGAACCAGTCGGCGATGGTGAGGCGGGCGGAGCGGAAGGCGGTGTCGCCGGAGGTGATGGGGCAGGCGATGACGCCCAGCAGGGCCAGCACGCCGCCCACAGGGCCCATCATGGTGGAGCAGATCTCCTCTACCACCACGGACTGACCAATGGCCAAAGCGTCGTTCAGAGCACCCACGGTGCCGTAGAAGGTGACGCCGGCGGCGGCCCAAATCAGGGCGATGACGCCCTCGGTGACCATGGCTCCGTAGAAGATGGTGCGGCCCTCCTTCTCAGAGGTCATGCACCGGGCCACCATGGGGGACTGGGTGGCGTGGAAGCCGGAGATGGCGCCGCAGGCCACGCTGACGAACATCTGGGCCCAGATGGGGGTGTTGGTGGGGTGGCCCATGCCCTCCACGCCGATGTACTGCCACAGCTCGGGCATCTGGGCCCGGTAATTGCCGTCAAAGAGCATGACCCCGGCAATGCCCACGGCCATGATGATGAGGCAGGCGCCGAAGATGGGGTAGAGCTTGCCGATGACCTTGTCGATGGGCAGGAAGGTGGCGATGAAGTAGTAGATGAGCACCACCGCCAGCCAGAAGTTGGCGTCCAGGGTCTCGGGAGTGAGGATGGCCAGCAGGGAGGCGGGGTTCTTGGAGAAGTTGACGCCCACCAGGATCAGCAGGATGACGGAGAACACCCGCATGACCTGGAGCATGAACTTGCCCAGGTAGATGCCCACGATCTCAGAGATGGAGGCGCCGTTGTGGCGCTCGCTCATCATGCCGGACATGAAATCGTGGACGCCGCCCCCCAGAATGGTGCCGAAGACGATCCAAAGGTAGACCCGGGGCCCCCAGCATGCGCCGGCCAGGGCGCCGAAGATGGGACCCAGCCCGGCGATGTTCAAAAGCTGGATCAGGAACAGCCGCCAGGTCTTCATGGGCGTGTAGTCCACCCCGTCGGGGTGGGCCACAGCGGGGGTCTGCCGGTCGTCGATGCAGAACACCTTCTCAGTGAGCTTGCTGTACAGGGCAAAGCCCACCAGAAGGACGACCAGAGCGATGAGAAAGGTGATCATTGCTTTTTCCTCCTTCTTTTTTCCCCTTTGTTCCCTGTGAGGGCAAAAAAATGCCCCCTGTTTTCTCCCTGGAACAAAAGGAATACAACATGGGGCATTCACATCATCGGACTGCCCCGAAAGGCGGCTTTATTATAGCTCCGATCACAGAAATGTCAAGGGGGTTTGAAGGGAAAATTGCAAAAAATTTCAAGTATCTGGTGTTTGTTTACCCCAGAGCCACATCCAGAATCATCATAAGCAGGAATCCCGCCATAACGCCCAGAGTGCCTGAGTGGCCCCCCTGAGAGAGATTGGCCTCTGGGATGAGCTCCTCCACCACCACATAGAGCATGGCCCCGGCGGCGAAGGAGAGAAGCCAGGGGAGCAGGGGCTGAACCGTCCCGGCCATAAGCACGGTGAGCAGGGCGAACACAGGCTCCACCAGACCCGAGGCCGCCCCGATGAGAAAGGCCTTGAACCGGCCCATGCCCTCCTGCCGGAGAGGCAGGGAGATGGCCGCTCCCTCGGGGAAGTTCTGGATGCCTACCCCCATGGCCAGGGCGGTGGCGGCGGTAAGGAGAGCGGGGTCCCCGCTCTGGGCGGCCAGGGCGAAGGACACCCCTACCGCCATCCCCTCGGGGATGTTGTGTAAGGTGACCGCCAGCACCAGCAGGGCGGTGCGGCTGGGGGAGTTATGGAGATGAAACGACTCGGGGGTCAGGTGGGGCAGGAGGGCGTCCATGGCGATAAGAAACCCGATGCCGATGAGGGAGCCCCCCGCCGCCGGCAGCCAGCCGGGCACATTCTGCTCCTGGGCCTTTTCAATGGCTGGGATGAGCAGGGACCACATGCTGGCGGCGATCATCACCCCGGCAGCAAAGCCCAGCATGACCCGGTGGAGGGCAGGGGAGGAGCGGTGACGGAACAAAAAAACCACGGCGGCCCCCAGGGCGGTCATCAAAGCGGTGAACCCGGTCCCGGCGGCGGCCCACAAAAGGGCGTTGAGCACGACAGTTGCTTCCTTTCTGAAAACGGCGGCGGAGGAGAACCAGGAGGACCCTCCGCCTTTGCCTTTGCTTCCAGAATAGGCTATGCCCGGGGACAGGGGGTGGTGCGCCCTACAGCCGGGCCAGGAAGAGGCGGGCCGTCCAGTAGCCGATGGCCAGACAGGCGGGGAAGGTGAGCAGCCACACCGCCGCCACCCTGCCCGCCACCGCCCACCTGGGGCGGCAGCCCCCGGCGCAGCCCACTCCCAGCAGGGCGGCGGCCCTGGTGTGGGTGGTGGACACGGGCAGGCCCAGCAGGGTGGACAGGAGCAGACAGCCCATGGTGGCCCCGTCCGCCGCCAGCCCCTCCCGGGGGCCGATGTCCACCATGTCCCGGCCCAGGGTGTCGATGATCCGCCTGCCCCCCAGCAGAGTGCCCAGGGCCATGGCAGCGGCGCACAGCCCCATGAGCCAAACCGGAGCCGTCCCCATGGCTTTGTCCCCCTCGCCCCGGGCCAGGGCAGAGCCCAGAAGGAAGACCCCCAGAAACTTCTGCCCGTCCTGGGCACCGTGGAGAAAGGCGGCTCCGGCAGCTCCGGGTATTTGGACCAGAAGGAAAGTATGGTCTTTCCACTTTACACCTTCAAGCCTCCGCCGGGCCCCCTCGCCCGCCCAGAATCCCGCCAGGGCGGACAGGCCCAGCCCCAAAAGGATCTTGGCCCAGCCCACCCAGCTGATACAGCCCAGACTCCCCTCCAGGGCCACCGCAGCTCCGGAGATGCCGGCGGCCAGGGCGTGGCTCTCGCTGGTGGGGATGCCCAGGGCCCAGGCAAGCACCGCCCACAAAACAATGGCTGTCATGGCGGCGCACAGGGCGGTGAGAGCGGCCCGGTCCCCGCCCCCGAACCGGGCAATGGAGTAGATGGTCTCGGCCACCGAGGCGTTTACCCCTGTGACGCACAGCACCCCCAGAAAGTTGCATATCGCCGCCAGTCCCACCGCCCGCCGGAAGGAGAGGGCCCCGGTGACCACGGCGGAGGAGATGGCGTTGGGGGCGTCGGTCCAGCCGTTGACCAGCAGCACCCCCAAAAGAAGCAGGGTGGTGACCAGCAGGGCCGGGTTGTCCCCCAGCTGGGATAGAAATTCAAAAAAAGACAGGGGCATGGACTCACCTCCATGCCCCAGCCTATGAACCTATTCCCCGCCGTATGCCCCGTGGCCACCCGGGGGCGGGGCGTGGCGCTCCTTCCCGGCGTCCCTTGGGGCGGAGGCGTGGGTGATGGCCCCGGGGCCGTACTTGGCCCGAATGGCATCCATGGTCCCCTCCAGCTTCTCCAGGCGGCGGCGCTTTTCCTCCCGCTCCCCGCCGAACAGGTCCAGCTGGGCTCCGGCCTCCCCGGCGGGGAGGAGGTAGATGGCGGTGACGGTGAGAGCCCGGACGGGACTTTCCATGTTCCAGCAGCTCTGGGCCAGCTCCATGGCCGCCTGGGTGAGCTCCCGGCCCAGATCGGTGGGCACTTCCAGGCGCTTTTGTCTGCTCAGGTCCCGGAAATAGGGGTCCCGAATGGCAAGGGAAACCCCCTGACACTTCATGCCGCACTTGCGCAGACGGGCGGCCACCTGGTCGGAAAGCTGGGCAATGCCCGCCCGGATCTCCTCCGGGCCCTGGAGGTTTCGGGGGAAGGTATAGCCGTTGCCCACCGACTTTGGGGGCGTGTACTGGCCGGCTGGGCGTACAGGGGAGGCGTCCAGGCCGTTGGCGAAGTCGTGGAGCTGCGCCCCGTTTTTGCCCAGAAGGGTGTAGAGGCTCTCCCGGTCGAAGGCGGCCAGGTCCCCGATGGTGCGGATGCCGAACTTTTCAAAGGCCCGGGCCGCCGCCCTTCCCACATATAAAAGGTCGGTGACGGGCAGGGGCCACACCATGGCCTTGAAATTTTCCCGGGAAATGACGGTGGTGGCATCGGGCTTTTTATAGTCGCTGCCCAGCTTGGCAAAGACCTTGTTGAAGGACACCCCCACCGAGATGGTCAGACCGAAGCGGCGGAGCACCTCCCCCCGCAGCCGGTCGGCCAGGGCCTTGGGGTCCCCGCCGAAGAGATGGAGGGTGCCCGTCACATCCAGCCAGCTCTCATCGATGCCGAAGGGCTCCACCAGATCGGTGTAGTTCTGGTAGAGGCCGTTGACCTTTTTGGAAAACTCCCGGTACTTGCCGTGGTGGGCGGGGAGGAGGACCAGATCGGGGCACTTCTTCCGGGCCTGCCAGATGGTCTCGGCGGTCTTTACCCCGAACCTCTTGGCGGGCTCATTTTTGGCCAGGATGATGCCGTGGCGGCTGTCCGGGTCGCCGCACACCGCCACAGGCAGGTGCCTGAGCTCCGGGTGGGAGAGCAGCTCCACCGAGGCGTAAAAACTGTTGAGGTCGCAGTGAAAGATCACCCGGTCCATGGGCGCGCCCTCCTCTCTGATGGAATGAGCTTATTATACTACAGCCGGGGTATTTCGTCAAACAAATGTTCCATGTCTTCCATTTGTTTTGCCCGGTTGCCGGAGAGTTGCTGGACTTGGGCAGTCTCTCTTGGTAAAATGGCCCCAGGAGGCGAGGCGCATGACATTAGGAGAACAGCTGAAGACTCTGCGGAAGAGGACCGGCTTTTCCCAGGAACTGGTGGCGGAGCGCATCGGGGTGAGCCGCCAGGCAGTGACCAAGTGGGAGGCGGGACAAACCGTCCCCACGGCGGAAAATCTTTTGGCTCTGTCCCAGCTTTACCAGGTGCCCCTGGAGGGGCTGATGGAGGACCGCTCCGCCCGAGTGGGAGATGGGGAGGACAATCCCATGCTCCGGGAGAACAAGACGGTGGCCGCCCTCGCCGCCCAGGTGGGGAGCTTATATGCCTTCGCCTGGGGGCTGGGGAGCCTCCGGTCCGGGACGGAGCCCTGGGACCTGCTCCCCCTGGGGGGCAATGCCCTTCTGCTGGTGCTGTGCTCCATGTGGACGGTGTGGAACCTGTCCTTTGAGCCCGATCTTTCACGGCGTCGGCACAATATGAAACTGGAACTGCGCTATATGCTGGCACAGCTGATTCTGGCCGCAGTAAGCGCCTGGTTTGGGCTGGGGCTGGTGGGCCTTGGGGCGGCGGTTGGGGTGCTCGTCTTCTATCTGGCGGTCATCAACCCCCGGTACATGGGCCGAAAGCTGTGGTGGGGCCGGCCCAGGAGAAGATCATAGCATAAGGAAAGCCGGCGGTCCAAAAGACCGCCGGCTGTTTTATTGCCGGTCAGGGGCGGGAGCCTCTCCGGCCGAGGGGGCCGGGACATTGGATGAGCTGCCTTTGGCCAGGAAAAATCCGGCGCACAGGGCGGTGAAGGGGGCCACGGTGACCAAGCCGAAGGAGCCGATGACGGTGTGGATGAGCTCTGCTGCCACATACTTGTAGTTCAAAATATTGGACACGGGGGTGCCCTGGGCCATAAAGACCATGAGCAGGGCCACATAGCCCCCGGAGTAGGCAAAGAGAAGGGTGGTGGTCATGGTGCCCATGGCGGCCCGGCCCACGTTCATCCCCGAGCGGGCGGCCTCCCACCAGCTCAGATCGGGCCGCTTTTCCACCACTTCATGTACCGCCGAGGTGATGTCCACGCTCAGGTCCATAATGGCTCCCGAGGCCCCGATGAAGATGGAGGCCATGAAGATCCTGGTGAGGTTCAGGTCCTGATAGCCGGAGTAGAGCAGGCTCTCCGAATAGGACATCACCGCCCCGTGGATCTGGAACAGGTCGGTAAAGACCATGCCCATCAGGCAGGTGACCAGAATGCCCAGGGCCGAGCCGGACACGGCGGCGGCGCACCGCCGGTCAAAGCCGTAGACCAGGGCGATGATGAGCACCGTCAGCACCAGGGTGATAAAAAGTCCCACCCAGATGGGGTTCCAGCCCTTGAGATACAGGGGGACCATCACCTTCCAGATCATCAGCACGGTGAGCAGGAAGGACAGTACCGCCCGCACTCCCGTCCGTCCGGCAAAGAGGACCAGCAGCAGGACAAACAGGGCTCCCATCAGGATTTCCCAGGGCATGCGGTAGTGGTCGATCATGGACACGCTGATGACTGTGTCCCCCGTATAGTTGATGCGCACCAGGGCCTTGTCTCCCACGGTAAAGATCTTGTCCTGCTCCAGAGAGCCGTTGAGGGCGTTCTTGCCCTCCACCGTCTCCCCCTGGAACCGGCCCCCCAGCACCTCCAGCTGACAGCGCTGTTCCCCTGAGCGGACCAGGCCGGTGTCGATGACGGTGGACTCATCGGTCGCCAGCACCAGGGCGGGCTGGATGTCCGACTCCTGAAAGACCACATTGTCCTCAAAGCCTGTGGGCAGGAGGACAAGGAACAAAACGAGAAGAAAGCAGACCCACACCGGGGCGTGGTAGCCCGGGGAACGGGAAAAGCGGGTGAGGTTCGGCATAATTCAGTGACTCCTTACATAGAACATTGCTCTTTTTTTAGGCCCAGGGCCCAGCTCAGCTCATCGGCCAGCTTTCGGCCCCGGTATTCTCCCAGCCAGCCCACCCGGTAGAGCACTCCGTTCAGGTATATATGGCAGCCGTCGGTGACGGCCAGGGAAAACTTAGAGGTGTGAATAAGAAAGGCAGGTTTCTCCCATTCCTCCAGACCGGTGAGCGTATGGAGACAGCGGTGGATCTGGTAATGGGAGAGGATGTTCTCCACCGCCTGCTCCTCCCGGGATCCGGGAGCAAGGTCAAAAATTTCCATGGACGGCTGAGGCGACACCCCTTGCCTGGAAACAGGAGTGCTGAGCGTCGTCTGAAGGGTTCCCCTATCAGATGGGAGTCCGGAAAAGGGGAGGGGAAAGAGATAGGCCGCCATGGCAAACATGGCAGCGGCCACGGCGAACAGAAAGATCAGGAAGATTCGGACTCGTTGGCGGAGAGACACGATGGTCACCGACCTTTCAATAACTTGATGGAAGCAGGCCCGCCCCGATCCTGAAAGACCGGGACGGGCCGGGGAGAGGGAAGGCGATTTACTTGACAGCCAGCATGGCGGCAAGCTTGTTGAAGATATCGGTGTTGTCGTAGTAGCCGTTGAACACATCGGCGTTCAGGCCGCTGGCCAGGACAGCTACGGGGAGACCGGTGTGGGAATAGGAGGTGAAGGACACGCCGGACTTGTTGTTGATGATGTGGGTGATGGTGACGGTGAGGGGCTCGTAGGTGCCGTAGGCCACATACTCCTGCTGCTGGGCCATGCCGGTATCCTTGCCGTTGACACTCTTCTCATAGGCGGTCTTCAAAAGGCCCAGCTCATAGTCGGTGAGCACCAGCTTGTCACCCTCCTCACCGGAGGTTTTCAGGCCGAAGAGCTTGGTGATGTCGGCCATCACAGTGTCAAAGGAGGCCTTGTTTTCCTTGTAGGCGGCCACATAGTCGCTGTCAAACTTGGCGAAGGAGATCTTCTGGGCCTCCAGCAGGTCCAG
>CALWOR010000048.1 GCA_944383205.1 uncultured Oscillospiraceae bacterium | reverse complement strand
CTGGTGGTGGGCATCGGCATGGTGGCCCGGAGCGAGGTGGCCCTGATGGTGGCCCAGAAGGGCCTGGACTCCGGCCTCATCCCGGAGCAGGCCCTGCCCGCCATCGTGCTGAGCATCGTGGCCTCCGCCCTGATGACCCCCATTCTGCTGAAAATTGCCGTGGGGAAAAGTCCTGCCGCAGAGCTTTAAAAAATCGCCAAAGAGGCAGAGCCTCTGTGGCGAGAAAGATAACACAAAAATTCCCCCTCGATTTCTTTGAAATGGTCGGGGGAATTTTTGAGAGCAGTGTTTTTCCGGTCGGCGGAGCCGCCGGAAAAACGGATCTTATTTGCTTCCGTCGCCTTCGGGCTCCGGAACTCCTTGCAGGAGGGCTTTTTCGACAAGCTGAAATCCCATCCGTTTGATAACGGATGGGATTTCTTTTATCTATATTTACTTTTCGTTGAGGGCTTTTGCCTGTTCTTCCAGCCAGGCAATGGTCTGCTTCAGACCCTCCTCGCTTACCGGAAAGGCGGCGGTGGAGAGGATCTCGCTGAGCTCCATACACATGGGCCCCCGCCAAAGCTGAATGGTGAGCTTGGGCTCCTCCTCTCCCTCCTCCTTCCGGGGCTTGATGAAAAACCGGGCCTGGCCGCAGCTTCCGTACCAGCTGTTGCCGTTCTCCCAAAAGAGAAGGGTGGGCAGCTCGATGGGTTTCAACATGGATGTGCCTCCTTATTCGTGCTCTTCCCAGTCAAGGCTCCGGCCCACCGCCTTGTGCCAGCCCCGGAGGAGCTTTTCCCGGCGCTGGGAGGACATATGGGGCTCGTACTGCTGGGAGAGGAGCCTTCGACGGCGCAGCTCCTCCCGGTCCTGCCACACCCCCACAGCCAGGCCCGCCAGATAGGCCGCTCCCAGGGCGGTGGTCTCGGTGATGGCGGGGCGGCGGAGGGGCTTGTTCAGAATGTCCGCCTGGAACTGCATGAGGAACTTGTCCCGGCTGGCCCCTCCGTCGGCGTTGAGGGCGGAGAGGGAGATGTTTGTGTCCTTCTCCATGGCCTCCACCAGGTCACAGACCTGGTAGGCGATGGACTCCTGGGCGGCCCGGATGATGTGCTCCCGGGTGGTGCCCCGGGTGAGGCCCACCAGCGCCCCCCGGGCGTACATGTCCCAGTGGGGGGCCCCCAGGCCGGTGAAGGCGGGGACCAGATAGACGCCCCCGGTGTCCGGTACCTTGGAGGCGTAGTACTCCGCGTCCCGGGCCTCGGTAATGAAGCGCAGCTCGTCCCGCACCCACTGAATGACCGCCCCGCCCACAAAGACGGAGCCCTCCAGGGCGTACTCCACCTTGCCGTTCAGGCCCACGGCGATGGTGGATACCAGGCCGTTTTCACTGCGGTACAGCCGCTCCCCGGTGTTCATCAGCAAAAAGCAGCCGGTGCCGTAGGTGTTTTTGGCCTCCCCGGGGGCAAAGCAGGTCTGACCGAAGAGGGCGGCCTGCTGATCTCCGGCGATGCCCGCGATGGGCACCTCCACTCCCTGGAGGTTGGCGGTGCCGTACACGGCGCTGGAGTCCATGACCTTGGGGAGCATGTTCAGGGGGATACCCAGCCTCTGGCAGATCTGCTCATCCCAGCACAACCGCTCAATGTCAAAGAGCATGGTGCGGCTGGCGTTGGTGCAGTCGGTGACATGGACCCTGCCCCCGGTGAGCTTCCACACCAGCCAGCTGTCCACCGTGCCGAAGAGAAGCTCGCCAGCCCGAGCCTTCTCCCGGGCCCCCTCCACCTGGTCCAGAATCCACTTGATTTTGGTGGCGGAGAAGTAGGCGTCTACCAAAAGACCTGTGTGCTTTTGAATGTAGGCGGTAAATTCCCCGTCCTGTTTCAGCTCTTCACACAGCCCGGCAGTGCGCCGGCACTGCCAGACGATGGCGTTGTAGATGGGCCGGCCGGTGTTTTTGTCCCAGACGATGGTGGTCTCCCGCTGGTTGGTGATGCCGATGGCGGCGATGTCCTCGGGAGAGATGCCCGTCTGGGCCAGGGCCTCGGTGAGCACCGAGTACTGGCTGGACCAGATCTCCATGGGGTCGTGCTCCACCCAGCCGGGCTTTGGGTAAATCTGGGTGAACTCCCGCTGTGCCACCCCCACGATTTTCTGGTCCCGGTCGAAGATGATGCAGCGGCTGCTGGTTGTGCCCTGATCCAGGGCGGCTATGTACTGCTTCATGGAGCCCTGCCTCCTTCCTTTGCCCTATTATGACAGAAAAAAACGCTGGTGTAAAGGCTGGGCGCACCTATATGGATGGGAGACATAGAATGGAGTGCGGCGTACTTCCCTTGAGGATGGGCCGCAACCATCAACTGTGAAGAAGGAGCGTTTTATGAAACGATGCTATGCTTCTGAGTGGGAGCAGAGCCGCAGAGATGGGGTCGTGGCCTATCTCAATGGAAACAGCGGCTGCGGCTGTACTCCCGGCTGCAGTCCTTGCTGTCCCACACCGCCCATGCCCCCGGTTCCCCCTTGCCATGGGCAGCCCCCCTGTCCCTGTCCGACGCCATGTCCCACACCTGTACCTCCTTGCCCCGGACCTGGTCCTGTACCGCCCTGTCCCTGTCCGGTAAGCGGTCCTACTGGCCCTACCGGTCCTCAAGGTGCCACCGGCCCTACCGGTCCCCAAGGCTATCCCGGCCCCAACGGCGCCACCGGTCCCACCGGCCCTCAGGGCATTCCCGGCCCCAGCGGTGCCACTGGCCCCACTGGCCCCACCGGTCCCCAGGGATTTCAGGGTGCCACTGGCCCCACCGGTCCCACCGGTCCCATGGGGGAGGGCCTTCAGACAGTGACTACCTTTGTCCCCGGGACCTTCTACTCATTGGGAGACTTCGTCACCTACAATGGCAGCCTTTACCAGGCTGATGTGAACAATCCCTCGGGGACCCCCGGCAGCTCGGCGGACTATACCTTGGTCTCTGTTCAGGGCCCCACTGGCCCCACCGGTCCCACCGGACCTCAGGGAATCCAGGGCCCCTCCGGCCCCACCGGTCCTACCGGACCCCAGGGAGCCGATGGAGTGACCGGTCCCACTGGTCCCACCGGACCTGAGGGTACCGGAGCTACCGGTCCCACCGGACCCACTGGTTCCACCGGCCCCACCGGTCCTACTGGGCCTGAGGGCACCGGCGCCACCGGCCCCACTGGTCCTACCGGTCCCACTGGCCCCACCGGCCCGGAAGGCACCGGAGCCACCGGCCCCACCGGACCCCAAGGGACAGCGGGTGCAGAAGGTCCTACTGGTCCGACTGGCCCTGCTGGTCCTGCTGGCCCGCAGGGTGATGCAGGTGCTGAAGGAGCCACTGGTCCCACTGGTCCCACTGGCCCTCAGGGAGATAAAGGCGATACCGGAGAAACCGGTCCCGCCGGTCCTGCGGGTGCCAAGGGCGATACTGGCGAGGAGGGCCCCACTGGCCCCACCGGCCCGGAAGGCCCCGCCGGAGCGCAGGGCCCCGCCGGTGCTGAGGGTGCTACCGGCCCTACCGGCCCCACTGGTCCCACTGGCCCTGCCGGAGGCGGATTCCGGTCTGCTACCGCTGTGTCTGATGCTACTAACTCCACCGATGTGGTGACCCAGTTCAACCAGCTGCTGGCTAACCTGCGTGCGGCGGGTATTATTTCGGAATAACCTAGCATAAGTGACAGCCGGCGTCCCGGAAGGGGCGCCGGCCCTTTCAAAAGGGGGATGTTATGAGTCGATATAAGGTTTGGGTCTATGCCATCTGCAAAAACGAGAGCCAGTTCGTGGACCGGTGGATGGACTCCATGTCCGAGGCGGACCGGGTGGTGGTGCTGGACACCGGATCAGAGGATGATACAGTGGAGCGCCTGCGGGCCCGGGGGGCCCTGGTGGCGGTGGAGGAAATTGTCCCCTGGCGCTTTGACACCGCCCGAAACCGCTCTCTGGAGCTGGTGGATGAGGATACGGACATCTGTGTGTGCACCGACCTGGATGAGGTCTTTCACCCCGGCTGGCGGGCGCAGCTGGAGCGGGCCTGGGTTCCCGGGGCGGGGAAGGCCAGCTACCGGTACACCTGGTCCTTCAATCCGGACGGGTCGGAGGGGGTGACTTTCTGGTATGAGAAGATTCACGCCCGCCGGGGCTACCGTTGGGTCCACCCGGTCCACGAGGTGCTGGAGTGGACGGGGGATGGCAGGGAGGGGCCCATGGTCACGGCGGAGGGAGTCCAGCTGGACCACCACCCGGACCCAAAAAAGTCCCGGGCACAGTACTTACCCCTGCTGGAGCTGTCGGTGAAGGAGGCCCCCAACGACGACCGGAATGTCCACTACCTGGGCCGGGAATATCTTTACCGCCGCCGGTGGGACGACTGCATCCGCACCCTGAAGCGCCACCTGTCCCTGCCCACCGCCACCTGGCGGGACGAGCGGGCGGCCTCCATGCGCTACATTGCCAAGGCCTGCTGGAACAAGGGGGAAAAGGCCCAGGCCCGGGACTGGTACCTCCGGGCCATCACCGAGGCCCCCCATCTCCGGGAGCCCTACATGGACCTGGCCTTCATGCTCTACCTCCAGGGGGAGTGGGAGGGGGTGCTCTACTTCACCGCCTGCGCCCTGGCCATTACCGACCGGCCCCGGAGCTACATCTGTGAGGCCTCCGCCTGGGGAAGCCTGCCCCACGACCTGCGCTCCATGGCCTTCTACCGCACCGGGGACTATGCCCGGGCGGTGGAGGAGGTGAAAAAGGCGCTGGAGAAGGAGCCCGGCAATGAGCGTTTGCAGAAAAATCTGACCCTTATGGAGGGGGCTCTTCAGAAATCCGTTTAAAAAAGTTCACAGTCTGACGGTTTTTTCAAAATTCGTTCCAGAAAAATTCACAGTGACGACACGAAATCTTAAAGGTTGTCCTCTATGATGCAGCTACCGAAGGGGGAAACGCCCCTCGGTCCGTCTCTCCGCTCCGGGAGGGACGGCGTCCAAGAAAGGAGAACCTATCATGAAACGAATTTTAGCGATCACTTGTGCCGGCGCTTTGGTGCTGGCCCTGGCCTCCTGCTCCGGCGGACAGGGCGGCAGCGGCTCCTCCGCCTCCACCGGCGGAAGCTCCGGCTCCGTCTCCAGCTCGGCGTCCGCCTCCGGCTCTGATATGAGCGGGGCGGAGGGCAGCGCCCCCTCCGTACAGGAGACCCAGAGCGCCACCCTGTACATCGGGATGGACGAGGCCTTCCGGGAGTACCCCCTGGAGGTCAAGGGGGAGATCACCCCTGAGATCCTGATCCAGAGCATGGCCGAGCTCACGGGCTGGAATCTGGATGTGGTGAGCGCCGTGGAGGGCAACGGGAAGGTGGTGGTGTCCTTTGCCGACACCAGCGCCCTGTTTGTGGGCCCCCCTGAGGAGCAGAAGGAGGAGTTCCAGATGCTGGATGCCGGTCAGCTGGACCAGACCATTCTGGACAGCATCTGCAAGACCATCCAGGAGTGGATCGGCACCGAGGACGGGGCCGTCCAGGTCTATTTCGCCGGCCCTGACGGCGGGGATCTGGTGCTGGAGGGAGTTGGGGTGACCATCTCCGCCGACCAGCCCTACACCGGCTTTGCCAAAGAGGAATAAGTCCAGTCAACCCGCTCCCGCCCCCAGGCGGGGGCGGGCTTTTTTTCCCTGTCCCCTTGTAATTCCCCGGTGGCTGACTTATAATGATTGACACACCGGTTTTCCCGGTTTTACCGGGAAAGCATGACTTTTACATGAAAGGGAGAACGCTATGACAGCCAGCGAAAAGAAGCAGCTGACGGTGACCGCCTGCAAGGTGCGCATGGGCGTCATCGAGGGCACCCACGCCGCCAAGGCGGGCCATCCCGGGGGGAGCCTGTCCGCCGCGGATCTGTTTACATACCTCTACTTCAAGGAGATGAAGGTGGATCCCCAGAATCCCAAGTGGGAGGAGCGGGACCGCTTCGTCCTCTCCAAGGGGCACACCGCTCCCGGCCTGTACGCCGCCCTGGCCAACCGGGGCTTTTTCCCGGTGGAGGACCTGCTCACCCTGCGCCACATCGGCAGCCACCTCCAGGGCCACCCCAACATGAACGAGACGCCCGGGGTGGATATGTCCACCGGCTCCCTGGGACAGGGCGTCTCCGCCGCCTGCGGCATGGCCCTGGCCGCCAAGCACAAGGGCCTTGACTGCCGGGTGTACACCCTGCTGGGTGACGGCGAGATCGAGGAGGGCCAGGTGTGGGAGGCCATGATGTTTGCCCACCACTACAAGCTGGACAACCTGTGCGTCATCATCGACAACAACGGCCTGCAGATCGACGGCAGCATCGCCGATGTCATGAGTCCCTACCCCATCCCCGAGAAGCTGCGCGCCTTCGGCTTTGAGGTGGCGGAGATCGACGGCCACGACTTTGACCAGATGGAGCAGGCCTTTGACAAGGCAAGGGAGACCAAGGGGGTCCCCTTCGCCATCGTCATGAAGACCACCAAGGGCAAGGGGGTCAGCTACATGGAGAACCAGGTGGGCTGGCACGGCAAGGCCCCCAACGACGAGGAATATGAGATGGCCATGAAGGAGCTTGGTGCTCAGCTGGCGGAACTGGAGGGGAAGTAAGATGGCAGAGGTAAAAAAGATCGCCACCCGGGACAGCTACGGCAACGCCCTGAAGGAGCTGGCCGCGGAGCATGAC
The DNA here is from genome assembly GCA_944383205.1 of uncultured Oscillospiraceae bacterium. Classification (GTDB taxonomy): domain Bacteria; phylum Bacillota; class Clostridia; order Oscillospirales; family Oscillospiraceae; genus Lawsonibacter. The sequence goes on along the minus strand of CALWOR010000048.1, from coordinate 4,237 downwards.
GACCTCATCGTTTTTGACGCCGACCTGGCCGGAGCCACCAAGACCGGGATCTTCAAAAAGGCCTATCCCGAGCGCCACTTCAACTGCGGCATTGCCGAGGGGAACATGATGGCGGTGGCCGCCGGGGCGGCGGCCATGGGTCTGGTGCCCTTCGCCTCCAGCTTTGCCATGTTCGCCGCCGGCCGGGCCTTTGAGCAGGTGCGCAACTCCATCGGCTATCCCCATCTGAATGTGAAGATCGGGGCCACCCACGGGGGCATCTCTGTGGGCGAGGACGGGGCCTCCCACCAGTGCTGCGAGGATTTTGCCCTCATGCGCTCCATCCCCGGCATGGTGGTCATGTGTCCCTCCGATGATGTGGAGGCCCGGGCCATGGTGAAGGCCGCCTATGCCCACCAGGGTCCTGTGTATATGCGCTTCGGCCGCTCCGCCGTCCCCGTGTTCCACGAGGAGGAGGGCTATACCTTCGAGATCGGCAAGGGCGAGGTCCTTCAGGAGGGCAGCGATGTGGCCATTATCGCCACCGGCCTTATGGTGGCCGAGGCGGTGGAGGCGGGCAAGGCCCTGAAGGAGGCGGGCATCTCCGCCCGGGTCATCAACATGGCCACCATCAAGCCCCTGGATGAAGAGCTGGTGCTGAAGGCCGCCCGGGAGTGCGGCAAGGTCATCACCTGTGAGGAGCACTCCGTCCTGGGCGGCCTGGGCGAGGCTGTGTGCGGTCTGCTCAGCGCCAAGTGCCCCACCCCCGTGTACCGCATCGGGGTCAACGACGAGTTCGGCCACTCCGGCCCTGCCGCCGCGCTGCTCAAGCAGTTCGGCCTGTGCGCGGAGCACATCGTGGAAGTGGCAAAAGACTTTTGCAAGTGATCAATCAAACAGCGTGTCAAAAAAGTAGCTGACACTTTTTTACCATTTGAAATGCCTGTGCCGATTGGCACAGGCATTTTTTATCTGCGGAGCAGAAGGGGCTGCAGCTGCCGCCCGCCTAGGGCGGCACCGGCGGCGTCGGCCACCAGGGAAAAATCGGCCACCAGGGAGGCGGGCTTCTTCTCCGGGTCGTCCTGGCCGAAGGGGACAAAATAGATGTACTTCCGGCCCAGCAGGGCGCCGATGGCCGGGGCGGAGCCGGTGAGGCCGTCGTTGGTGGAGGGGGCGATGAGCAGGGGACGCTGGTTGCGCAGGTGGGCCTTGGCGGCCATGGTGACGCTGGTGTCGGTGATGCCGGCGGCCAGCTTGCCCAGGGTGTTGCCGGTGCAGGGGCAGATGATGAGCAGGTCCAGCAGCTTCTGGGGGCCGATGGGCTCGGCGGCCTTGATGGTGGAGATCACCCGGTGGTCACAGATGCGCTCCATCTCCCGCATGAGATCGTGGGCGTTTCCGAAGCGGGTGTCCGTGTCGGCCACCGCCTGGGACACGATGGGCACCACCCGGGCGTACCGGGCCTTGATCTGCTCCAGAGCCTCCATGGCCCTGGAGTGGGTGCAGAAGGATCCGCACAGAGCGAATCCGATGGTCTTGTCTTCCAAATCACATCTTCCTTTCCGGGGCCTAGTACCCCAATTCCCGGAGCATATTGTAGATGGTGTCCCGAATGGCCGCTCCGGCGGTGATGGGGGCCACCTTGCCGGGCAGGGAGAGAGCCCAGATGACGGTGAGACCCAATTCTCCCGCCGCCCCCAGATCCACCCCCCCGGGCTTGGAGGCCAGGTCCAGGATAAGGCACTCCTCTTTTACATCCTCCAGCTCCTGTCGGCCCAGCACCCGGGCGGGGACGGTGTTGATGATGAGGTCATAGCCGCAAAGCCCCCCCGCCAGCTGGCTCAGGGGCTCCGCCCCAAAGCCCATGGCCTGGGCCCAGGAGAGCTGGTCATATTTCCGGGCGGCCACAGTGACCCGGGCCCCCAGGGCATGGAGGCGGTGGGCGGTGAGCTTGCCCACCCGTCCGAAGCCCAGCACCAGGGCCCGGCAGCCGTGGATGGTGACGGGCAGGTGCTCCATGGCCAGCTGGACGGCCCCCTCCGCCGTGGGCACGGCGTTGGCCACAGCCAGTTCCTCCCGGGCAAAGTAGTCCCGGATGGTCAGGTCCCGCTGCTGTGCCAGGGCGTGGACCTCTTCGCCCACCCGGCCGCCCAAAATCACCTGGCCCGGAGACAGCCGGTCCAGAATATCCTCCAGAGAGTGATCGGCGGAGGAGAGGGGGGCGTTGAGCAGCCCCTCCCCCTGGGTCACAGGGAGGGGGAGAACGACACAGTCGGCCAGGTGGATGGACAGGGGAGCGGACTGGGGGATGGGGCCCTTCAGGTCCCCGGCCAGGTCCAGGGCGTAGGTGCGGACGGTGTGGCCGTCCTCGCTGAGCAGGCGGGCCAGCCTGGCCTGGCGCTGGTCGCCGCCCACCACCCAGATATTCAGTTCTTGGTTCATGGAAATGTACACCTCCGGCGCCGCCGGGCGGGCGGCGGGTTTCTGCGTTATCCTATGCCCCGGGGCGGATGGAGGTGAAAAAAGCGCCTGTCCCGGTTGGGACAGGCGCTTGATGTGTTTGGGAAGCCCTTATTTACTTGGCAGCCTTGGCGGCCTTGATGGCCTCGATGAGCATGGGGGCAACCTTGAACAGGTCGCCGCAGATGCCGTAGTCGGCGATCTCGAAGATGGGGGCGTTCTCGTTCTTGTTCACGGCGATGATGCACTCGGAATCCTGCATGCCAGCCTTGTGCTGGATGGCGCCGGAGATGCCCAGAGCCACATAGATCTTGGGGTGCACGGTCTTGCCGGTCTGACCGACCTGGTGGTCGGCGGACATCCAGCCGGAGTCCACCACGGCACGGGAGGCGCCCACGACGCCGCCCAGGACCTCAGCCAGCTCCTCGGCCAGCTTGATGCCGCCCTCAACATCCTTGGAGATGCCGCGGCCCACGGACACGACCACATCGGCGCCGATCAGGTCCACCAGCTTCTTGGCGGCCTTGACCACCTCGACGACCTGGGTCTCCATGTCGGCCTCGGTGAGGGAGAAGTTGGGCTTGATGATCTCGCAGGCGTCGGCCTTGGCCTGGTCAAAGGTGTTCTTCTTCATCACGCCGGGACGGACAGTGGCCATGGCGGGACGGAAGCGGGGGCAGATGATGGTGGCCATCAGGTGGCCGCCGAAGGCAGGACGGGTCATCTTCAGATTCCGGTCCTCCTCGGGAATATTGTCGATCATGTTGGGAGCCAGGGTGGAGGAGGCGCGCAGGAACTCCTTGTACTTGGGCACATCGATGTCCAGGTGGGTGCAGTCGGCGCACAGACCGGTGTGCAGACGGGCCGCGCAGCGGGGGCCCAGGTCACGGCCGATGTTGGTGGCGCCGATGAGCATGACCTCGGGCTTGTACTCCTGAATCACATCGCAGATGACCTTGGTGTAGCCGTCGGTGGTATAGTTCTCCAGCAGGGGGTGGTCGCAGACATACACGCCGTCAGCGCCATAGCCGCCCAGCTCCTTGGCAATGCCCTCGATGTTGTGGCCCAGGAGAATGCCGTACAGCTTGGAGCCCAGCTCGTCGGCCAGCTTGCGGCCCTCGGAGATCAGCTCGAAGGAGGTGGGCATCATGCTGCCCTGACGCTGCTCACAGAATACCCAAACGCCGCCCTTGAATTCTTCAATCGCAGCACTGTTGTAGTTAGACATTTTTTTACTCTCCCTTCTATCAGATCAGGTGCTTGGCAGCCAGCAGGCCGGCCAGCTTCTCGCAGGTGGCCTTGTCGGCGCCCTCCAGCATCATGCCCACGCCCTTCTGGGGGGGAGTAAAGGACTTGAAGATGTTGGTGGGGGAGCCCTTCAGACCGATGGTGGTGGGATCGATGAGGGGATCGTCCTTCAGGGTGTTGTAGTCAAAGATCTCATAGGGCTTCTCGTAGCACTCGAAGATACCATTGACGCTCATATAACGGGGCTCGTTGAGCTCCTTGATGCAGGTGATGAGGCAGGGGGTCTTGACCTTGATGGTCATGTAGCCGTCCTCCAGCATGCGCTTGACGGTGATGGTGTCGCCGTCCTTGGTGATCTCGGCGGCATAGGAGACCTGGGGCAGGCCCAGCTTCTCAGCGATCTGGGGACCCACCTGGGCGGTGTCGCCGTCGATGGCCTGACGGCCGCACAGCACGATGTCGTCCTTCTCCACGCCGATCTTGTTGATGGCGGCGGCCAGGATCTGGGAGGTGGCGTAGGTGTCGGAGCCGCCGAACTCACGGCCGGACA
>CALWOR010000047.1 GCA_944383205.1 uncultured Oscillospiraceae bacterium | reverse complement strand
TCTTGCTCAGGGACAGGGAGGTCTGGGCTACAGGCTCCTGGGTCTCATCCGCCGAGCCGTCGGGGAGAGAGGCGTTTGGAGGCTGAGAGGGGTCCGGGTTTGAACTGTCAGGGAGGACCAGGCTGTCCTCTGAACTGTCGGCAGAGCCGGAGGAACTGGAGGAGCTGGAAGAACTGGAGGAGCTGGAAGCGCTGCTGCCGGAGGAGGAGCTGCCGCTGCCGCCGCAGGCGGACAGAAGGACCAGAGCGCAGGCCAGAGCGGCGGCAAAAACGCGTCTTTTCATCGGTAAGTATCTCCTTTTTCAGGGCTCGAGGGCCCGTTTTTGTTTACACAGTCTTGGACGAGAAGGAAAGAAAAAAGTTCCCGCTTTCATAAAATTTTTTTGAAACGGGAAAATTTTGATTTTTGTTGAAAAAGCGGCCCGGCCGTTTTTTCAACAATCCCCAATTATACTGTTTTCCCCCGCCCTTGACAAGAGAAATCTGCCGGGATGACTTCGTGAAAATGACAGTTTTTTTAAATCGGCTTGACAGGAGAAGGAAGAGACGGTATAATGTAAATAACATATGAATAAATGTTCATATATTGAAGGGAGATGAAAATATGAACCGTGATCTTGCCCCCTGCTGTCAGGAGCCGGAGGTCCACCTGGAGGCGGTGGAAAGGGTCCGGTCCATGCTGCCCCCTGATGAGCACCTGTACGATCTGGCAGAGCTCTTCAAACTCTTCGGGGACAGCACAAGGCTTAAAATCCTCTATGCCCTGTTGGAGGGGGAACTGTGTGTATGTGACCTGGCGGGATTGATGGCGGTGACCCAGAGCGCCGTGTCCCACCAGCTGCGGGTGCTGAAAAACAGTAAGCTGGTGAAATTCCGCCGGGAGGGAAAGACCATTTACTATTCCCTGGCCGACGACCATGTGGTGAGTATCCTCAGCCAGGGCATGGAGCACATTGAAGAATAAACGGGAGGTAATCAAGATGAAAAAGACCTTTAAGCTGGAAGAACTGGACTGTGCCAACTGTGCGGCCAAAATGGAGCGGGCGATCCGGGAAATTGATGGGGTCACCCAGGCCACAGTGAGTTTTCTCACCCAAAAGCTGACCATTGAGGCGGAAGACGAGCGGTTCGAGGAAATTGTAAAGAAGGCGGCCAAAGTCTGTAAAAAGGTGGAGCCCGACTGTCGGATCATTATAAAATAAGGAAGTGACACCATTGTGACCAGTAAACAGAAAAAGGCCTTATGGCGCATTGTCATCAGCTTTTTTTTGCTCATTGCCGCTGCATTGATCCCCGATCAGATCTACCCGGCTCAGTATTGGGTCATCGATTTTACCGGGCAGTGGATGCCGTCTGCCCAGTGGGTGGAAGCCGGCTATACCCTGTACAGCTGGGGAATCGTCAAGCCCCTGGCCTATTTGCTCCCATATCTGGTGATCGGATGGGATGTGCTGTGGAGGGCTGTCCGCAACATCAAAAACGGTCAGGTGTTTGACGAGAATTTTCTCATGTCAGTGGCCACCATTGGTGCCATGGTCATTGGGGAGTACGCCGAAGGAGTGGCGGTGATGCTCTTTTACCAGGTGGGCGAACTCTTTCAAAGTGTGGCTGTTCACCGCAGCCGCCGGTCCATTGCCCAGCTGATGGACATCCGCCCCGACTATGCCAATGTGGAGCGGGAGGGGGAGCTTTGCACCCTGGATCCGGAGGAGGTAGCGGTGGGGGAGACCATCCTCGTCAAACCAGGGGAGAGGATCCCTCTGGACGGGAGAATATTGGAGGGAGCGTCTGCTCTGGACACCGCCGCTCTCACCGGAGAGTCTCTGCCAAGAGATGTAGGGCCGGGGGAGAAGGTCATCTCCGGCTGTGTAAATCTATCCGGTGTGCTCCGGGTGGAGGTGGAGAAACCCTTTGGCCAGTCCACTGTGGCCCGAATCTTGGACCTGGTGGAAAATTCCAGCGAAAAGAAGGCTAGGGCCGAGCATTTTATTACGAAGTTTGCCCGGTATTATACTCCCATTGTGGTCTTTGCCGCCCTGGCATTGGCCGTGATACCCTCTTTAGCAGGTGGGCAGTGGGTAGTATGGGTGCCGCGGGCTCTCAACTTTCTGGTGGTGTCCTGCCCCTGTGCCCTGGTCATTTCTATCCCCCTGAGCTTCTTTGGAGGGCTGGGTGGCGCCTCACGGCAAGGTATTCTGATAAAGGGCAGCAACTATCTGGAGGCACTGGCCAAAACGGGCACCGTGGTCTTTGACAAGACGGGCACCCTCACACGGGGAGAATTTTCGGTGACGGAGATCCATCCCCAGGTCCTCAGCCCAGAGGAACTGCTGGAACAGGCGGCCCTGGCCGAGCAGTTTTCCACCCACCCCATCTCCCGCTCCATCCTCTCCGCCTGGGGGAAAGCTCCCGAGCGGGAACGGGTGGGGGAAGTGGAGGAGATCGCCGGCCGCGGCGTTCGGGCCACGGTAGATGGACGGGTAGTGCTGGCGGGCAATCGAAAACTTATGCAGCGGGAGAACATTCCACTGCCGGAGGAAGACCAAGCAGTGGGAACCCACATCCATGTAGCGATAGACGGAACATATGGCGGATGTCTGATTATTGCTGACCAGCTCAAGGAAGGGGCTGTCCAGGCTCTTTGCGACCTGAAACGAGCCGGGGTAAAAAAGACTGTCATGCTCACCGGGGACAACCAGGAGACGGCGGCGGCAGTGGCTGGAGAGCTGGGGATTGACCAGTTCCGGGCCCAGCTTCTTCCTCAGGACAAGGTGAATGAGGTGGAGACGCTTCTCCGGGAAAAGAGCCCGGGAGAGAATCTGGTCTTTGTGGGGGACGGAATCAACGATGCCCCTGTCCTGTCCCGGGCTGACATTGGGGTGGCCATGGGGGCTTTGGGTTCCGACGCGGCCATCGAGGCCGCCGACATTGTCCTGATGGACGATGATCTTCGAAAGCTCCCGGTAGCGGTGTCCATCGCCCGGAAGACCATGACTATTGTGAAGGAAAATACCGTCTTTGCAATTGGAGTGAAGTTCCTGGTACTAGTCCTGTCAGCTCTGGGCTGTGCCAATATGTGGGCAGCGGTATTTGCAGATGTTGGAGTATCGGTGATAGCTATTCTCAACGCCAGCCGGATGCTTGGTGTGAAATGATCCCCAGATGGGTTTTCTCATGTGAAAGAAGAAAAGGACTCCGTCCCGGCTTACAGATAAGCCGAGGCGGAGCCCTTTGCATTCAAACGGGTGTTGAGAGGGAAGTTCATGTGCTTCGGATCCAGTTCAGATACCGGGTGCAGCCGTCCTCATCCGCCTGGGGGTAAGAAAAGCCTAGGGCGGTCCCAACAGAGCAGGCAGTCCGGTGAAAAAGCACCAGGGCGTAGTCTATAGCCTGGCGAAAGTGGATGTAGTTTCCATCGGTATAGGTACTTACATAAGCCCGATAGTCCTCTTCAGATAACAATCGCTTGAAATACTTGTTGAATTTTCCGCAAGACAGGGAAAACTCTGTATTTACGCCAATATGCCAGCAGAGCATCTGTTCCAGCATGGGCCGTGCCAGAGTATTATAAGTGGTCATGGCAAAAGTCAGCTCGTCCCGAGCAATGCCTTTTTCCACATCGCACAGGCACCAGAAAAATTCTTTACAGCAGCCCAGAAACTGCCGCTGACTGGGCCGCTTTACATGGAAATCTTCATCACTGGGGGGCGGCAGCTGGGGTAAACAGCCCACTTTGTCCAACAGAGGGAGAAAGAGTTTGTTTCGCCATGTCCCTCGCTTCATGGCCTGTTGAGTCTCGATTCCCACATCGATACGACTGCCGTCTGTAAAGAGCAGCAGCCAAGAATAGCCCTCCTGATAGTTTCTCTGGATACCAAAGCGTTCGCCGTAGCTGAAGGCGTTATCCTGCTCCTGTGTAAGCATAATTGGCCCGAAGTCCTTCAGCCAGGAGGTGTCAGAGCGGAAGCTTTCTGTCTCGAGGACCACATACATGAGGTCGAAGTCCTGATAGATATCCTTGGGTGCGCTGGAGTTGGTACGGGAGCCCTTTAAATAGGCGGCCAGAATCCGGGGGTCGGATTGGGCCCGGCGGAGAATAAGGTCCATGATTTCTCGGTCACTGCGCATACGAGTCCCTGCCTTTTCTGGGTTTAGCAGTCCCATGTCCAGTTCCTTACCTCAGGCAGATCCTGTCCATAGGTGTTAATATACTGTCGATGTTCCACCAGCTTATCTTTCATTTCCTGAATGAGATAAGAAGCACTGTTGCCCAGTTGGGGCAGGCGTTTTACCGTGTCCATGACCAGGTGGAAACGGTCGATGTCATTGCGGACCCGCATATCAAAGGGAGTGGTGATGGTACCCTCCTCTTTGTACCCACGGACATGGAGCTTTTTATTGTGACGACGGTAAGTGAGCTCATGGACCAGGGTAGGGTAACCATGGAAGGCGAAGATAATGGGGGTATCGGTTGTAAAGAGGGCATCGTAGTCTTCATCGGTAAGACCATGGGGGTGTTCGGTGTGGGGCTGGAGTTTCATCAAATCCACCACATTGATGACCCTGATCTTCAGCTGAGGCAGCCGATGACGGAGAATAGTCACTGCTGCCAGAGTTTCCAGGGTAGGGGTATCTCCACAGCAGGCCATAACCACATCGGGGTCGCCTCCTTGGTCGTTGGAGGCCCACTGCCAGATGCCGATTCCGTGAGTACAGTGCTTGATGGCTTGATCCATACTCAGCCATTGGGGACGGGAGAGCTTGGAGGCCACAATCACATTTACATAATTCCGGCTCTGGATGCAGTGATCCAGACAGGAGAGCAAACAATTGGCATCAGGGGGCAGGTACAGCCGGACCACATCCGCCTTTTTGTTTGCCACATGGTCCAGAAAACCAGGGTCCTGATGGGTAAAACCATTATTGTCCTGCTGCCATACATTGGAAGAAAGCACATAGTTGAGGGAGGCGATGGAGGAGCGCCATGGTAACTGTCGAGCCACTTTCAGCCACTTGGCATGTTGGGAAACCATGGAGTCCACTGTGCGGATAAAGGCCTCGTAGCTGTTGAGCAGGCCGTGACGGCCGGTAAGGAGATAACCCTCCAGCCAGCCCTGGCACAGATGTTCAGAGAGAATCGCATCCATTACCCGTCCTGTGGAGGAAAGATGCTGATCACTGCGGGGGTTGATTTCGTCTACCCACCGACGACCGGTGGCCTCAAAAACGGAACTTAGGCGGTTGGAGGCTGTCTCGTCCGGGGCAAAGAGGCGGAAATTGGCGCTCTCTTCGTTGAGCCGGACCAGGTCCCGCACATAGCCGCCGAGTACTGCCATGTCTTCTACCTCCGTCCCGCCGGGCTGGGGGACAGGGACGGCATAGGCGCGAAAATCAGGCACCCGCAGGTCCCGGAGGAGGAGACCACCATTGGCATTGGGGTTGGCCCCCATCCGCCGTCCCCCCTGGGGAGCGAGTTCCTGAAGGGCGGGACGCAAAGCACCAGTCTCGTCAAAGAGCTCCTCGGGCCGGTAGCTACGCAGCCAGGATTCCAGCTCTTTCAGCCGGCCGGGCTGTCCGTCGTGAACGGGAATCGGGGCGGTGTGGGAGCGCCAGCTCCCCTCCACTTGCCTGCCGTCTACCTCTTTGGGGCCTGTCCAGCCCTTGGGAGAGCGCAGGACGATCATAGGCCACCGGGGCCGCTCTGTGTCGCCGGTTGTGCGGGCGTACTCCTGAATGCGTTGGATCTCCCGCACGGCCCAGTCCAGAGCAGCGGCCATGGTCTGGTGCATCGCTTTGGGATCGCTGCCCTCTACAAATCGGGGCTCCCAACCGCAGCCTTTAAAGAACATCTCGATTTCCTCGTGAGAAATCCTGGAGAAAATGGTGGGGTTGGATACCTTAAAACCGTTTAAGTGAAGAATGGGAAGCACTGCCCCATCGGATATGGGATTCAAGAACTTGTTGGAGTGCCAGGCAGCGGCCAGAGGACCGGTCTCTGCTTCCCCGTCCCCCACTACACAGGCGGCAATCAGGTCGGGGTTATCCATCACTGCGCCGAAAGCGTGGGAGAGACAATAGCCCAGCTCACCTCCCTCATTGATGGAACCGGGGGTCTGGGGTCCAGTGTGGCAGGGGATACCACCGGGGAAGGAGAATTGACGGAAGAGCTTCTTCATGCCCTCCTCGTCCCGACTGATGTTGGGATATACCTCACTGTAGGAGCCATCCAGATAGTCCTGTGCTATGATGGCGTTTCCCCCATGGCCTGGGCCACAGATATAGATCATATTCAGGTCATAGCGGACAATGGCCCGGTTTAAATGGGTGTATATAAAATTCTGTCCTGGGCAGGTGCCCCAGTGGCCCACAATATGCTGCTTTAGGTGCTCGGGACGCAGCGGCTCCCGAAGCAGAGGATTGTCCAGCAGATAGAGCTGTCCTGCGGACAGGTAGTTGGCTGCACGCCACCAGGCGTCCAGAGCATCCAACTGTTCGGGGGTGAGAGGATCTTTCTTGGACATCCGGGCCGGGGCCTTCTGAGGACTTTTGGGAAGAAAGTCGGGAGTTTTGGACATGGGACGCGCCTCCTGTTAGACTAAGGTTTCGATTGTTCGATTATTCTCTATCTTAACCCTTTTTCCGATGCCTGACAATGGGTTAAGGTATAGATTAAAGGAAAATTTATACCATCAAGAAAGAACTAAAAAAACGGGCTCTCCGCAATGGGAAAGCCCGAAAAAGTGGTTGCTCTTTTTTAATAATCAGCGGTTCCGCTTGGCCCGGTTGATGGCAGAAAGGATGGCACGCAGGGGAGCCAGGTTGATGTTGTGGGACAGGCCAACGCCCCAGTACTCTTTCCCATCCCGCTGGTCCTTGAGCAGGATGTAGGCTACGCCCTGGGAGTCGGAGCCGTCGGTGATGGCGTGGGAGGCGTAGTCCAGGAAGGAGAAACGGGCCATTTTCTCATCTTTGATGGCGTTGAAGAAGGCGTCGATGGGGCCGTTGCCCTCGCCGGATACCTTGAAGATGGTGTCGGTGTGCTGAAGGGTGCCCCAGAAGGTGACATGGGAGTGGCCCTCCCCGTCCACGCTCTCCTGGAAGGCGTGCTTGAGCAGCTTGTAGGGCTCCTTGGCCTCGATGTACTCCTGGTGGAAGAGCTCGTTGATGCGCTCCGGGGAAATTTCGGTGCCTACCTTGTCGGTCTCCACTTGGACGATGTGGCCGAACTCCGGATGCATGGCCTTGGGCAGGTCGAAGCCGAAGTTGTGCTCCATGATATAGGCGGCGCCTCCCTTGCCCGACTGGGAGTTGATGCGGATGATAGGCTCGTACTCCCGGCCCACATCGGCGGGGTCGATGGGCAGGTAGGGGATCTCCCAGTACTCACTGCCGCTCTCCTTCATGTACTGGGTGCCCTTGTTGATGGCGTCCTGATGGCTGCCGGAGAAGGCGGTGAAGACCAGCTTGCCGGCGTAAGGCTGGCGGTCGCCCACGGGCATCTTGGTGCAGCGTTCGTACATCTCCTTGATTTTGTTGATGTTGGAGAAGTCCAGCTTGGGGTCAATGCCCTGGGTCCACATATTCATGGCCAGGGTGATCATGTCCACATTGCCGGTGCGCTCGCCATTGCCGAAGAGGGTGGCCTCCACCCGGTCGGCCCCGGCCAGCAGACCCATTTCGGTGGTGGCCACGCCGGTGCCCCGGTCGTTGTGGGGGTGGAGGGAGATGATGGCGCAGTTCCGGCCGGGGATCTTTTTACAGAAGTACTCCAGCATGTCGGCAAACTGGTTGGGCATGCAGTTTTCCACGGTAGTGGGCAGATTCAGGATGACCTTGTTGTCGGGGGTGGCGTGGAGGTGATCCAGCACCGCCTGGCAGATCTCCACGGCATAGTCCATCTCAGTGCCCATGAAGGACTCGGGGGAGTACTCGAAGCGCAGGTTCATGCCCTCTTCAATGAGGGGGCGGGACATCTCGTAGATGAGGTCGGCGGCGTCAGTGGCGATTTTGGTGATGCCGTCAGTGTCCATGTGGAAGACCACCTTCCGCTGAAGGGTGGAGGTGGAGTTGTAGAAGTGGAGAATGACATTCTTGGCGCCCTTGATGGCCTCGAAGGTCTTTTTAATCAGGTGCTCCCGGGCCTGGACCAGCACCTGGATGGTCACATCGTCGGGGATGTGGCCCCCCTCGATGAGCTCCCGGCAGATCTCATACTCGGTTTCACTGGCAGAGGGGAAGCCGATCTCAATTTCCTTTACTCCGATGTCAATGAGAGTGTGGAAGTACTCCAGCTTTTCCTGAAGGTTCATGGGGTCCACCAGGGCCTGGTTGCCGTCCCGCAGGTCCACAGAGCACCAGATGGGGGCCTTGGTGATGACCTTGTCAGGCCAAGTTCGGCCCACGATCTTCTGGGGCTGGAAGGGAATGTACTTTTCATATCCGGGTTTCATAGTGTTTCCTCCTGTATCGTAAGTGTGTTGTGTATTTAAAGCAGTGTTCCTCCGAAGGAAAGCCCTCCGCAGGAGTTTCGCCGCCCGCAGGCGGGAAATCAATTTTGATCCGTTTTTTGCCGCTCTGCCGACCCCAAAAACACTGCTCGGCTTGACGGAGTGCGATACGGGTCCCCAAATAAAGCCCGGCGCAGCGGGTTCATTTGGAAAAGGCGAAACGGCGGAATGAGCGAGCTTTTGCTCCTGGGGAAAAGCGAGGGATGTGGAGCTCGCGACGCCGCAGGCATGCAGCAAGCCGCAATCTCTTCTTATTTGGGAAAGGGCCTGCCATTTTCCAAATAAAAAAGCCCCCGACTTCAAACGAAGTCAGGGGCGAAGTAAGTTCCGCGGTACCACCCTGGTTCGGCCGCCGGTCGCCCAAACGGCCCTTAAAGACCTCCAACAAGGTCCAGGTCAATAACGAGACCAGCCGTTTCACCCTACTCTCCGGGAAACATCCCGCTTCTCTTCAGGTGAACTGCTCAGGGGCCAGTTATTCACGGCGGTTCCTCACACCGGCTCGCACCATCCGCCGGCTCTCTGAGTGGGAGACTGTCGTCTTTTTCCCCGTCATCACATTTGCTTGGAAGATATTTTAGCGAAAAGGCGGCGGATTGTCAAGGGGGAGGGACATTTTATCGGGAAAATTTTTTTGAAAAAGAGGTTGCTTTTCCAAAAAATATGTGATATTATATCAGTTGCGTTTACGAGATTACCCTCCATGGAGAAAGAGGTGAATATAATGAAGGAAGGCCTCCACCCCAACTATGAACAGACCACCATCCGGTGCGCCTGCGGCAATGTGATCGAGACTGGCTCCACCAAGAAGGACATCCGCGTAGAAGTGTGCTCCAAGTGTCACCCCTTCTACACCGGCAAGCAGAAGATGGTGGATACCGGTGGCCGTGTCAGCCGCTTCAACAAGAAGTTCGGTCTGGACAAGTAAGACACTCCAAAAAGCCGCGCCGAGGAATCGGTGCGGCTTTTTCCGTTTTTCGGTCTCCCGGCAGGGAGGAACGGCATAGACTATGAAAAACCGCCCATATTGCATAAGGAGGAACGACCCATGCTGAAATCTGTGGATCCCAAGTCCCTGTCTGAAAATGTCTTCTCCCTCATCGGAGACGAGTGGATGCTCATTACCGCCGGCACGGCGGAGGCCTTAAACACCATGACCGCCTCCTGGGGCGGGCTGGGAGTGATCTGGGGTGCCCCCGCTGCTACCTGCTATATCCGGCCCCAGCGGTATACCAAAGAGTTTGTGGACCGGGAGGAGTACTTCACCCTCACCTTCTTCTCTGAGGAGTACCGCAAGGCCCTCTCCCTGTGCGGCTCCAAGAGCGGCCGGGAGGCGGACAAGGTGAAGGAGTGCGGCTTCACGGTGAAGACCGCTCAGTGCGGCGCTCCCTATTTTGCCGAGGCCGAGCTGGTGCTGGTGTGCCGCAAGCGCTTTGCCCAGGAGATGGACCCCAATAACATCCCACAGGATGTGAAGGAGAAGTTCTATCCCCAGAAGGACTACCACACCCTGTATATCGGGGAAATTGTGGAGGTTTTGAAAAAATAAAAAAGCCCTCCGCAGGAGTTTCACCGCCGCAGCGGTGAAAGAAATTATAATTTGTTTTTTGGGCGGCTCCGCCGTTCAAAAACCACTTCTCGCAAAAATGTCCCCGACAATTTTCTTGAAAATCGAGGGGGCATTTTTGCGCAATCCCTCTCGAAAAAGCGTTTCTACGCTTTTTCGAATTTTTGGAGGATCATATGCCGGAGAAATTCACACAGGAAAAGTATAACCGGGCGGTGCTGGTGGGCCTGAGCGCCTTCAGTCTGTCCCGGGAGGAAAACGCCACCGAGGAGTCCATGGAGGAGCTGTCCGCTCTTCTGGAGACAGCCGGGGGCGAGACCGTGGGGGTGGTCACCCAGCAGAAGGACAGCCCCGACCCCCGCACCTTCATCGGCGAGGGCAAGGTGGCCGAGGTGAAGGAGCTGGTGGAGGCCACGGATGCGGACATGGTGATCTTTGACAACACCCTGTCCCCCTCCCAGCAGCGGGTGCTCAGCGAGGAGCTGAAGGTGTCCGTGCTGGACCGCTCCGCCCTGATCCTGGACATCTTCGCCCAGCGGGCCCGCACCCGGGAGGGGCGGCTCCAGGTGGAGCTGGCCCAGTACAAGTATCTGCTGCCCCGGCTGCTGGGTATGTGGAAGCACCTGGAGCGTCAGGAGGGCGCCATCGGCACCCGGGCCCCGGCGAGACCCAGCTGGAGAGCGACCGGCGGCACATCCACAAAAAGATATCCAAGCTGGAGGCCGAGCTGAAGGATGTGCGCCGGGTCCGGGCCACCCAGCGGGAGCGGCGGATTAAAAACGAGGTCCCCGTGGTGGCCATTGTGGGCTACACCAACGCGGGCAAGTCCACCCTTTTAAACCACCTCACCGGGGCGGAGATCCCGGCCAACAACCGGCTGTTCGACACCCTGGATACCACCACCCGTACCCTGGAAATTTCCGATGCTTATATA
>CALWOR010000046.1 GCA_944383205.1 uncultured Oscillospiraceae bacterium | reverse complement strand
CATCGGCGAGATCATGCTGCGCCTGACCCCCCCGGACTACGAAAAGATCCGCATGGCCACCAGTTTTCAGGCCAGCTACGGAGGCAGCGAGGCCAACATCGCTCTGGCCCTGGCCAACCTCGGGGTAGACTCCACCTTTTTCAGCGTGGTCCCCAATAACAGTCTGGGCAAAAGCGCCGTGCGCATGCTGCGCAGCAACGATGTCCACTGCACCCCCATGATCCTCTCCACCTCCCAGGAGACCCCCACCCACCGCCTGGGCACCTACTACCTGGAGACAGGCTACGGCATCCGCCCCAGCAAGGTCACCTATGACCGGATGCACAGCGCCTTTTCCGAATACGACTTCAGTCATGTGGATCTGGACAAGCTGCTGGAGGGCTTTGACTGGCTCCATCTCAGCGGCATCACCCCTGCTCTGGGGCCCGGCTGCGCCCAGCTCACCCTGGACTGCCTGAAGGCTGCCCGGGCCCGGGGGATGACCATCAGCTTTGACGGTAACTTCCGCTCCGCCCTGTGGACCTGGGCGGAGGCCCGTGACTTCTGCACCCAGTGCCTGCCCTATGTGGATGTGCTGCTGGGCATCGAGCCCTATCACCTGTGGCGGGATGAGGAGGACCACTCCAAAGGGGACTGGAAGGACGGCGTTCCCCTTCAGCCCAGCTATGAGCAGCAGGAGGAGATCTTCCAGGCCTTTGTAGAGCGCTATCCCAACCTCTCCTGCATTGCCCGCCATGTGCGCTACGCCCACAGCGGCAGCGAGAACAGCCTGAAGGCTTTTATGTGGTACAAGGGCCACACCTTTGAAAGCCGCCTGTTCACCTTCACCATCCTGGACCGTGTGGGCGGCGGCGACGCCTTTGCCAGCGGCCTGATCTACGCCATGATGAACAGTTACAAGCCCATGGACATGATCAACTTTGCCGTGGCCAGCAGCGTCATCAAGCACACCATTCATGGAGACGGAAACATCACCGACGATGCCGAAAGTATCCGAAGCCTCATGAACATGAACTATGACATCAAGCGGTGATCCTTCTTCTGACCGACAAAGCCGGCGGAGCTTTTGGGCTCCGCCGGCTTCATTTTCAATACAGCATGTTAAAGATAGGATAAAATCTCCCGTTTGTAATCGGCGAAAGCGTGGGTCAAAGCAAAATCCTCAGGCCGCGGACGGGAGGGATCGATCTTCAGCTCGGCGATCATGTGCCCCGGCTTTCCACCCAGGATATAGATCCGGTCACTGAGGAGGATGGCCTCATCAATGTCGTGGGTGATAAAGAGGGTGGACAGTTTGATCTTTTCCATGACCTGAAGATACCACTTATGGATCTCCCGCTTGGTCAGGGCATCCAGAGCAGAGAAGGGCTCGTCCAATAGGGCAACTCCCTCCGACCCCAAGTAGGTACGCAGCAGAGCCGCCCGCTGACGCATGCCTCCTGAGAGCTGGGCGGGATACATCATCTGCGTCCCCTCCAGCCCAAACTGACCGAACAAAGCGGAGGCTTTCTCCCGGGCAGAGGCTTTCTTTTCTCCCCGAAGGATCAGGGGGAGGGCCACATTGTCCACAATCCGCTTATGGGGCAGGAGCAGGTCTTTTTGGAGCATATAGCTCACCCGGCCCGGGCGTCCGGTGATCTCCTCTCCGCCCAGATACACATTTCCCTGTTCGGGGGCGGTCAGTCCGGAGAGCACATGGAAAAGGGTGGTCTTCCCCGCCCCGGACACTCCCAGTACGCACACCAGTTCCCCCTGCTCCAGGTGCAGGGAGATGTCCTGGATGATGGTGGCGCCGTCATAGATCTTGGCAATGCCCCGGGCCTCCAGTACAGGTCCTGTCATGACAGATAGTCGTTGGAGAAACCCACACCAGCCTCGATGGGGATCTCACACAGGCCGTTGTCGCTGAGCCACTGATAGAATCCGTCCCAGCGTGCTGGATCGATATAGCCCCACTGCTCCACTTCGGCCTTGTACTGGTCGCACATCCACTTCTGACTGGCCATCACCAACTCCTCGGAGCCCTTCAAAGAACCGGTGGTATCCCCGTCGATGAGCATCTGGGCGGCCTCTTCGGGATTTTCGATGGCATACTCATAGCCACGCTTGGTGGCCTCCAGCAGACTCTTTGCGGTGTCAGGCTCCTGGGCCAGGAAGTCGTTGTTGGCGATGATCACAGGGGTATAGTAGTCCAGCTCGGGAGCATAGTCCTTGAAATAGAAAAAGTCGAAGGGGATTTCCCGCAGCTCGGCATTGACACAGCCCCAGCCATAGTAGACCCAAATGCTGTCAGCCTGGCGGGCCTCGATGGCTCCGGCCTCATCGGTGATGCTGTTGGGGATAAGCTCTACATTGGCAAAGTCTCCCCCGTCCTGAGCAATGACATATTCCATCATGGCCAGCTCGATGGGGCTGTTCCAGGTAGCGTAGTTGTGACCTTCCAGCCCGGCGGGGTGGTCCATGCCCTCCCCGGCCACTGCGATGATGCCCGAGGTATTGTGCTGCAGCAGGGCGGCCACGGCGGTCACGGGCAGGGGATCGGGACGGGAAAAGGCGGAGGCCAGGGAATCCTGTACCGTGATGGCAAACTCACACTGACCGGCGGCACACAGGGCGGTGGCCCCGTCCTCGGGAGGCTGGACGATCTCCACTTCCAGCCCGTTTTCCTCATAATAGCCCAGGGCCTGGGCTACATAGAACCCGGTGTGGTTGGTGTTGGGAGTCCAGTCCAGGCAGAGGGTGATTTTTTTCAGTTCCCCCTGTTCAGAGCTCCCACCCTGCTGAGAACTGCCGGCCTGTTGAGAACCGGCCGGCTGGGAACTGCTCTGGCCGGCACTCTGGCCGCAGGCAGCCAGACTCAGGCAGAGGCATGCGCTGAGCAGCAGGGACAATTTCTTTTTCATAGGATTCAATCCTTTCTCTCCAATTTCTCATATTTCTCCCAGGGCATGGCCACCTTGCGCAGCAATGCCACACACAGCATAAGCAACAGGCTCACCGCTGTGATAAACACAATGACCGCAAACATCTTGTCAAAGGCATAGGCTTTCTTCACCCGGGTCATGTACACGCCCAGACCCTCAAAACCGCCCAGCCACTCAGAGATGACCGCTCCCACCACCGCATAGGACACAGACACCCGCAGCCCAGCAAAAAAGTGGCTGAGGGCAGAGGGGAGCTTCAGATGCCAGAAGATCTGAGCCCGTCCCGCCCCCATGGAGCGCAGCAGCTGGGCAGCCTCCCGATCGGCAGAGGCATAACCGTCCAACAGCCCGATGGTGATGGGGAAAAAGGTGGTGATGGCCACCAGGGTGATCTTGGGTGCCATCTCAAAGCCCATCCACAGTACCAGCAGGGGTGCGATGGCCACTGAGGGGATGGTCTGGGTAATGATCAGCAGTGGGTAAAGGGCCTTGTACAGGATAGAAAAGCGGTCCATGAGGGTGGCGATCACAAAGGCCACAGCCATGCCCGCCCCAAGACCCAGGGCCGCCTCGGCGAGGGTGATCCTGGCGTGCTGCAGCAGCAGAGGAAATTCCTCCCACAGGGCGGTCAGCACCTGTCCCGGCGAGGGCAGCATAAACTGAGGCACCAGCCCGAAGGTACACACCAGGTGCCACACCAGCAGCAGCCCAGCAATGGCCGCCGCCCCAGGCAGCTTACTGGTGATGCTTCGTGACTTTTTCATCGATGGTCAGCACGCCTCTGGCAGGGCTGTAATTGTACTTTACGAAGGCAGACACCTTGGGGGCCCCGGCCTTTTCAGCCACCAGAATACAATTGTGGACGATGTCCACCAGCTGCTCCAGGCTCTCTCCTTCCACGGCAGTCTCACAGGGGCCCACATAGTAGTGAAGACCGGTGGAACGGATATAGTCGATCACCTCGTCCACAACACGGATGGCCTCGGCACTGGTGGGCATATTGGGCTCGATCTGAATGGCTACGGATGCTTTCATAATGACATGACCTCCAAATATAAAATAAACGCCGCCCATCGGGCGGCGTTTTTAACGGAATAATATCCCTACAAACTCCCTACGATGGCATTATCCAACAGGTTAAAAGGGTCAAGGGCAGCTACATTGCCCTAATCTCAGCCGGGTTTCGCCCCAGCCCCCCTGTCTGTTTAATTGTCGTAAAAAATTATAGCACAGTTTTTGTAATTTGCAAGAGTCAATTTTCTTTTTTGTTTTTTAGTTTAAAAACTCCTTCTAACACCGCATTTTTGTCAAAATGCAACCTTACAAATGGAATAGGAGGGCATCCTCACCTTCCGGAAAAATCGCGTTCATCTTCTTACAGGTGAAGACCCCGGTATCGGTTGAAGCAGGCCAAAATCTCCTGTTTCCGGGGCCGGGCCAGGAAGGGCACGCCTCCCCGGCTGCCGCAGAGGGCCTCCAGCCCCTTTTGCTCCATAAGGTCCTCCAGCGCCTGGGCCGTCTCAGCCAGGGTCCGTCTTCCATCCAGCAGACAACGCTGGGCATAGAGCATGCAGTAGCCCAGGGCTGCGCACTGTTCAGCATCCCGAAGCTGCTCCACATACCTCAGGTCGATCTCCTCCCGGTTGAGGGACACCCCATCCCGCCCCAAAGCTTTCAGCTTCACCCGCTCCTCCTGAAGTTCGGGGGCAGGCCTGGGTTTTCGCTCTCCTTCAGGGCTCTCCATGGGCTCCAGAGGGCCACCGCACAGGGGAAAGGCGGCCGCCGCCTCTTTTGCCAGGGCGGTGATGTCCCGGGGGACATATCGGTCCATCTGGATGACGGTGTCTGCCACATGGAAGTAAGCTCCCGAGCTCCCCGCCACCAGAATGGTGGACACACCCTTTTGCTCATACAGCTCCCGCACCCGGTCCAGAAAGGGGGTGATGGGCTCCATGTCCCGGTGGATGACCCGCTGCATCAGCTCATCCCGGACCATGAAGTTGGTTGCGCTGGTGTCCTCGTCCACAAGGAGGGTCTTTGCCCCCGCCTCCATGGCCTCCACCACATTGGCCGCCTGGGAGGTACTGCCGCTGGCATCCTCCGTGGAAAAGCGGACGGTATCCTTCCCGTTGGGCAGGTGGTTGATAAAGGGGGAAATGTTGGTACAGCGGATGCTCCGCCCGTCTTCCGCCCGGATTTTCACGGCGCTGGGGTCGGTGATCACATACTCCCGTCCGTCTCCGGCGATGTGGTTATACACTCCCAATTCCAGCGCTTTGAGGAGAGTGGATTTTCCATGGTAGCCACCCCCTACAATGAGGGTAATGCCCCGCCTGATGCCCATACCGGTGATCTTTCCACGGTGGGGCAGGTCCAGCTCCACCGCCAGCTCCCTTGGGCTTTGGAAGGGCACCGCCCCTTTCATGGGCAGTTGAGACACCCCCGAAGCCCGGGGCAAAATGCTCCCGTCGGCCACAAAGGCGCACAGGCCCAGCCCGGGCAGGGCCTCCCTGATATACTGCTGATCCTCCGCCAGATCGGCAACCTGCCGGAGTTCTTCTCCCTTCCAGCTCTTTGCATACAGAGAGCCCTCCACACACCGGGGCAGCAGGTCAAAGAGAATCTTCTCCAGCTCCCGGGCATTGATGGTCCGTCCGTTGGCAGGAAAGCCAACCTCCAGCCGCAATACGATATTTCCGCTGGCAGGGTCGATCCGGCAGGCGGTGCGCTCCAAAACCTCCTGACCGCAGCGGCTCACTGAAATAAGGCCGCTGTGCCCAGACCCCTTCGCCTGAAAAGATGCACCCGCCGCCAGGCGGCCGAACCGGCGGGTAAGGGCATCCTGAAGGGCCACACGCTGGTGGGCGGTCCCATAAAGCGCCTCGGGAAAGGCCCCCTGCCTTCCCTCCACATGGACGCTTACCTTGGAGGGAGCGGCAAAGGGGTCCCCCTGTACATGGTCGATGGACAGCACATAGCCGGGAAAGCGGTAGCTCCCTCTGGTATCCTTATAGGCCGGGTAGCTCCGGCGGTCGATGCGGGCCAGCAGTTCCTTTAACTGGGCAGATGTATCCATTGCAGCTTCCCTCTCATTCTTTGATCCCATACCGCCGCGCAAGCTCCTCCAGCTCCTCCGGTCCGGCCCGGCGCACCTGCTCGGCATCCAAAAGCATGGCGCCAAGTCCGGAAAAAGCCCCGGCGTACAGCTCGTCCATCAGTTTCTGGCGAAGCCCTTCCTGACTCTTCTCTTGTTCCATCTTGCTCCTCCTCCCACCCGCAGTTTTCTTCGCTTCCTGTGTCACTCCCCATTATAGCTGGAACACCTCGGGTTTACAACGCAAAAGCGGTCGTCGGCCCGGCTTCTTTTGCTCTTGTGTTTTCAAAGCTTTCATGTTAAAATAAATATAATTTTTCGATTTTGTTTTTATTTGGGAGGTGTTCCCCATGCCAAAGGTCTCCTATTCCCCTCAGGAGCGGGAGCAGATCCGTGCGGCCCTGGTGACCACCGCCCTGGACCTGATGAGCAAGCAGGGCATCCAGCACACCACTGTGGAACAGATCTACCGGGCCGTGGGTATCTCCCGCACCTTTTTTTACTCCTTTTTCCCTACCAAGGAGGACCTGATCGTAGAGACCCTCTATCTCCAGCAGCCCAGGCTTTTGGCCTATGCCAAAAGCCTGATGGATGACCCCGGGCTCACTTGGCGGGAGGGGGTCACCCGTTTTCTCCACAGCTGCTGCTACGGTCAGCGCAACGGTATTGCCGTCATGACCATTGAGGAGCAGCAACTCCTCTTCCGCCGCCTGTCCCCGGAGAGCTGCCGGACATTCCGGGATAAGCAGGAGCGCCTGTTCGGACAGCTTCTGGAGTGCTTTGGCATCCAGTCCAGCAGGGCCCGGATCCAGCTGTTCACCAACATCAGTCTCACCGCCATGATCATGTGCCGGGCCATTCCCGACACCCTTCCCTTCTTCGTGCCGGAAGCCGCCGACGAGGCCATCTCCTTTCAGATCGGCGCCATTGCGGACTGCTTGGACAAGCTGCGAAACGCCCCCATTTCCCCTGCGCCGACCTCTGAATCCGTCTGAAACCGTTGCTCCCTTCAGACGGATTTTTCTCCCCATAAATAAAAACAATTTCAATATTTTATCTTTATTTTGCAGGTACCCGGGCAGGTTTTGCTCCTTTTGCCCGGACTGAAATACTATTTAGGAGGACATTTTCATGGGATTTTTCAGCAAGCTTTTCAAGGGACCCGAGATAGACATGGAGAAGAGCGCCGCCAACGCAAAAAAGATGCGGCTGCTCTTTAACCAGGTGGCGGAAAACGGAGACGATTACCGTTTGATCTTCGGCTATACTGAGGATGTCTCCCGCTTCAATTACGGCTTTGTCCATGGCAGCAAGACCAAGATCGGCAATCTGATCGTGGGCTGGAACGAGTCTTCCCAGACCGTTGCAGTGGTCCCCACCGTCCCCGATCTCTCCGGCTGCGGCGAGGCCACCTACTACCGCCGCTCCGAGATTCTGAAGGCCTACCGGAACAAGTACCCCACCGACGCCTTTGTCATCTACCCGGATAAAAAAGGATACATCGCCATCAACGCCTACGACTGGCTGGAGGACGAGAGCCTCTATGTCTATGTCTCTCAGGAGGAGGAACTGGCCGCCTTCACCGACTTCTTCCTGAACCGTTTTGCCACCAAGTGAGGCGTCAGCCATGCTTTGGAAGGAACTTGCCGCCATTCTTTTCATCCTTCTGGCAGTGGTCATATTCGGCAACCTGTGGTTCCATTTTGTGGAGTCCATCCTGGCCGCTCTGAAGCGTCCTTTTACCCGCCGAAAGTCCCCTCCAGTCTGGCATCCGCTTCCCAAAGAGAAAGACCAGAGCGAGGATCCTTGACCGCCCCAATGCCGGTCATCCCCATACAACTAGGCCCGGAGCGTCCGCAACACCGGATGCTCCGGGCTCCGCATTGTCCATTGGCCCTGCAGAAGCGCATACGGCCGGCATCGCCCGCCCTCCAAACTACCATTCCCCCTCATACAACATCTGTTCTTTTTGCCCGATCTGTTGTACAATGGGTCCAGTACACTGCGGCACTCTTTCAGCATGTCCCACAGGCCGCTTTTCACAGGAGGGAATTGTCAATGTCCAAAGATCAGACATCCCAGATCGCCTCCGCCCCAAAAGTGGGCAAGACCCTCAGCGACTGTGTATCCCTGTTCGACAGGGAACACATTCAGCAGGTCGCCGCAGACCGGGTTTCCACAGGCTTCCCCGCCCTGGACCGGGGTTTGAACGGGGGGCTCACTTCCGGCCTCTATGTATTGGGCGCCGTTCCCGGGCTGGGCAAATCCACCCTGGCTCTTCAGATCGCCTACCACCTCTCCGGCCAGGGTATTCCAGTGTTGTATTTTGCTTTGGAGATGAACTGGGCCTGGATCACAGCCAAGGCCCTCTGCCGGGCAGATTTCATGCTCAACCGCCAGGCAGGCTTCCAGGCCGCTGATCTGCTGGACACCAGAAAAACCAGGCGTTTTTCTCCGCAGACATGGGACCGACTTAACAGAGCCAGGGCCCAGGTCCAACAGGAGGGAGAGAACTTTTACCTCTATGAACAGAGCCGCCATCTCAGCCACATCGGTCATATCCAGTCCCATATTCAGGCATTCCGCGCCGCAAACGGCAGGCGCTATCAGGGAAAGCCCCTGATGGTCGTGGTGGACTACCTTCAGATCCTAGCTCCCCGGGACAGCAGTCTTCGCTCCAGCGACAAGCAGATCGTAGATGATAATGTACGGGAGCTGTGCCGGCTCCGGGACCAGGAGCATGTCATCATTCTGCTCATCAGCGCCCTGAACCGGATCAGCTATCACCGCTCCATCACTCTGGAGAGTTTTAAGGAGTCCGGCTCCATCGAATATTCCGCCGATGCAATCATGGGCATGCAGTACCAGGGAATCGAGGAAAAGGGGTTCTCCTTGGAATCAGCTAAGGCCAAGTGCCCCCGGGAGCTGGAAATAACCCTGCTGAAAATGCGCTACGGCCGGGATGGGCTGCGGATTCCTCTCTACTTTTACAGTGAAAGCTCCTTTTTCCAACAGCCGGACGGCGCCGAAAGTTCTCCGCAAAATCGTCTTCAGCAGCTGCGGGAGCAGTTCTCCTCCTGTCCGGTACAGTACCACGACGGCTTCCACAGGAAAGCCCGCCGGGTCAGGAGGTGAACCATGGGAGAAAAATCTTTTTGCCGCCAGCTTGACCGGTTCACCATGAATAACTGCAAAATTGCCAATGAACTGCGGAAATACCGGGATTTGGCAGGGTGCCTGAACCAGGTCTCTCTATCTGGAGAGCGGGTCAGACGGCCCAGTGATGCCTGCGACTATGCGGAGTACTTTATCAGCGAAGACCTTACCTACCTGGATATGGTAATCGCCAACGCCGCTTACACTCTGATGACCAAAAGTCCGCCCAGATCCGGTTTTCAGGCCGATGTCATTGCCAAAATCATGGCCGGCAGCATGGAGCGTCGAATCACAGCAAAAAAGAGAGCAGAGCTGGAAGCCTGCCTTCAAAAGCTGTCCAGAGTCCGGCTCTGTATTCTGGCAGACCACGACCACCAGGTGGAACAAGACCTCTACGAAGGAGTGTTTCTGCCTGTGGAGTGGGAGGACAACGGTGGGAAAGTAACCTTTCATTTTCTTTCCGGACAGCCAATGCCCCTGTATCAGTATGCCGAACACCACCGCCAGCTAATTGAAGTACCTTTCAAGCATCTTCGAGACGGTGAGGCGGAACACCAGGTAAGGCACAATAACAATGATCGGATGCTTCTGCTTCGGCACTTCCTCCTTCAAGAGCTGGAAATTCTTATGTATCAAAACAACAAGGTGGCCGAGCAGCACATCCGGCTTTTGAAACAGGACCGGGAAGGCAGCGAATTCGGTCTGCTCTGGACTCTCGGTATCATCGGGGACAACACCCAGCCCAGGGATCCTTCCGCCGTGGCTCAGAAGGTGCAGCGGTCGATCCAGCAGCTGCTGGATGGTTGGCAGACAAGCGGCTACTTGGGAACTCTGCAATATCAGGCACTGTCCCCAGAAGATGGGTTTGGCGTGCGGATTTTCTCCAGCAGATAAATTCAAATACCGGCCTTTCTTACCGCCATTGCGGTTCTGCAAGGTTTCTTTCGGGCAATTTTTATCGGCATCAGGCGGCTGGAACATCTCAAGGCATTTACCTTTTTATATCCTTCTTTTCAATGGGCGGGAACAGATTTCATCTGTTCCCGCCCCGTCTCTTTCCCGGGCGGTCTCTCAACCAGACCGTCCTTATTTTTTCGCTGCGCAGACAACTATTACATAAATTCCAACAAAAACCAAATAATTCGAAAAAGTCGTCCTATTACTCGTAATAATTAGTTGTTTTAATCCATTGTATTTATTGTGTCCCAATGGTTTTTCGATTTTTCCATTTCTATAATAAGTAAGATAAAACAATCTTAGTAGAACAATGAGCCCGGGGCGGAATTTTATTTCTCCCCGCTGCAATGAGGCATAGAACAATTGGCCGCCGCCGGCTGTCTGCGCATACAGCGCTCCAGTGGGCTATGCCCAGCCGGCAGCGGTAAAGCGGGCCAAGGCCCGCCGGGTGAAATTGTGAAAAGGCAGAAAACAAAGGACCTGTCCCAAAACTTATCATACAGAAAGGGGGTGATACCAGGCCTTCAGACCTGGCATCACAAATACAGAATATTCCTCGTATCAGCTTATTTACGACAAATCAAGCAGACACAACATTCCAACTCAGAACACAGTTGCAGAAAGGAGTGGACGACCTATGGAAATCACACGCATTTCTCTTTCAGAGCGCATTGAATCCTTCAAGCGCGACCAAACCAGGCAGCCTGAGTACATCCCCTGCCTCATTCGCCAGTGGGCTCAAATGCCCATCAAGGCCTATTTCGGCCGCTGCACCACCCAGCAGCAGCAGCTCTACCGCCTTCTGGGTCTGGCCCCGGAGTCCGACCCACCCTATCAAGCTGTGGCTGCAATGGTCATGAGCAGCAGAAACAAAGACCATTGGGGATATCTGCTCTCCCTGCTGGCCGCCCCCCTGCAGCCTCAGCGCTCCTCTTCCACAGAAGGGGGTGACGCTCAGTGAAAGGTTTCCGAAAAGTCCCTTTGCAGGAGCGGATAAAACGCTTTGTGCCAAATTGGGGACGATCGCCACTGGC
>CALWOR010000045.1 GCA_944383205.1 uncultured Oscillospiraceae bacterium | reverse complement strand
ACCTCCCGGGGCAGACCCCGGAGCTGGGCCAGGATGTCCAGCCCGTCGGTGTCGGGCAGCCCCAGGTCCAGCAGCACCAGATCTGGGCTGTGGGAGAAGAAAAGAGACATGCCCTCTTTTCCCCGAAAAGCTGGGATTGCCTTATAGTCGTTGGCGGTGAGGGCCCGGCAGATGAAATTGCTGATGGAACGCTCGTCCTCGATGACCAGAATGGTCTGTTTTTCACTCATGTTCATGTTCCTCCATGGGAAGGCCGAAGCGGAATACCGCGCCGCCCTTGGGATCATTACCCGCGGCGAAAAAGCCGCCGTGGGCCTTGATGATGCGCTGACATACAGACAGGCCGATGCCCATGCCTCTTGTGGTGTCCCCGGACAAGGGGAGGGGAGTCCCGGCCTGAATGGCCTGGCACACCTCGGGGGTCAGGCCACGGCCGCCGTCCCGCACCTCTACCACCGCCCAGTCGTCCTGGCGGAACAGACGCAGGCGGATGTGCTCCAGGTCCCCGGAATGGCGGATGGCATTTTCCAGAAGGTTGACGATGACCTGTTTGATGAGCAATGGGTCCATGGGCAGGTAGAGGATGTCCTCGGACAGGTCCATGGCGATGCGGCAGTCGGGAAAGTGCCGGCGGGTAGCGAGTAAGGCATCGCCTGCTACCTCCTCCAGCATCTCTTCCTGCTTTTGAAGGGGGCAAGTGATGTCCTGAAGCCGGGTGACGGAGAGAAGATTTTCCACCATGAGGATAAGGGAATCGGCGTCCTGCTTGATGTCGGTGAGCATGCCCAGATTTTTAGGAGAGACATCGGGGCTGCTGAGCAGGACGGAGACTGCACCGGAGATGGCAGTGAGGGGGGTCCGCAGGTCGTGGGATACCGCCCGCAGAATATTGCTTCGCATGGCCTCACGCTCCGACTGGAGCTGAATGGCCGCCTTTTCCGCGTTGAGTTTTTCGTTCATCTCATACAGAGCCTTGGTGTTCTTCTCACGGCGGGCGGCTTCAATGGCCTGCTTTTTCACTCGGGCGGTGAGGGCACACACCACACAGGAGATGGTCACCATGGACAGCATGGCCACCGGATAGCCGGCGCGGGTAAGGGAAAACTGGGCGTAGGGGGCCATGAAATAGATGTTGATCCAGAATGCCCCCACGATGGAGGCAATGATTCCATAGAAATAGCCGGAGGTCAAAAGAGAAATGAGTACCACAGCCAGGACAAAGACCAGAGCGGAGTTGTTCTCTCCCCCGGTGTGGCTGATAAGGATGCTGCTGGCCCAGTGGGCGGCAAAGAGAAACAGTGCAGTGACAAGCAGATTCCGGGGAACGCGGGGAACCTTGTGAAACTGCTGGTCCAGATATTGATATGTATGGGACGCCGCCCTTTTTATCTCCTGGAAGGAAACCATGGGCCTTCGACTCCTTTCCCGAAGATTATATCAAAAAAGCGCGCAGGCGTAAAGGGAGGAGCAAATTTTTACGATTTTCTTATCCGGCCCCATACTTGTATACCATAGAAAATAGTGGTATAATAGAACGATTTCCGGCCTGTGCCGAATAGAGTAGAAGTGAGGCTGAGCAATATGACATATAAAGAAGAATTTATCACCTTTATGGTGCGCTCCGGCGTGCTGACCTTTGGGGACTTCACCACCAAGTCGGGGCGTAAGACCCCCTATTTCGTCAACACCGGAAACTACAAGACCGGTGCCCAGGCTGCCAAGTTGGGGGATTACTATGCCGCCTGTATCCAGGAGCATATGCCCGAGGGCATCACCTGCCTTTTCGGCCCCGCCTACAAGGGCATCCCTCTGGCGGTATCTGCCGCTGCCTCCCTGTACCGCAGCTATGGACGGGACCTGCCCTACTGCTTCAACCGCAAGGAGGCCAAGGACCACGGCGAGGGAGGCTCCATGGTGGGCTACAAACCTCAGGACGGGGACAATGTGGCTATCATCGAGGATGTGGTCACCGCCGGCACTGCTGTGCGGGAGAGCATTGAACTCTTTAAGCATGTGGCCGATGTGAACATGAAGGCCCTGTTTGTCTCGGTGGACCGGATGGAGCGGGGCACCCGTGAATGCTCCACTCTGGACGAACTGAGAGAGGACTATGGCATTCAGGTATTCCCCATCGTCACCGTGCGGGAGGTCATTTCCTTCCTTCACAACAACCCTGTGGACGGCAAGGTCTATATCGACGATGAGATGAAAGCCAAGATGGAGGCCTACCTGGAGCAGTACGGCGCCAAAGGCTAAACGGACAGGCTTAAAGTGAAAGGAGCGGTCCCCATGGTCAGCCATACCGGCCACCGCCAGCGGGTGAAAACTGAATTTCTGACCAGAGGGATCGAGGGGTGGCCCGACCACCGGGTGCTGGAGCTGCTCCTTTTCTACGCCATCCCTCAGGGGGATGTGAATCCCCTGGCCCATGAACTCATTGATCGCTTCGGTTCCCTCGCCCGGGTGCTGGACGCCTCTCCTGACGAGCTGAAGAAGGTGCCTGGCCTTGGGGAACACTCCGTGGCGCTGCTGCGGATGATCCCCGCCCTCAGCGGGCGGTATATGGCCCAGCGCAGCGGGCCGGGCAGTCTGGTCCACACCGCCCGGGAGGCGGCGGGACTGCTTTTGCCTTATTTTTACGGGGCGGGCAACGAGATGGTCTATGTTCTGTGCCTGGACAGCAAGGGAAAGGTACTGGGCGTGCGAAAGGTTTCAGAGGGCAATATCTATAACTCTGATGTAAATATTAGGAGAATTGCCGAGGTCTGCATGGCCCTGGGAGCCAGCTACTTTTATATGGCGCACAACCACACCAGCCACCTGGCCTTCCCCTCCGCCCAGGACTGGCAGTGTACCGATGTGGTCAAATGCGCCCTGGCCCCTTTGGGTGTGTCCCTGGTGGACCACCTGATCTTTGTGGAGGGGGATGTGGTCTCCCTTCGGGAGACGGAGCGCACCGGCGGGCGGAAGGTGCTCCAGCTTATGGGGCCGGAGCCCTGGTAGAAAAAGCCCTCTTGCGATGGAACATTAGTTCTGATATAATGGGGCACACTGTATGATGAGAGGAGGAGGGCCTGTGGAAAGATTTCAGGTGGTTTCTGAGTATACCCCCTCCGGTGACCAGCCGGAGGCCATTGAGGCCCTGTCCCGGGGCATCGAGATGGGCCTGGATGAACAGACCCTGCTGGGCGTCACCGGCTCAGGCAAGACCTTCACCATGGCCAAGATCATTGAACAGGTGCAGCGTCCCACTCTGGTGCTGGCCCACAACAAGACTCTGGCTGCCCAGTTGTGCGCCGAGTTCAAGGAGTTTTTTCCCAACAATGCGGTGGAGTACTTTGTCTCTTACTATGACTACTACCAGCCTGAGGCCTATATTCCCCACACGGATACCTTTATCGAAAAGGACTCCTCCATCAACGAGGAGATCGACCGCCTGCGGCTCTCTGCCACCGCCTCTCTTCTGGAACGGCGGGATGTGATCGTGGTGTCCTCCGTGTCCTGTATCTATGGCCTGGGTGAGCCGGAGGACTTTGCCAAGATGATGGTCTCCCTCCGGGTTGGGGCCCGGCTGGAGCGGGACGAGCTTCTCAAGCGGCTGGTGGCCATCCGCTATGAGCGAAACGACATTGCCTTCGAGCGCAACATGTTTCGGGTCCGGGGAGATACCGTAGAGGTCTGGCCCGCCTACTGGAAGGACACTGCCATCCGGGTGGAGTTCTTCGGGGACGAGATCGACCGCATCAGCGAGATCAATGTGGTCACCGGTTCCCCCATCCGCCGGCTGAACAACATCCCCATCTGGCCTGCTACCCACTATGTTACCCCCAAGGAGAAGATGGACGCCGCAATTCAGGAGATCTACAAGGAGCTGGAGGAGCGGGTGGCCTTTTTTGAGAAGGAAAACAAGCTCATCGAGGCCCAGCGCATCAAGCAGCGCACCATGTACGATGTGGAGATGATGCAGGAGCTAGGCTACTGCTCGGGCATCGAGAACTACTCCCGGGTCATCGAGGGCCGCCCTGTGGGCTCGCCCCCCCACACCTTGCTGGACTATTTCCCCAAGGATTTTGTGTTGTTCATTGACGAGAGCCATGTGACCCTGCCCCAGGTGCGGGCCATGTACAACGGGGACCGGGCCCGGAAGACCACCCTGGTGGACTATGGCTTCCGGCTCCCCTGCGCCTTTGATAACCGGCCGCTGAAATTTGAGGAGTTTGAAAAGCGCCTCAATCAGGTGGTCTATGTGTCCGCCACGCCGGGAGAGTACGAGCGCAGCCGCTCAGGACAGATCGTGGAGCAGGTCATCCGGCCCACGGGTCTGCTGGACCCCAAAATCGAGGTGCGGCCGGTGGAGGGACAGATCGACGACCTCATCGGGGAAATCAACGCCCGCACCGCCCGAAATGAGCGGGTGCTGGTCACCACCCTCACCAAGCGCATGGCAGAGGATCTCACCACCTACCTCCAGGGGGCGGGGATCAAGGTGCGGTATATGCACCACGATGTGGACACCATGGAGCGCATGGAGATCATCCGGGACCTCCGCTTGGGCACCTTCCATGTGCTGGTGGGCATCAACCTGCTCCGGGAAGGCCTGGACCTGCCCGAGGTGAGCCTGGTGGCCATTTTGGACGCGGATAAGGAGGGCTTTCTGCGCAGTGAGACCTCCCTCATCCAGACCATCGGCCGGGCAGCCCGAAACGCCGAGGGCATGGTCATTATGTATGCCGACACCATCACCCCCTCCATGCGTCGGGCCATGGATGAGACTCAGCGCCGGCGGGAGAAGCAAGACGCCTTCAACAAAGCCCACGGCATCGTGCCAAAGACGGTCATCAAGTCGGTACGGGATCTGTTGGAGATCGGCGTGTCCGAGAGCAGCGAGAGCGAGCGGAAGGGCGAGGTGAAGAGCCTCACCAAGCAGCAGAAGGCCGAGCGCATCGCCAGGCTGGAGAAGGAAATGAAAGAGGCTGCTAAAATGTTGGAGTTCGAGCTGGCAGCCGCGTTGCGGGATCAGATCATCGAGCTGCGCGGGAAGTAAAATTGTAAAATAGAAATGCTTTACAGAGCAGAGGAATCAAGACATGGCAAAGCAAAAAGAGGAAAAAACCAATGTAATGCGAGTTTTGGAACAAAAGGGAATCTCCTTTACACCCCACACCTACCCCCACGAGGAGGGAGTGGCGGTGGACGGAGTGACTGTGGCCCGCTCCATGGGCCAGGACCCGGAGTGCGTGTTCAAAACGCTGGTGGCCCGTGGGGCGTCCAATGCCCTCTATGTCTTTGACATCCCCGTGGGGGACAGTCTGGACCTGAAAAAGGCGGCCAAGGCGGTGGGAGAGAAGTCCATCACCATGCTCCACCAGAAGGAACTGCTGCCCCTTACCGGTTATGTCCATGGGGGATGCTCTCCGGTGGGAATGAAAAAGCAGTATCCGACCGTCTTTCATGAGACGGCGGAGATCATCGACACCATCACCGTGTCCGCAGGGAAGATCGGCTACCAGGTGGAACTGAAGCCGGAAGACCTTATCACCTTGGTGGGCGGGAGTACGGCGGATTTAACAGTTTAAAGGAAGGCGGAAAGGAGCAGCTATGGGCGTTGTATTTACGCTTATTTTTATTCCAATTATTTTGATCGCCCAAGTAGCGATTATGTTGGAGAGCTGTGTTCATGTGCTGGTGCTCCATTCCCGGCTGCTCAACCTTGTAATGGTGGGATTTCTGCTGGTCAACGCCGGAATCCTGGCCGCGCTGCTGATTGCGCGTGTCCAGTGGAAGAAAAACGGGCGTATGGAGCGTAACTATATACGAAGCTACCGTGGCTGGGGTTACCTGTGGCGGTTTTGCGTCAAACTACTGCTCATTTTGGGGCCTATTTGGCAGGTTCTGATACTCACCCTGTGTGTGCTTTACTTGGTGACACAGCCCCTTCAATACCTGGCACCCATGGTGTAACGGCCGGAGCAACATTGGAAAACAAGGAGAAACCGCGATGCACACTCACATTTATGTAAAAGGCGCCCGGGTGAACAACCTGAAAAATATTGATGTTGCCATTCCCCGGGACAAACTGGTGGTGCTCACCGGCCTGTCCGGGTCGGGCAAGTCCTCCCTGGCTTTTGACACCATCTACGCTGAGGGACAGCGGCGGTATGTGGAGTCTCTCAGCTCCTACGCCCGAATGTTCCTGGGACAGATGGAAAAGCCCGATGTGGACTACATTGACGGCCTCTCCCCCGCCATCTCCATCGACCAGAAGACCACCAGCAAAAATCCCCGGTCCACCGTGGGCACCGTGACGGAAATCTACGACTACCTGCGTCTGCTGTGGGCACGGGTGGGTACCCCTCACTGTCCCATCTGCGGTAAGGAGATCAAGCAGCAGACTATTGACCAGATCATCGACCAGGTTCTGGCCCTGCCCGAGGCCACCCGCATTCAGGTGATGGCTCCGGTGATCCGGGGAAAGAAGGGTGAGCACGCCAAAATCTTTGAGGATGCCCGGAAGTCTGGTTATGTCCGCTGCCGGGTGGATGGCATTGCCTATGATCTCAGCGAGGAGATCAAGCTGGAAAAAAATAAAAAGCACGACATCGAAATTGTTGTGGACCGCCTGGTCATCCGGGAGGATATCAATCGCCGGCTTACCGACAGTGTAGAGGTGGCCTCCAACCTGGCGGGGGGACTGGTGGTCATCAACATCGTAGGAGAGGACCGGGACATCCTGTTCTCCCAGAACTACGCCTGTGAGGACTGCGGTGTCTCCATTGAGGAGCTCTCCCCCCGGATGTTCTCCTTCAACAATCCCTTCGGGGCCTGTCCCACCTGTACGGGCCTGGGCTCTCAGATGAAGATCGACCCGGACATGATCATCCCCAACAAAAATCTGTCCATTGTGGAGGGGGCCATTACCGCCTCAGGCTGGAATAACATCAAATCCGACGGTATCTCACGGATGTACTTTGACGCCCTGGCCAAGAAGTATAAGTTCAAGCTGAACACCCCCGTCAAGGACCTGCCCCGTGAGGTTCTGGATGTGATCCTCTACGGCACCAACGGGGAGAAGCTCACTCTCCACTACGATCAGCCCCGGGGCCAGGGCACCCTGTACCAGCCCTTTGAGGGCATCGTCAACAACCTGGAGCGGCGCTACCGGGAGACCCAGTCCGACGCCATGAAGCGGGAGCTGGAGGAGTGTATGTCCCAGTGCCCCTGTCCCACCTGCCAGGGCAGGCGGCTGAAGAAAGAGTCCCTGGCCGTCACCGTGGGCGGGCTGGACATCGACACCTACTGCCGCAAGAGTGTGGACGAAGCCCTGGAGTTTATGGACCACCTGGAGCTGGGTCCCACCCAGGCTATGATTGCCGAGCGGATTTTGAAGGAAATCAAAAACCGCCTCGGTTTCCTCAGGTCCGTGGGCCTTCAGTACCTGACCCTCAGCCGGGAGGCGGGTTCCCTCTCCGGCGGCGAGAGCCAGCGTATCCGTCTGGCCACACAGATTGGTTCCTCCCTCATGGGGGTCCTCTATATCCTGGATGAACCCTCCATCGGCCTGCACCAGCGGGACAACGATATGCTTCTGAAGACCATGAAGGATCTGCGGGACCTGGGTAATACCCTTCTGGTGGTGGAGCACGACGAGGATACCATGCGCGCGGCGGACTATATCGTGGATATCGGCCCGGGGGCCGGGGTCCACGGGGGCGAGGTGGTGGCCTGCGGCACCCCGGAGGAGGTCATGGCCTGTGAAAACTCCCTTACCGCCGATTACCTCACCGGGCGAAGAAAAATCCCCGTCCCCAAGGAGCGGAGAAAGGGCAACGGCCACTATTTAAAGGTCTTTGGGGCGGCGGAGCACAACCTGCGCCACATTGATGTGACCTTCCCCCTGGGTACCTTCACCTGTGTCACCGGGGTGTCGGGGAGCGGTAAATCCTCCCTGGTCAACGAGA
Organism: uncultured Oscillospiraceae bacterium; assembly: GCA_944383205.1. Classification (GTDB taxonomy): domain Bacteria; phylum Bacillota; class Clostridia; order Oscillospirales; family Oscillospiraceae; genus Lawsonibacter. The sequence continues at coordinate 3,304 of CALWOR010000045.1, read as the reverse complement.
TCCTCTTCAAAAAGCTGGGGGCGGACCTGAACCGCACCAAGACCCGTGCGGGCAGGCATGACCGCATCGAGGGGGAGGAGTTTCTGGATAAGGTCATCAACATTGACCAGAGCCCCATCGGCCGCACCCCCCGGTCTAACCCCGCCACCTACACCGGCCTCTTCAACGACATTCGGGACCTGTTCGCCTCTACTCCCGACGCCAAGAGCCGGGGCTATGGCCCGGGCCGGTTCTCCTTCAACACCCGAGGCGGCCGGTGCGAGGCCTGTACCGGCGACGGACTTTTGAAGATCGAGATGCACTTCCTCCCGGACATCTATGTGCCCTGTGAGGTCTGTAAGGGCAAGCGCTACAACCGGGAGACCCTGGAGGTGCGCTACAAGGGCAAGAACATCTACGAGGTGCTGGAGATGACCGTGGACGAGGCCCTGCCCTTCTTTGAGAACCTGCCCCGGATCTATAACCGACTGAAGACCCTGGAGGAGGTGGGCCTGGGCTATGTGAAGCTGGGCCAGCCCTCCACCGAGCTCTCTGGCGGCGAGGCCCAGCGGGTGAAGCTGGCCACCGAGCTTTCAAAGCGCTCCACGGGCAAGACCATCTATATTTTGGACGAGCCCACTACCGGCCTGCACAGCTACGATGTTCATCGGCTGATTGAGGTGCTGCAAAAGCTGGTGGACGCGGGCAACACGGTGGTGGTCATCGAGCACAATCTGGATGTGATCAAAACCGCCGACCATGTGATCGACCTGGGCCCCGAAGGGGGCGACGGCGGCGGCAGCATCGTGTGCGCCGGTACGCCGGAGGAGGTTGCGGCTTGTGAGAACAGCTATACGGGGCAGTATTTAAAAAAGCTATTGGAGAAGTGAGTCCCCTGCGATTCTATCCGTTTAGGAGCTTATATGGAAATTTTCGATTTTTTAACCGATACCACACCGGGTAAAATGCTGTTTACCATGCTTGTATCCATGATCCCCATTATCGAGCTGCGGGGTGGGCTGCCCTTCGGGGTGGCCCTGGGCCTGCCATATTATCTGGCCTTTCCCGCGGCGGTGGTGGGCAATCTGATCCCCGCCCCCTTTATCATCGTCTATATCCGCCGGATCTTTGAGCTTATGCGCAAATATATGCCCCGGCTCAATGGCCTGGTGGACAAGATGGAGCGCAAGGCCCACCTAAAGGGCCAGAAGGTACAGAAGTACCAGTATCTGGGGCTGTGGCTCTTTGTGGCCATCCCTCTGCCCGGTACCGGAGCCTGGACAGGCTCGCTGGCGGCGGCCTTTTTGGGGATGCGGCTGAAGCGGGCTTTCCCTGCGGTCATGCTTGGGGTACTTACCGCTGGATGCATTATGTTAACTTTAACCCATGTGGGGATCAACCTGTTTTCCAGCGCCATATAAGGAATTCGAGGGACACCTCTCCTTTCTCCGGGGCATAGAATGGCCCGGAGGTGTTGCCCTGTGGGTGCGTGTTGGGATGCGGCAACGGCGGCTTTATGCGTCATCGGTCTGGCCATCGTGGCCTGGTGGCTTTTTGGGCTGATGCTCCGGCCCATACCCGGAGGAGAGGCCCGGATCGTCCTCCCCGGCCGGGGAGATGGGGAGGGCCTGGAACAGCAGGTGCGCTCCTTTATCTGGCTGCGGGGGCTGGGGCTGGTGCGCTGTCCGGTGGTCATTGCAGACCTGGATCTTACCCCGGCGGGGCGAGAACTGGCCCTGCGTCTGGCCCTGCGGTGGCCGGGGGTGGTGCTGTGGCCGGTGGACGATCTGCCCGACTATCTGAGGCGGACATAGAAGAAAATACGACAAGGAGGAGGCGAGACCCCAGGTGGAACAGGAATCGGAGCTGCTGGAGGGGATCGTCTCCTCCATTATTTTTCAAAACGAGGAAAACGGATATACCATCTTGCGCATGGATGTGAGCGGGGAGGAGATCACCGTGGTGGGCACTATGCCCGGGGTGTCTCCGGGGGAGTATCTGTCCGTCCGGGGGACTTGGACCCGGCATCCCACCTATGGCTCCCAAATCCGTGCGGAGGTGGTGGAGCGCCGCTTGCCCCAGGGGCTTAAGGAGATCTTTCACTACCTGTCCTCGGGGGCAGTGAAGGGAGTGGGCAAGGCCACCGCCCGAAGGATTGTGGAGGAATTTGGGGAGGAGGCCCTTGCCGTTATGGAGGACGAGCCGGAGCGGCTCACCCGGATCAAGGGGATCACCCTGAAGCGGGCCCGGCAGATCGGGGACAGTTTCCGCCAGCAGATGGGAACCCGGCGCCTGATGGAGTTTCTCACCGAGCACCAGCTTCCCCTGGAACTGGCCGCCCCGCTGCGGCGGACCTATGGGGATGTGGCCCTGGAGGTGGTGAAAAATAACCCTTACCTCCTGGCCGACGGGGAGCTTGGGGTGGAATTCTCCCAGGCCGATACCCTGGCTCTGGAGCTGGGTGTGGGACCGGAGGACCCCCTGCGCCTGGAGGCGGGGCTGATTTTTGAGATCGCCCACAATAACCTCAATAACGGCCATACCTTCCTGCCTCAGCGCAAGCTCATTGAGGCCACAGGGATATTGCTGGATGTGCCGGGGGAGTTGCTGGAGGAGCGGCTGGAGAGCCTGCTCGCCCGAGGAGAGGTACAGCGGGAGCATGTGGCCGGACAGGAGGCGGTATATCTCCCCGCCCTTTACGAGGCGGAGACCTATGTGGCCCAGCGCCTGGGAGAGATGAGTACCAGTGAACTGCTCCCCCCTCAGGGGCTGAATGAGCTCATTGACCGTATCCAGTACCAGCAGGGACTTACCTATGCCCCCCAGCAGCGCCAGGCGGTACAGATGGCCGCCCGGTACCAGGTGATGCTCCTCACCGGCGGCCCCGGTACGGGAAAAACCACCTGCCTGCGGGGTGTGCTGGCCCTGTTTGAGGAGATGGGCCTGGAGACCGCCCTGGCCGCCCCCACGGGCCGGGCGACCAAGCGGCTGGGGGAGCTGTGTTCCACCGACGCCTCCACCATCCACCGGCTGCTGGAGACGGGGTTCGATCCCCATACGGGCAGACTGGTATTCACCAAAAATTCCTACGATCCCCTCACTGCGGACGCGGTTATCGTGGACGAGACCTCCATGGTGGACCTGCCCCTCATGGCCGCCCTGCTGGACGCCCTTCAGGGTGACTGCCGTCTGGTGCTGGTGGGGGACCCGGACCAGCTGCCCTCGGTGGGGCCGGGCAACCTGTTTTCCGATCTCATCCGCAGCGGGGTGGTGCCCACGGTGTGCCTCACGGAGATCTTCCGACAGGCGGCCCAGCGCGCCATCG
>CALWOR010000044.1 GCA_944383205.1 uncultured Oscillospiraceae bacterium | reverse complement strand
AGTCTTTTTGATAATTTTGCCGCCCTCCCGGTCCAAATCTTCCGCTCCGGCTGCCGGCGGGGACGAAGCGGGGATATGCACAATATTTATATTTGTGAATAAACTATGAAAAAATTTAGGCTTTTCTTTGACTAAAGCTCTTGTGCTTCCCGACGGGATACGCTATAATTATCACATTATCGTGCCAAACAGCGCGAGAGAGAAGACGGGGCGCGGAGCCGGGCCGCGCCCGCAGGAAGATTCCCGATGGAGAGGGAGTCCTGGGAGGTCCCGGATTTCGGCGGCGGGTCCTAACGCCGCCGGGAGGATGATTCAGACCGGTTGTCTGACAGAAAGGAGTACATATGTCCGAAAAAAAACCCAAAAAGAGTCTGCTTGACGGCATACTGGACGGTATCGAGCGAGTAGGCAACAAGCTGCCCGACCCCATCACCCTGTTTTTGGCCCTGGCCCTGATCGTGGTGCTGATCTCCTGGCTGTGCAGCGCCCTGGGGGTCCAGGCCCTGAACCCCGCCACCAATGAGATGGTGGTCACCCAGAACCTGTTCTCCGTGTGGGGGCTGCAGTACCTGTGGTCCAACATCATCACCAATTTCTCCGGCTTTGCCCCTCTGGGCATGGTGCTGGTGGCCGTCATCGGCTCCTCTGTGGCTGAGAAGAGCGGCTTCCTGGTGGCTCTCATGCACCGCTTCCTGGGCGGCGCCAAGGGCTGGATCGTGTCCATGGTTATCATCTTCCTGGGCATCAACCTGAACATCGCCGGCGACGCGGGCTTCATCATCCTGCCCCCTCTGGCCGCCATCCTCTATATGTCCGTCGGACGCAGCCCCCTGCTGGGTATGTATGTGGGCTTCGCCTCTGTGGCTGCCGGTTTCTGTGCCAACATCCTGCTGGGTCTGTCCGACGCTCTGGCCTACGGCTTCACTGAGGCCGCCGCTCAGATGATCGACCCGACCTATTCCGCCTCCATCGCCATCAACTGGTACTTCCTCATCGTGTCCTGCTTCATCCTCACCATCGCGGGCACCATCCTGGTGGAGAAGGTGCTGGTCCACCGCTTCCCCATGACTCCCCAGCGTCTGGCCGAGTACGACTTTGATGTGGAGTCCGCCAACCTCACCCCCGTGCAGAAGAAGGGCCTGGCTGTGGCCGGCCTGGCTGAGCTGGGTTATGTGATCATCGTGCTGCTGCTCTCCCTGCCCATCTTTGGCCCCACCGCCATCCTGGCCGACGAGACCGGCTCCATCACCAACTCCGCCGCCCCCTTCACCAAGGGCATCGTCTTCACCGTTACCCTGGCCCTGATGGTCCCCGGCATGGCCTACGGCATCGCCATCGGCAAGTATAAGAACGACAAGGACATCTGGGCTGATGTCAGCCAGGGCTTCGCGGAGATGGGCAACTACATCTTTATGTGCTTCTTCATCTCCATCTTCACCAACTTCTTCTCCGTGTCCAACCTGGGCACCATCCTGGCCATCAACGGCGCCAACGGCCTGAAGGCCATCGGCTTCACCGGTATTCCTCTGATGATCGGCCTGATCTTCGTGGCCTGCTTCGTGAACCTGTTTATCGGTTCCGCCAGCGCCAAGTGGGCCATCCTGGCCCCCGTGTTCGTCCCCATGATGATGCTCATGGGTTACGACCCCGCTATCACTCAGGCGGTGTACCGGATCGGCGACTCCATCACCAACCCCCTCTCCCCCCTGTTCACCTACACCCCCGTGCTCCTGGGCTTCGCGCGGAAGTATGACAAGAATGTGGGTCTTGGCACCGTGATCGCCAACATGCTCCCCTTCTCCGTCACCTTCGCTATCGTGTGGATCATCCAGGTCATTGTGTGGGTCACCCTGAACCTGCCTCTTGGCCCCGGCGGCGGCATCTATCTCCCCATCGCCTGATCAGCCAGCCGAATAAGGCCGTATTTCTGGGATAAACAAACGACCAGCGGCCCGAATTTCATCAATTCGGGCCGCTGCTTTATGAAACGAAGAAAAGGAGACCGCTATGAACTTTGCAAATCGCGCGGCGGAGCTGAGCGAGACCATCGCCGCCCACCGCCACTATCTGCACCAGCATGCGGAGCTCTCCTTCCAGGAGAAGGAGACCACCGCTTATCTGGTGGAACAGCTGGAGGGGCTGGGCATCCCCGTCAAGCGCTTTGACGACTACACCGGCTGCATCGCCACCATCAAGGGGGGCAAGCCCGGCAAGACCGTCATGCTCCGGGCGGACATCGACGCCCTGCCCATTCAGGAGAACAGCGGCGTGGACTTTGAAAGCATCCATCCCGGGGTCATGCACGCCTGCGGCCACGACTGCCACGCCTCCATGCTGCTGGGTGCCGCCCAGCTGCTGTGGGAGTGCCGGGAGGAGCTCTCCGGCACCGTGAAGCTGCTGTTCCAGGCCGCCGAGGAGGTCTTTGTGGGCAGCCACTACTACTGGGACAAGGGGCACCTGTCCGATGTGGACGCCGCCATGGGGATGCATGTTTGGCCCGACCTGGAAATGGGTGACATCGCAGTTATGGACGGCCCCCTTATGGCCAGCTGTGACAACTTTACCATCACCGTCCACGGGGTCTCCGCCCACGGCTCCCAGCCCAACAATGGCCGGGATGCCATTGTGGCCGCCAGCGCCATCATCATGAATTTGCAGACCATCGTCAGCCGGGTGGATGATCCCCTCCACGCCCTGGTGGTCTCCATCGGCACTGTAAAGGCGGGCACCCAGTTCAACATCATTACCGACACTGCCGTTATGGGCGGCACCGTGCGCAGCCACTCCCCCGAGGCCCGGGCCCTGGTGGAGCCCGCCATGCGCCAGATCGTCTCCGCCACCGCCCAGGCCTTCGGCTGCACTGCCGAGGTGGAGTACCGGTATCTGGAGCCCCCTGTCATCAACGGGGACACCGCCCTCAACGAGCTGGCCCGCCAGGCGGGAGCCAAGATCTTTGGCCGGGAGCATGTGGTCTCCTGTGCCCGGGCCATGGGAAGCGAGGACTTCTCCTATCTCATGGAGAAGATCCCCTCCTCACTGTTTATTTTCATGGGATGTCATGACGAGGAAACAGGCTGTGTCCATCCCGCCCATAACGAACAGTTCTGCATCAACGAGAAGATCCTGCCCCTGGGAGCGGCCCAGTACGCCCAGTTCGCCGCCGACTATCTGGAGCAGACCGCGGGAGGTGAAGGAAAATGAATATCCGTGAACTGGCACTGGAGCAGCAGAATTATATCATCGAGACCCGCCGTCACCTCCACGCCCACCCCGAGCTGGGGGAGCACGAGGTGGAGACCACCCGCTTCATCAAGGGACAGCTGGAGTCCATGGGCATCCCTGTCCAGCTTTTTGAGGGGATCACCGGCTGCGTGGGCACCATCACCGGGGGCAAGCCCGGAAAGACCGTCATGCTCCGGGCGGACATCGACGCTCTGCCCATCCAGGAGAACCCGGGCAAATCCTACTGCAGCGTAAATCCCGGGGTCATGCACGCCTGCGGCCACGACTGCCACACCGCCATGCTTCTGGGCGCCGCCCGCATCCTCCAGGCCCACCGGGACGAGCTGCGGGGCACCGTAAAGCTCATTTTCCAGATGGCCGAGGAGATCGGCCGCAAGTCGGAGGAGTATGTGAAGCGGGGCGCTCTGGAGGGCGTGGACGCCATTTTCGGTATGCATGTCTGGCCCTCTCTGGATGTGGGCAAGGCCAACTTTGAGTCCGGGGACCGGATGGCCTGCAGCGACCGATTCACCATCCAGATCCACGGCACCGCCTCCCACGGCTCCGCCCCCCATCAGGGACACGACGCCATCCTGGCCGCCGCAGCCGCTGTGATGGCCCTCCAGTCCATCCCCAGCCGTCAAAAGAACCCCCAGGACTCCCTGGTAGTGACCGTGGGCATGATGAACGGGGGCACCAAGGAGAACATCCTCTGCGACCATGTGGAGCTGGTGGGCACCGTCCGCGCCTTCCACCGGGAGTTCCGCAAGAGCATGCCCCAGCGCATTCAGGATGTGGTGGAGAATGTGGTCAAGGGCTATAACTGTACCGCCGAGTGCGACTACTACTTCGGCCCCAGCCCCCTCATCAACGACCACGAGGACCTGAACGAGCTCTCCCGGGAGGCCGCCCGGAAGATCCTGGGTCGGGACTGCCTGGTCCCTCTGATCAAGACCATGGGGGCCGAGGACTTCAGCGTCTATATGGAACACATCCCCGGCGTGTACGGCTATCTGGGCATCCGCAACAAGGTAAAGGGGATCGAGTGTATCGCACACCACCCCTCCTTCGATGTGGACGAGTCGGTGCTCTACACCGGCACCGCCATCTACACTCAGTTCGCCGTTGACTATCTGGAGGCCAACAGCTGAGACGCCTCGCGCATAAAAAAAGACCTGCCTTTCGGCAGGTCTTTTTTTATGAAATTCAGCCGCTGATCTTCTTCACATAGGCCTTGTAGGCCTCCTTGGTGTAGGGCGCCTGGTAGTCGTCCACAATGGCCTTGGCCTGGGCTCCTCCGTCCTTCAGCAGGCGGTAGGCCATGAGGGCCATCATCTTGGCGGGGATGATATGGGCGGTATTGGGGTCGGAGACCTTGTAATCCTTGGAGTGGAGATCGCCGGTGCTGCCCCCGAAGGTGAAGTTCAGCACAGGCATCACAGCAAACAGGTCGCCCACATCGGTGCTGGCGGTATTCTGAGAGCCGGAGTGGATGGGCTGTACCCTCACGCCCTCCCCCAGCAGGGGGGCCACATCCCACATCACCTGGTCGGGCAGGCGCTCGGGGCAGGGCATATAGCCCTGAGAGTTGACAATGTCCACCTCGCAGCCGATGGCCATGGCGGCGCCCTTGAAGCAGTTGTCCACCTTGGCGCTGGTCTCCTCCACCGCCTGCTGGGTGGCGGCCCGGACCATCATGTCCACCACCACCTCGCTGGGGACGATGTTCACCGCCTCGCCTCCCTTGCGGATATAGGGGTGGACCCGGATGCAGTCCTTTTCCTGGAAGGTCTCCCGGATCATGCCCAGGGCGGACAGGCCCAGGTTTGCGGCATTCAGGGCGTTGATGCCCAGGTGGGGAGCGGCGGCGGCGTGGGCGGCGCGGCCGTGGAGATAGACCGTCTTGCCCACAAAGCCGTTGCAGGCGTTGTTGCCCAGCACCAGATCGGCCCCGGAGTCCCGGTCCACCATGAGGGAGTGGGTGGTGATAGCCAGATCCACATCGTCAAACTCGCCCCGGCGCAGCAGCTCGCACTTGCCGCCGATGCAGTGGACATCGTGACTCTGGAGGACCTCCTCCCGGACCGCGGCCCCCTGGAACTCCTCGGCGGGGACGGCAAAGAAGGTGGCCTTGCCGTCCAGGCTGGCGGCTACCTCCGGGTCGCTGAGGGCCAGGGCGGCACCCAGCATACACACCAGCTGGGCGTAGTGGCCGCAGGCGTGGGCGTAGCCCTCGGGGCTGGCAGAGGGGTGGGTGGGGCAGGCCAGGGCGTCCAGCTCGCCGATGAGGGCCAGGTTGGGTCCCCCTTCCTTGCCGATGGAGGCCTTCACGCCGGTGATGGCCAGGCCCTCACGGGGCTCCATGCCCAGCTTGCGCAAAAAGTCGGCCACCACCTTGGCGGTGCGGTACTCGTGATAGCCCTGCTCCGGGTGCTGGAACAGGTCGTCAGCCAGCGCCTGGATCTCCTGGGCGTGGGCGTCGATGATGGAGAGAATCTTCTCTTCCACATGGTCCATGATAAACAGCTCCTTTTTTGTTCCAATTTTAGCTCTTCCCGCCCCGGATGAGGACGGGATGTTTTTATTGATGATTATCCAGAATTTTCTGATAGGCCACCCGGGGGGACCCGTCCTCGATCCAGATCCGGCCGCACTTGACAAATCCGGCCTTCTCCAGGGCCCGCTGCATGGGGCGGTTATCGTCGTGGGTGTCGATGCGCACATTGCCGCACTGCTCCAGGCACCATTTGAGACACTCCCCCGCGGCCCCCGGCCGCTCTCCCCTGCTGGCCACCCGGTGGACGGCGCAGTAGGGCGCGTCGTTGAGCCAGGCCCCTTCGATCACCTGATAGGTGGGGTCGTCCCCGGGGATCATGGCGAAGACGGCCTGGATGCGGCCCTCCTCCTCCAGCACATAGCCCAGGCCCTGGCGGATGTCCTCCCGGATCAGATCCTCAGGGGGAAAGGTATCCCCCCACTGGGTGGGGTTGCCCGTCTCCTTCATGAAGGCCCGGGCCCGGCGGTAGATGGCCATAATGTCCTCCCAGTCAGAGGGAACGCTCTTACGGATCATAGGATCACGCTCCTTATCTTGTCTCAGGGCTCCTGACAGGGCCTGTCCAGCAGGCCGGAGTAGGTCTTTCTGAATTCCTCAAAGGTGCCACTCTCCAGGCTGTCCCGGATGCGCTGCATGAGCTCGTTGTAGAAGTGCAGGTTGTGGAGCACCGCCAGGCGCATGGCAAGCATCTCCCCCGCCGTCACCAGGTGCCGGAGATAGGCCCGGGAGAAGCGGCGGCAGGCGGGACAGGTGCAGGTCTCGTCAATGGGCCGCCGGTCCAGCTTGTACTTCTCGTTTTTGATGTTGATGGTGCCCTTCCAGGTGTAGAGCTTGCCGTGGCGGGCGTTCCGGGCGGGCATGACGCAGTCGAAGAAGTCCACCCCGCGCCACACCGCCTCGATGATGTTGGAGGGGGTGCCCACCCCCATGAGGTAGCGGGGTTTATTTTGGGGCATATGGGGCTCCACGGCGTCGATGATGTCGTACATCACCTGGGTGGGCTCCCCCACCGCAAGGCCGCCGATGGCGTAGCCGTCGCAGTCCAGCTTGGCGATGTCCTCCATATGCCGGATGCGCAGGTCGGGGTAGGTGCCCCCCTGGTTGATGCCGAAGAGCATCTGGCCGGGGTTGACACAGTCGGGCAGGGCGTTGAGCCGCTTATGCTCGGTGACGCACCGCTCCAGCCACCGGGTGGTGCGCTCGATGGAGCGCTCCACATACTCCCTTGGGGCGGGGTTCTCGATGCACTCGTCAAAGGCCATGGCGATGTCGCTGCCCAGGTTGGACTGGATAACCATGGACTCCTCGGGGCCCATGAAGATCTTTCGCCCGTCGATGTGGGAGGAGAAGTGGACCCCCTCCTCCTTGATCTTCCGCAGGGAGGCCAGGGAGAAGACCTGAAAGCCCCCGCTGTCGGTGAGCATGGGGCCGTCCCAGTCCATGAACCTGTGCAGTCCCCCCAGCTCCTTCACCACCCCGTCCCCGGGGCGCAGGTGGAGGTGGTAGGTGTTGGACAGCTCGATCTGACAGCCGATCTCCTTCAAATCGTGGGCGTCCACCGCTCCCTTGATGGCCCCCTGGGTGCCCACATTCATAAACACCGGGGTCTGGGCGGTGCCGTGGGGGCAGGTAAACACGCCCCGGCGGGCCCTGCCCTCCTGCTTGATCACTTCAAACACAGAAAAACTCCTTACCTTACGAAATAAACATGGCGTCTCCGAAGGAGAAGAAGCGGTAGCGCTCCTTCACCGCCTCGGCATAGGCTGCCAGTACATGCTCCCGGCCTGCCAGGGCGGACACCAGCATGATGAGGGTGCTCTGAGGCAGGTGGAAGTTGGTGATGAGGGCGTCCAGCACCTTGAAGCGGTAGCCGGGGTAGATGAAGATGTTGGTCCAGCCGGAACGCTGGGTCATAGTGCCGTCCTCGGCGGCGAAGGACTCGATGGTGCGGCAGGAGGTGGTGCCCACGCAGATGACCCGGCCGCCGGTTTTCTTGGTCTCGTTGATGGTGTCCGCCGTCTCCTGGGATATCATGCAGAATTCCGAGTGCATCTCGTGGTCCTGAATGTCCTCCGCCTTCACAGGGCGGAAGGTGCCAAGGCCCACATGGAGGGTCACATAGCAGATCTTTACCCCCATGTCCCGGATCTCCGAGAGCAGCTCCGGGGTGAAATGGAGCCCGGCGGTGGGGGCGGCGGCGGAGCCCACCACCTTGGAATAGACGGTCTGGTAGCGCTCCTGGTCCTGGAGCTCCTCCTTGATGTAGGGGGGCAGGGGCATCTTCCCCAGGTGCTCCAAAATCTCCAGAAAGATACCCTCGTAGTCAAAGCGCACCAGGCGCTTGCCGTCCTCCAGCTCCTCCTCGATGGAGGCGGTGAGCTCGCCTTCTCCGAAGATCACCTGAGCGCCCGGTTTGAGTTTTCGGCCCGGCCGCACCAGGCACTCCCAGCACTTGTCCCCCTTGTCCACCAGCAGCAGCACCTCGCAGGCGCCGCCGGTGGGCCGGCGGCCGATGAGCCGGGCGGGGAGCACCCGGGAGTCGTTGAGCACCAGGCAGTCCCCCGGGTGGAGAAACTGGGGCAGCTCATAGAAGTGGTGGTGCTCCACCGCCCCGGTGTGCTTGTCCAATGTGAGCAGCCTGGAGGCGTCCCGCCGCTCCAGAGGGGTCTGGGCGATGAGCTCCTCAGGCAGGTAAAAATCAAAGTCAGAAGTTTTCAACTTGGTCCGTTCCTTTCCCTTCCATCAGTACCGGGTGACCTTCACGCCGGGATAGTAGAAGGTGATGATGTCCTTATAGTCAAAGCCCTGCTTGGCCATGGCGTTGGCCCCCCACTGGCTCATACCGATCTGGTGGCCGTAGCCTGCTCCCTCAAAGACATAGCTGGAGCCGGAGACCGTGACGGTGCCGCCCCCCTGGTTGCTGCCGCAGCCTCCGGAGCTGTCGGAGCCGGAGAAGTCCTCCAGGGCGGTGATGTCTCCCGAACCGGAGACCAGGTAGGGCTCATCCTCTATGGCGGAGACTGTGCCGCTGCCCGAGATGACATACATCCCGTCCAGGCTGTCCACGCTATCCCCGTTGACCGTAAGGCCGGAGCCCGATGTACTTTTGGCACTTCGGCCGGAGACGCTTTTGGAGGAGGGGTTTACCGTCTCGCCGTTGACGGTAAAGCGGATGGAGTTCACATCAAACACCGAGCGGATGGCGTTGCTGCCGCTGGGGTAGATGGAGTTGGTCTTGCCGTTTTTCCAGTGGATGGTGACGGCGATCACATTGCCCAGCTTGGAGTACTCCAGTTCCAGATAGTCCAGAGAGGTGCTGGTGCCGTAGCCGTAGCTTTGAAGGCGCTTCTCCAGCTGGGAGGCGGTATAGCTCACCGTATAGCTGGAGTCGTAGGTCTCATAGGGGTCCTCCACTCCGCAGAGATAGGGATAGGTGTTGGTGGTGTCCGAGCCCCACACATAGTAGGCGTCCTCGCTGGCCCCGCCGAAGCTGGCGGAGTAGGGGGTCTCGGCCAGCTTTCCGTTGTAGGTGACCACCATGCCCTCGGTCTCCTCCACTGCCTGCATACTGGTGGCGCTGGGGCTGTAGGAGGCGGTGCCGTTGCCCATACCATAGTACACCTGGCAGTAGGTGGAATTGCAGATGTCAAAGCCATAGCTGCTGTGGGTGCCCAGATTGCGCAGCACATAGGTCCTTGCGCATACCGCCTGGGCCTTCAGGGCCTCCAGGGGCCAGGAGGGGCCCATCTCATAGCAGATGACCCCGTTCACATAGTCCTCCAGGGATACCACATTCACTACTGTCACATTGCCCCCGGTGCGGCGGAAATATTCAAAGCCTCCCCGGTAATTATAGTTACTGAACCAGGTGCGGGTCTCTCTGGCCCCGTCCGCCCCGGGCTGGATGGCCAGCTTGGTGCCCTGGCCCTCATCGTACTGGAAGAGGATGTGGTCAGTGCCCGTCTCCACCACGGTGAGGCCATATGCGCTGGTGCCCACCACCTCGCCGCTCTCGCCGTAGCGAAGGGCGTCCTCCTTGGTCTCGAAGGAGCCGGCGCGCACCTGGTACTCTCCGTCGATGTAAGCCACAAAGCCGTCCTCATAGTCCTCGGCCGCCTCCCGGGCCTGCTCAAAGTTCCGGAGGTCCTCCTCCACCAGTACATGGTAGCAGCCCACCAGGATGTCGCTGTCAATGGAGCTTGAGTAGGTGTTCTTGCTCAAAGAGGAGGAGTAGCCGTACCAGAGGTTCTCCGTTTTCAGCACTGCCGCCTTGGTGGTCCTGGTGTCGGTGTACCCCAGCTCCACAAAGTCCAGATTGCTGTCATAGTAGCCGAAGCGGTACCCCGCCCCGTAGCCGTCCTCATTTTCCAGATGGGCGGCCTCCAGCTCGCCGTTGGCGTTGTGGTAATAGGCGGAGGCCAGACCCACCCGGATCATGATCTCCCCGTCGTCATTGGTGGTCACCGCCCCGGCGGTGGGGGCGGCCAGGCACAGGGCCAGGGCCGCCGCGGCCAGTTTTAAAAGCTTTTTGCTCATATTGGGCTCCATTTCTTTTGTTTCTTCTGCCTTTGCTCTATTGACACCCGACAGCAAACATGATAGGATACTGCCAGATAGAGGTTGCGGCTAACATCAGTACGCATGGTCAGGGAGTCGGCTCCCGTTCGAGCCATGCCGAAAGGGACGGCCGCCGAAGGGCTCCTGTGCCGACACCGTGGGTCCTGGTCGTCTGGTGAACAGCCAGCCGACTGTCATCAGTGGATCTGATGGAGCGCTGTCTGCTTTTGTGAATATTTTGTCGCCGCAACCCGTGGTGGTCTCCTCGACATTATAGTACAAAATCAGCCGCTTGAAAAGCCGCTGATTTATTTTTTTCTCTGTCCCGATGTTTTGCCCGGAACGCAACAAATTTCGTCCTGTCACATAAACTGTCAGGAACAAGCATGGAGGTAGTTTGAAATGAAACAGTATAAAGTCGGAATCATCGGCGCCACCGGCATGGTGGGTCAGCGCTTTGTCACCCTGATGGAAAACCATCCCTGGTTCACCCTCACCGCCATCGCCGCCTCTCCCCGCTCCGCCGGAAAGCGGTATGAGGAGGCCGTGGCCGGCCGCTGGGCCATGAAGACTCCCATCCCCGCCCAGGCCAAGGACCTGGTGGTGATGGACGCCCAGGCCGACATTGAAAAGATCGCCGGCATGGTGGACTTCGTCTTCTGCGCCGTGGATATGAAGAAGGAGGAGATCCGGGCCCTGGAGGAGGCCTACGCCAAGTGTGAGTGCCCTGTGGTGTCCAACAACTCCGCCCACCGCTGGACCGCCGATGTGCCCATGGTGGTGCCCGAGCTCAACGCCCAGCACCTGGAGATCATCCCCGCCCAGCGCAAGCGCCTGGGCACCAAGCGGGGCTTTATCGCCGTCAAGTCCAACTGCTCCATCCAGTCCTACGCTCCCCTGCTCACCCCCATCATGAAGGCGGGCTATCCCATTGAAAAGGTGCTGGTGTGCACCTATCAGGCCATCTCCGGGGCGGGCAAGACCTTCGAGCGCTGGCCCGAGATGGTGGATAACCTCATCCCCTATATCGGCGGTGAGGAGGAGAAGAGCGAGCAGGAGCCCCTGAAGGTCTGGGGCCGCATCG